>CP060233.1:0-346232 GCA_023898665.1 Candidatus Nomurabacteria bacterium
CATATCCTGTTTTAGTGAACTTGCAAATTGACGGTTTGATACAAACCAGCGTGATCGCCAGTCTTTAGAGACCTGGGTCCTGAACATGGTTGGATTTACTTTTTGTCCCATAGGCTTACTTTTTAACCTCCTTCTTTACTGCTGGTTTAGCTGTAGTCTTTTCAACTGGCTTAGCTGAAGCTTTTGTTGCAGGAGTTTTAACTTCTTTTTTATCTTCTTTCTTTTTTTCGTCTACAGCTGCTGCAGAAGTAAGAACTACAGTGATATGTGAGCTTCGTTTTAGCATTGGTCTAGGCCGAGCACGACGTCCAGTACCAACAAAAGCATAACGCTTAAGCTTAACAGAACCTTCTGTTACCATAATAGTTTTTATGACTAACTTTTCTAGATCATCATTTGACATTCTTAAGTTATGACGAGCATTAGCAACAGCTGAGTTAATGACTTTAATAATTGGCAAAGCTGCTTTTCTTTCTGTGTGTTCTAGAATAACTAAAGCATCAGCAACTGTTCTACGACGAACTAGATCAGCAACTACGGCCACTTTGCGTGGTGAGATGCGAATATCTTTCGCGATTGCTTTAATCAGTGGAGTATTATTCTCTGCCATAGGCTACTTTTGCTTACCTCCGTGCTTTCGGAACTTACGAGTAGGGGAGAACTCGCCTAGCTTATGTCCGACCATATTTTCTGTAATAACTACAGGAACGTGTAGCTTTCCGTTATGTACAGCAATTGTATAACCAACCATCTCAGGTGAGATAGTAGAAGCACGAGCCCAAGTTTTTATAACTGTACGTGAGCCTGGTTCAAGAGCTTCAACCTTCTTTAGAAGTTTGAAGTCTACGAATGGTCCTTTTTTTACTGATCTTGACATAAGCTTATATTTAATCTAATTTCCTCTTCTATCCTTTACGCCTCTTAGCTTGGTGACGACTTCTTACGATCATCTTCTGAGTACGCTTATTATGGCGAGTCTTATAACCAAGGGTTGGCTTACCCCATGGAGTTGATGGGTTATTACCTTTCCCACGTCCTTCACCACCACCATGTGGGTGATCTACTGGGTTCATGACGACTCCACGAACTGTTGGGCGGATACCCATTTTGCGTTTGCGCCCCGCAGAACCAAGTTTTACGTTTTGATGTTGAACATTTCCGACTGTACCGATCATGGCAGTACAAGTAATTGGGACGTTTCGTCGCTCTCCGCTTGGTAACTTGATTAGAGCTAAATCACCTTCTTTGGCCATTAACTGTGCTGAGACTCCGGCTGAGCGGCAGATTTGAGCTCCCTTACCTGGCTGTAACTCAATATTAAAGATCTGGTTACCAACTGGGATTTTTGAGAGCGGCAATAGATTACCTTCGTCAATTGGAGCACTTGCGCCTACTGTAATTTTTTGGCCTTGCTTCCAGTTTAAACCTGCGATTAAGTAGTGAAGTTTTCCGTCCTGATCTTCTACACGAGCTATACGAGCTGTTCTGTTTGGATCATATTCAATATGAATAACTTTAAATACTGAACCTTCTGTTGGTTTAAAGTTAATTTGACGATAGTGCTTCTTAACTCCTCCACCTCGGTGACGAACTGTGATTTTACCTTGGTTATTACGTCCTGCACTAGACTTTTTTGAAGATAGAAGTGATTTTACCGGTTTGCTTGTAGTGATCTCACTGAAGTCTTGTGAAGTCATGTTGCGCCTTGCAGGAGTGGTTGGTTTGTAAACTTTAACTGCCATAAACTTTATTTTTTAGCTCCTTCTTCACTCACTTCGCTAAAAGCTTCAATCTGGATTAGATCTCCCTTTTTAACTGTTACGTAAGCTTTTTTAGTATCAGACCTTTTACCGTAAATCGGCTGAGCTTTAGATCCACGTCTAATTGAGCGAGCCTTTTTACCTTGAGAATTTAATAGATTAACGTTAGTCACTGTTACATTATATTTTGACTCAACCGCCTTAGTTACTTCTGCCTTATTAGCAGTAGTTGGAACTTTAAAGACATAAACTCCATCAATACTAGATGCGTAAGCCTTCTCGCTGATATGAGGAATTGCTGCAAGCTCTGCCATATTACTTATCTCCTCCTTCAGCCTTAGCTTTTAGATCTTCTACTGAGACTTTTCTTTTATTAGTCTTAGTGGCTTTTTTTGCATCACCAGTTTTAACGGTAGCAATCTTTTCTTCAGCTTTTTTAGATCCAACTTTTGAAGTATTTTCGAGCAACCATTTTTCGATTACTGGTAGACTGTCTGATGAGAGTAGAATTAAATCTGCATTTAAGATATCAAATACATTTAAATAATTAGCAGCAACTACTTTTAGATTTTGTAAGTTAGATGCAGATCGAGAAATCTTATCATCCTTATTTGCGACAACGACTAGTACTCTGTTAATTTGGTCAGCTTTTTGCTTTTTTAAAAAATCTAGTACTTCTTTTGTCTTACCATCTTTAATATTAAGAGCTGATGCTTGGAAAGTCTGAACTAGTTTTTCTTGATTCTTAAGTGATAGTGCTTGTTTAATAGCTACTTTTTTGGCGCTCTTTGGGATTGTAATTGTATAGTTTTGATCTCCAGTTGGGCCGAAAGTTACACCACCACCACGCCAGTGCGGAGCACGAGTAGACCCGATACGAGCTCGTCCAGTACCTTTTTGTTGCCAAGGCTTACGTCCACCACCTCTTACTTCTCCACGCTTTTTTGCAGATGCTTGGGCTGAGCGAGCGTTTGCTAGGTAAGCTCGGTAGCTTCTACCAAGTAACTCATGGTTTGATACTTCTAATGAGAAAATATCTTTATTAAGCTTTACTGCTTCAGAAGTAGCTGTAGTTTTTGCTTCGGCCATATTATTTAGCTCCTCCTACAATGTAGACGATACCTTTATTTGGGCCTGGAATAGCACCTTTAATGCCAATAATGTTAGCGGCAGCATCAAGGTAGGCTACTTTTAAGCCACGAGTTGTAACTTGCTCATTACCCATGTGGCCAGCCATCTTTTTGCCCTTAAAGACTTTTTGTGGGTACATTGATCCAATTGAACCTGGCCCACGAACGTTATGACTACCGTGAGACACTGGGCCACGAGAGAAGTTATGTCTTTTAATTGTTCCAGCAAACCCTTTACCCTTAGATATTGCTGTGACCTTAACAACATCACCTTCTTCAAAATTTGCGATTGTTACATTTGAGCCAACTTTTAGCTCTTCTGAAATTGATTCTTCTTCGACTCTAAATTCTTTTAATTTTTTAGACGAAGAAGCCGCCTGCTTGAGGTGGCCAGTTTGTGCTTTATTCAATTTCTTTGATTCTCCGTAACCCAGTTGAATAGCACTATATCCGTCTTTTTCGATATTTTTAATTTGGGTCACAGTACAAGGTCCGGCTTCTACTAGAGTAACTGGCACGAGATGTCCAGCCTCATTAACGACCTGAGTCATTCCTAGTTTTGTACCGATAATGGCCTTCATATTGTATTTAATAATTTTAGTGGTTTTTTGATAGGTAGCTTCATGTTACCCTAAACTTAAATTTATTTGGTTGATCTTTATAGCCTCGCAAAAAGTATTTTAGCTATAAAAATTGATGCCGAGAAAAGGTGCTAGTTTCTTATTTTCTACAGAGGTAGGGTGATAAGACTTGGCTCTTTTGGCATCTTCTAGATCTAAGAGAGCTAGAACAAACTTA
Organism: Candidatus Nomurabacteria bacterium; assembly: GCA_023898665.1. NCBI lineage: Bacteria > Candidatus Nomuraibacteriota > Candidatus Nomurabacteria bacterium. The sequence continues at coordinate 3,689 of CP060233.1, forward strand.
TACCTACATTCTAGCAGAGGTTAGCTTGTTAAGTCAACGGGTCAGATCTATATAATAACTAATAGAATATAAAAAACATAAGCGAGTTATTGACAGCTTGCGATATAAGGGTATAATCGGAGGTACAAAGTTAAGTTTAAAAGGTAAAAATTATGGGAAATAAACAATTGAGTTTAGTATCACTTGTACTTGTAGTAGTAGGAGCTCTTAACTGGGGTCTAGTTGGATTCTTTGATTACAACTTAGTAGTTGAGCTAGCTGACCTAGTAGTTAGCGGTCAAGCTCTAGAAAATGTAGTACGCGTTGTTTACGCAGTAGTAGGTTTAGCTGGTGTTTACCAACTTGTTGATCTTGTTAACTCTAAGAAGTAATTCTTAAGCTTAACTAAACAAAAAGAAGGCGGAGTCAATCCGTCTTCTTTTTATCTTTAATCTTAGATACTATCATCTTTTTATATTCGTTGGCGTTCATCCATGAACGATGATCCTTGACTCTTTCTGGGAATAGGATGCCGTTTAGGTGATCAGTCTCGTGCTGGAACACATGTGCGATCAGACCATCTAGATCTTCCTCTTGAGAAATACCTTTTTCATCTATCCATTTAGCCCTAATTCTTTTATACCTAACTGCTTTAGCAAATACCGGACTTTGCATAGCTGAAAAGCTGATGCATCCTTCCCACATTTCTTCTTTTTTCCCTAGACCTTCAAAACTTGGATTAATAATTACTGACTCGAATTCTTTGACATTTGGTCGAGATGGTGTTTTTTTAATAGAAATAACAGAGAGAGCTACTGGATGACCTACTTGAGGAGCAGCTATACCAACTCCGTACTTTTTTACTGATACGGTGTGTCGCATATCAGCAATCAATTGATGTATCTCTTCTGAGGATATTTCTTTTTTGGTGAGCTTTTTTGAAGGAGTCTGTAAGATAGGATTTCCAAATTCTGTTCTTTTTAGAATCTTTGGCTCTCTCATAAAAATTACTTACCCTCAATATATTGGCGGATCATAAGGGCAGCGGTGGCGCCTTCTCCAGTTGCGGAGGCAATTTGCATGGTTGCTCCTGAGCGACAATCTCCTGAGGCAAATACTCCAGGAACGCTAGTCATTAAACTTAAATCTGTTTTAACAAACTTGTATTCATCAAGTTCTACTCCAGAAGCTTCTAAGAACTGAGTATTTGGAATAAGTCCTATAAATTCAAATACACCATCACATTCAAAAACTTTTTCTTTTTTGTCTTCTCCGGTAAATGTTTTGACGCCAGTTACTTGACCGTCTTTGCCTAGAATCTCCACTGGAGTAGTATTAAAGTGGACTCTTATTTTGCCAGACTTTATATACTCATCTAGTTCTTCTATAAGCACCTCTGAGGCTTTAAGTTTATCTGATCTAACTAAGATATCAATTTCACTAGCAAAACGAGTTAAAAAGATCCCCTCTTGTATTGCTGAGTTACCACCGCCAACAACGACCAGTTTTTTATCTCGATAGAATGCGCCATCGCAGGTAGCACACCAGTGGACACCTTTTCCCCAGAATTCTTTTTCTCCTGGGATATTTAATTCTCTGTAGTGAGTACCTGTTGCAATTAAAACTGATCTGGTTTTAAATTCTCCACCTTCTTCCGTATTTACAGTAATGATATTTTTCTTTTCATCTCGAGAAAGATTAATAACTGTACCAAAATCAATTTTAGCTCCAAAACGCTCGGCTTGCTTTTCCATCCCTTGGGCTAGTTCTAACCCAGTTAAACCATCTGGGAAGCCGGGGTAATTGTCCACTCTATCAGTCAAAGCCGCAAGCCCGCCGATAGCACCTTTTTCTAGAAGTAGAGTATTTAGATCCTCTCTAGTTGTATAGATAGCTGCCGCTAGAGCACTAGGCCCTGCTCCAATCATTAATATATCGTAAATAGTAGATTTTGTATCAGACATGTTAATTTAAGTTTAGCAGAGCGGACTTTAAGCGATTGCTTCAGCAAGTTGGGCTGGCTTAAAACCTACGATTACATTTTTGGTCCCATCATTTTCTATTAAAGTTATTGGAACTGTCGTAGAGCCACTTAGCTCAATTGCCTCTTGTTGCCTTTCTGGATGCTCATCTAAGTGCACTTCTTCCCACTCCTGGTTCTTCATAGTTAGCCATTTTTTGACCATCTGACAACTTGCACAAGTGGTTGTAGTATACATTGTAATTTTTGACATTTTATCTACCCTCAATTAGTCAATTATTTTTTGTGTTATATCTTTAAGTTTAGTGACATAAGTTAGAGAATTTATGAGATGTTCTATGTTCTATGTTAAATTAAAAAGTTTAGAATGCTACAAAAATTTCTTTAATTTAACTTTTCATAGACTTTAAAATCTAATTAGAACACCTATAAATCACTCGCCAAATCAACTACCCACATATATTTCTCTAGTGATCTAAATTGTATCATAAGCACTATATATAGTGTAAAGAGTTAGTTTTTACTACGATTTACACTCCCATTAAGTACCATTGATATCTTTCATCTACGGTATCGCCAGGTGCTTGGACACTACCATCACCTATACCATCGAAGGTTATAGTTTTAGGCATAGTAATTTTAGTCTCATCTAATTCTTCCTTTACACCACTTGCTAAACTTATGTGCATATCCGAAGGGCCGAAAACCCATTGATAAGCAGGCTCTTCCGCGAGTATGTCTAAAATTTTTTTGCCAAAACCCGAATACCCTAAATTTACCCTTAAAATTTTACGAGCATCCTCTCTTATTCCCATATCCGCAAGCTTTAAAGCGATCACCTCATCATTTGGGCCATACCTATCTAGCCCTAGCACATCAGTAGAGAGTGGATACATACCTGTGGTAGCGCATATGTTAGACATTGTGGTGCTTAATTCAAGGTACAGCTGTGCTTCGTCATACCCAGGCTTTATCTCAAGAAGTTTCTCATAGAACTTGGCTGGCTTTAAATAGAAAAACGTGGAATGCAAATCTTTAGATAGAGTGGCTGCAGGAAATTGCTTTGCAATCTGAGCTTGTATAGCTCTCAGGGCATCATTAGATTCAGGATCTGGCAATAGTATAGGGTAAAATGAGCCACTTCGGCCCCATTTTAATAAAGAATCTCTAAAAGGAGTATCACTCTCCATATAATATTAATCTTGGAGGCACCGACCGGGATCGAACCGGTGTACGAGGTTTTGCAGACCTCTGCCTAACCACTCGGCCACGGCGCCACTTAACCCGTAATTATAACAGAGAGGAACTACTCTTGACAGTAGAGGATAAGAAGAGTTATGCTTATGCTTAAGATCTCGCACAAAGTTCGATCAAAACAAAAATATAAAAATAAAACTGAAATTTTTGAAGGCGAAAGAATCGGTGTAGATCTGATTTAAAAAGTTCTCCTGTTTGTTTAGCATATATTCTTCTAATAACTAAGTTTTTAGAAGGGTGGGCATGCTCCAAAAAGGAGTTCTTTTTTTCACAGGGATTGAACAATCTTGCCCTGTTATAGTAAAATATCTTTGTACGGGCCAGTAGCTCAGCTGGTTAGAGCACCGGCCTTTTAAGCCGGGTGTCATGGGTTCGAGCCCCATCTGGCCCTCCAAAACAGTATTTAAGGATCCAATATATATGGGTCTTTTTTAGTTGCAGAGTTTTTGACAGTAGGCTTTTATATCTGCTTGATGCTCTTCTTCGGTATAATTATAGTAAATAGTGCCATCGTCACCCGCTACAAAATACAGAAAATCAGTTTGAGCTGGATCTGCGACTGCCTTTAGAGCAGTAAGTTCAAAAGTACCAATAGGAGTAGGGGGAAGCCCTTTATAGATTCGAGTATTATAAGGGGAATCAATTGTTGGACTCGGTTCTACCCCCTTAAGTTTAGCAGCATATATAAATGTTGGATCTGCGCCTAGTGAGATACCTCTTTGGAGACGAGTTTCAAAAACTTGGGCAATCTTTTTTTGCTCTTCTGGAACTGATGATTCTTTTTGGATTATTGAAGCTAAAGTGAATGCTTCATGGAGGTTAAAGCCTCGAGTAGCAATCTTATCCCTAAGAGATGAGATGCGTTCAGAATATAAGTCAAAGTTTCGTTTTAGCCAATCTTCAAAACTTACTCCACTGTTTAAGTCGGTGTATGTTTCTGGAAGAAAGTAGCCTTCTAGATTAATTGATGATGACTTTGGTTGGTCTGCCAATATTGGATGAAAATCAGACTCAAGATTATCCAAAGTCTGTTGTACCTGACCTTGACCAAAATGCTGATAAAGTTCTGGTAGTATTTCTTGTACTGTTTTTCCGGCTAAGATTGTTAGTTTGGCGTCTGACACTTTGCCTCCTGATATTATCTCGACTATTTGAGGCCCAGAAAGCTCTGGAGATATTGAGTATTTTCCAACTTTTAACTTAGAGTAGGTACCATTTATTTTTGCATGGATCTTTAAGCTTAAGGATGATTTTATTAGTTTATCTTTTTTTAATCTATCTAAGATATCATTAACCGAATCTCCTTTAGCCACGACAAATGGCTTGCTCTCACCTTTGCCGACTGGTTGCAATGAAGTTTTGTACCACATGTAGCTTACTCCAATCAATAGTAAGATCACTGAGAGCGAGATTAATAGAACTTTTTTTGGTGAGTTTAAGTTTAGTAACTTCGAATCTTTAATAGCGCCATGCTTGTGGTGATAATATGTCTTCATTTTATTTGGTTTTATTTCCTAAACTCTTGTTCTAAATAATCTTGTAGAATTAAAGCTGCTGCTTGGTCATCAATTCTCTTTTTTTTACCCTTTTTATCTTCGCTGAGTTCATCTCTTACTAGAACACTTGAGAGTGTTTCATCTTGGTATATTAAGGGGATTTGTATAGTACTTTTAAGTTTATCACCAAAAACCTCAACTTCTCTAGTTTGTAGAGTTGCATTACCACTTAGGTTTCTAGGATAACCGAGAACTATAGCTTCTGCCCTCTTTTTTTTACAAATATTATCTATTGTCTCTATCTCTTTACCGTCACTTTTATTAGAGATAATCTCTAAAGGCTGAGCTATCAATACAGAATCAGTATCAGCGTATGCAACTCCTATATATTTTTCTCCAAAGTCGAGTGAGATAATCTTCATTAGATATAGATCTAGTTATTATTGCTATTTGCGATCTCTATTTTGATTTCGATCTTATCGGAACCGGGTAGAGTGGAGGACCAAAATGGACTAATCTTAACTGAGGCATCATCGACTCCTTCAAATGATTTAACTAGCTGAATTGCTTCACCTTTCTTTTTGCCCGAGCTGTCTTGTTTGATTTTATCTAAATCGATATTCGGTCCAATATACGAAACAGTTGAGAAGCTAAAGTTGCCATTTTCTCCGGAAGTTACAATTAGATCTTCAAGACCGTTTTTTACAATGCTCTGTGATTGATCTTTTTTTGCCTCATTAATATTAAGCTCCAGTATTTTTTGGAGTTGATTTTCTTCTGCTCCATACATTGAGTAATTTGCAACTACTGTCGCAGTTACTGTTTCTGCCTGTTGGCCAACAGCTGGAGTAACTTGGACTTCACCGAGTTGGACTGAAAAAGTCTCTTCAAGTGCTTTTTGTGAAGAGTTAAACTGAGATCGCAGTTCAGCTTTGTATGCTTCTTGGTTATTAGTAGCAAGCTTTTCTTTTAAAGAGTTAACATCATTTTGACTAACTACTTTAACAATTTGAGTTGTCCCTCCGGTCATCTCACTTCCTTGGCCTGTGACCGAAGAAGCTCCACTAACACTGTATGATCTGGCCCCCACGTTATACTGTGATCCAGAATTCTGCGCTATTACGTTAACGGTAGCGCTTTTGTCCTTTTTACAAGTCCCACCACCCGTAAAATTGCTTACAGGAACTTTTACTGAAGAAGTCGTTAAAAATGTGAGTCCTCCGGAAGATACGCCAGTTCCTGAAGAAAGTGTTATATCGTTATCATTTTTATCACAGTTGTATAGAGTTACTTTACCACTAGCTTTAGCGCCGATATCTTGCTCGCCAGTAGCTGGAGTAGTTTCGGTAGTTGATTTTGATCCTGATTTTTTGACTGCTTTTAGTTCATCTTTTGTGGTCTCAGTTGCTGATTCGTTAAGCTTAGCTGAGAAGTTTACATCAAGTCTTTCGGCATTTGCTCTAACATTTATAGCTGCTGACTTTTTTGACGTCATTAAGAGTAAAACTATAATAAGTAGTCCAAAGAATACTCCAAGACCGATAAGTGCCTTTTTCCTGAAATCATAAAAGTTAGGGACTTTTTTATCTTTAGGATCTTTTGGTTTCATAACTTTGCCAGAACCCTCATCCGCAATAGCTACAGGTACAGCACTCGCTTGAGTAAGGTCTGAGTCATCAATAGTTAAATCTTCATCAAGATCTTCTGCTTGCTGCGGAGAGTCTGAATCAAGATCATCTTCTGGATTATTAATCTTAATAGCACTCCCAGTTGCTCCAACTGCTGCCCCTGTTGATAGTCCAGACTTTAATATGGATGGCTCTGCACTTAAATTTGGTGCAGTGGCAATTTTTGCGGCCCCTGCCATAGCGACTAGTCTTGAATCAGATGTAATAAGGGATAGATTTTTAGCTTTAGTATGTGCAGTTCGTGCAAGCAATTTTAAGTTTACTCCAGATTGAAGCGCTGCAGAGTTTTTTGGAACTACTATTTTAACGTCCTTAGCAGATTCAGCCTTAAGTTTAGACACTATTGATGTTATGTCAGAATCTTGATCAACATAAATCACTCCTGTAGGATTTGAACCTCCGCTCACTACTCCTGATTCTGATCCGGAAGGTTTTTTTGAGGAAATTGGTTTATTTGGTTTAGTCTGCATTTTTTTGTTTTATTATGCTTCTTCAAGTTATAGTCTAGCACTCCTAGTGGTAATTGACCAGTATTAAGCTTAAGGTTTAATATAGCATTTTATTCACTTTTTGACAAAGAGAATAATTAATCTTTATATAACTGGAGGACTAAGTATTACCCATATTAAGTTTAACTAGAGATATCTCTCCACTTCGCTGACACTCCAATAGAGAGGACATAAAGCAAATGTTATAATAAGTAGTAGTTTTAGCCGGGGTGGCGGAACTGGTAGACGCGCCGGACTCAAAATCCGGTGAGATTTATCTCATGAGAGTTCGAGTCTCTCCCTCGGCACCAGGCTATGCTTGAGCAACGCCTGAAATGTCAACAGAACGTAAGGGGTGGGCTAATGTTATATATCGGAGCGGATCATCAAGGTAGATTAGTCAAAAATGATTTATTGGCTTTTTTAAAGAGACAGGGAATTATTTTTGAAGAAATTGGCAAAGAGAACTACTCCTCAGAAGATGATTATCCTGACTTTGCCACGGCTGTATCTTTAAAAGTTCTTGAAGATACTGAGAATAAAGGGATTCTTTTATGCGGAAGTGGCCAAGGCATGGCTATTGCTGCAAACAGATTCAGGGGTATTAGGGCCGGGCTATGCTGGAATCTTGAAGAAACAACTCTTGCAAGAAGTGATGACGATATTAATATTTTATGTTTACCAAGAAGTTTATTTAATGAGAAAAAAGAGGGGAGTGAAGAAGAGAATAGCAACTGGCAAAGTGTTATAAAAGCTTTCTTAGAAACCGATTTTAAAGATGCCCCAAAATATTCGAGACGTAAAGAAAAATTAGATCGGCTGCCTTAGATAAAACCTAGACTAACACTCCCGCCTCAAAAAGCGCTTTTCTAGCATTTATTTGTTTGCTAGAAGCTAGGCTATCCGGGTACGGATAAAAACCTATTCTATGATCTTTTGATGCTTTGAGTTTTTTTGGATCAATATTTTCTTCATTATTAGAAAAATCTCTTGTAGCCTTATTAATTCTCTGAGCCTCACCATCTAGTACCATAATTTTTGTAGCAACCGATCCTGCTGCCTGGCCAAGCCTTACAACAAATTCACCTACATTCTCCTTTCCCCTGCATGCTTGAATAGACCTATTTATCGTTTCAACATTACATGAGTATAAATTTGATATAGGAAGTGTGCCAGACCCATCGCTTAATCTGTCGAAGGCTTGCAACAGATTAAATGCTGGACAGACTCCTGCAGATGCCGCTTCGCAAGATGGACAATTAGGGCCTATTTCTAAATTCATATAACGATATTATAGCTTAAAATAGCTATTCTAACCTAAAGCTTAATCTTGATCTTCTATTAGTGGGCAGTCTCTCCAATCTGTAACATCGGCACCCCAAGGCATATTTAATAGACCTTTCGTATTTTGAGAATATCGAACAAAGCATGTATCTCCATTATCCAAAACAATTGTTGCGGTGGGTGGTCTGCCAAGTTCGGCATGCCTAGCGGAGCTAACATGATCAAAACCATTAATAGTTAAACTGGCTTCTGCTGATATGTCAGCTATTTCACTATTTGTTTGACCTTCCATAAGATTTCCAAGGCCAACTGCCGAAGAACCTAAGCCGAGAGCAGCTACTGCACACAATAAAGCATTTCTGCCTTTAATTAACCTGTTTTTATGTGATATTAATGAATCACCAGCATTTGATAGATAGAGTTTTGACCCTATAGACACATCATTATATAAATCTCCAATAAATTTCATAATCGTAATGTACAGTATAGCATTGACTTATGCTTATGTTTGATGTAGAATCTGTAACACTATGCAAAGTATAGAAAAAATCAGTTTAGATATTTATTGGGCTTTAAAAAGTCTTGTAGCTGGTTATTATCAAAATACTTTGAACAGCTCTTTTGTATTTTCTAATACATTTTTTGCCCTTTAGGGCATTTATTTTTATTACACCGCATTAGGATTTTTTATATTAATAACAAATTAAGATTAAGAAAGTATATTTATATGGCAGATATTTTAGGCAAGTCCGAGGTCGTTGGAGATGGAAAAGGGTATGTAGGATGCAGATATGAGGTAACTCCTAATCCAACTAAAGAGGACCTAGAGAGCTATGCCGCAAAACTAAGAAGAGAGATGGGAATTGAATTAATGGGAGACCAGGCTGTAACATCGGCAAATACTTATAAAGAAGATCCAGCAGAAACAAAAACCTTAGATTTACCCAATACAACAAGAAGTGGATGGTGGTTTTAAATAATCACACCTATAAGCGATAAAACGAAGGAGAAATAAAATGATAGAGATTAAACCAATCTCCAGCAAGAAGCTGGAGGAATATTTAGCAATACAAGATTTAAGCGTGGATCCAAAAAAAGGAGAAAAAGCACATGCTATTAATCTTGTTTATAGAAAAATACGAAAAGCATTAGAAGAACTCTGGCCCGAAACTGAAGTTAGAGTTATTAAGCGTAGCCCAATTGTCAGCGGCAAAGATTGTTATGACAATCTTTTAGTACCCAAGGATAATATTAGTAGAAGCTCGACTTATACACATTGGGTTGATGAAGATAAATGTTTGCAAACTCATACCTCTGCTCAAATCCCGGCTGTATTTAGAGAGCTAGCAAAAAATTACGATAGTTGGGACGATGTAACAATTCTAGTGCCTGGTCTGGCCTATAGAAGAGACGTTTGGGATAAAAAGCATTTAGGGGTACTCCATCAAATGGATATTTGGCGAATTGTTAAAAACGATAAAAAAGCTAAGATTAAAAATGCAGACCTTTTAAACATGGTTACTGCAATCGCAAAAGAGGTTGCGCCGAATTGGAACCTAAGAATCGAAGATAGCCCACATCCATACACAAATGAAGGGATTGAGGTAAATGCGACCCATCCCGATGGGAGAGATATTGAGATTTTAGAATGTGGTCTACTTGGAACTGAGATCATTAAGCTTAATGGAATGGATCCCGAAAAAGTGAGCGGACTCGCAGCTGGGCCTGGTCTAGATAGGTTAGTTATGACGCTTAAAGATCTGCCGGACATCAGACTCTTAAGAAGTGACAATCCAAGAATTAAAGAACAAATGTATGATCTAAAAAAATATAGACCGGTTAGTTTACAACCCGCTATTAAACGAGACATGAGTTACTCAGTTCCAAAAAATTATGTCGAGGAAGATATTAGCCAAGATATAGAAAATGCAATTGGAGATGATATCTCAAGCTTAGAGGAGATTGAACTTCTTTCAGAAGTAAAATACGAGGATCTGCCAGATGTAGCTCGAGTAAAATTAGGAATAAACCCAAACCAAAAAAATGTATTAGTCAGGATAACATTAAGAAACTTAAATAAAACTCTTACAAAAGAAGAAGCAAATAAAATTTACGAAAAGATTTATAAAAAGATTAACAAAGGGGAGGCAGGCTATTGATTACTTGCCGGTGAAGCTCCAATGCCATGGCTCTTCTGCTCTTTGCTGAAGTTTATATTTTTGCGCATTGGTTTTTAGCCAGGTATAGCAAGAAGAATTGGCAAAAATAGGGGAGTCATCACATTTAAAATCTATGGCCATGCCATAGTTGTGCAAACTTTCTCCAGGTTTTTCGGTAGGTGGGCTACATGCTTCGGCGGGCAGGGAAGTGTCTCCCCCACAATTACTTTTTCTTAAACTACTCTGCTCCGCGCACGGTCTAAAAGTAGAATTTAAACTAATCGGCTTGCCCTCTTTTCTGGCTTGCTTTAAGATGTCTTTTACTTGGAGGTAGAGAAGTTTATTAACTTTATGCCCTTCAATATCAGATAAATCAAACTCTCTAACTGGACCATTCTGGCAAGTTTCTGAGGTGATTATGCTTGAGGCAGAAATGACAGGTTTTAAATCTTTTTGTAGAGATGTGTAACTAGAATTAAGTTGGCCAGTGTTTAAAGTAAGTAGTAAAAGAATACCTAACATAATCTTAATTATAACTTATGTAGAAATTTACAGATATAAATTTAAGTATAAAGCTTATGCTTTTGATATAATTTATGAGTATGGATTCTAAAGGACAAAGTTTAACTATTTGTGTGAGCGGAGCTGCACACGGGCCTACTGTAGATCTCGATTACAAAATTGCTTTTGATATTGGCAAGAAGATTGCCGAAAAAGGTCATATTTTAATTACTGGCGCCACAGTAGGCTTACCAGACTGGGCGGCTCAAGGTGCAAAAAGTGTTGGTGGGGTTAGTATCGGAATTAGTCCAGCACAAAGCTATAAAGAGCATGTTACAAAGTATAGACTGCCAACAGAGAATTATGATTTTATCTTGTATACTGGAATGCACTATGTTGGTCGGGATAGTTTATTAATTAATAGTTCTGACTGTGTAATCTCAATTGGAGGCCGCATGGGTACTGTGCATGAATTTGCAACCGCGATTGAAGCCCATAAACCTGTTGGTGTTGTTAGTAATTCTGGTGGTACTTCTGACCTTTTTGATGAATTGATGGTTGTAGCCGGAATGTGTAAAGGGGGAGTCTGCAATGATAGGCACGACATTTTTTATAACGAAGACATTGACAAACTACTAGATAATGTTATAAAAGCAACATTTGATAAATTCAAAAAGATCAAATAAAAACACTACTTCCCTACCCAACCAGATATCTCAGTACAATATTAGTACATTGATTATCAAGAGGGTAGAGTAGGGTAAGATTTACAAGACTAGTCATATAGTGTTATAGTTATTGAGATTATGACGAATTTAAGACAAGAAGTTACAGTGGGTGCAAGAGAATTTAATGTAGACACAACTCCTACTTGCCCATACTTAAGCCCTGACCCTCATGTTAGAGGAAAGCAAGTGAGAGCTGTTGCCTTGAGCCGAATGTTTGATCCTGACATTGATCTTGAGATACCCTTTATTGATCTTAATTTTTCTCCATATACCCCGCTTAATGATTTCTCAAGAGATGCTTCAGCTTTCTTAGTTGAACATATCGAAAGAACTTTAGAAGAACTTGAAGAAGATGATGAGAGCCCAGCAGCGATATATATAGCAGGTCCTTATGAAGAATGTGATGATGAGGATTTAGACACATCTAGCCCAGTTGATGATACGATTGAGAATATTAGAGTTTTTATTAATAGTGCGGTAGAATTTACTGCCGAAAACATCTATATGTTTGCACTTGATTATAGTGAAATGTGTCCGGATGAGATATACACTAGGCTCAGGAATAGCTACGGTGGTGTTGCAAAAAAGTTCACAGGTGGTAAGTCTGTACAACGGCTAGAATTAGCTAGCAGAATGATAACCAAGTCAGCCACTAGTCTAGCTGGAGAACTTGTTTTAGACAAAAAAGACACTGAAGCATTAAGCTTTAGAACATCACCACATATTGTAGGGAGGGCTATTGAGTTGGCAGAAAAGACTGCTAAAGACGAGCCGCATCTTAGGGACATATACACTATTTCTGACGAAGAAAAAGCGGTAGACAGGCCTGGAGTGTGTCCAGGATCAATTGATGTCGTGAATGATGGCAGTCCAGTCGTTGCTGAGAAAGTTTGGCAGTGGACCATCGATGTGGCAAGAGAGTCTCAGTTGATAGAAGCTCTTAGGTACTAATGGCTAATTCTCAGTTTCGTCTTCGATTATTAAGCCGTCTTTCTGGTGATTCCAGAGCTCAGCGAAGATCCCGCCTAAGCTTAATAACTCAGCCTTTGTGCCTTGCTCAACTATCTTTCCTTTATCCATAACGATAATTCTATCGACATTATTAAGTGTTGAGAGTCTGTGAGCGATTGCGATTACGGTCTTCCCCTTCCATAAGTCTTCTAAGCTTTCTTGGACTAGTTTCTCAGTTTTAGAATCTAGTGCTGAGGTTGCTTCGTCTAGTATTAATAAATCAGATTCTTTTAAGAACGCCCTGGCAATAGCAATTCTTTGACGTTGACCGAGACTAAGCTTGATGCCGCGCTCACCTACTAATGTTTCATATTTATCTGGAAGCGAATCAATAAACTCATGTGCATGAGCTTTTTTAGCAGCCTTAATTATCTCCTCTTTAGTAGCTCTACCACCTTTTGCATATGCAATATTGTAAGCAATGCTCTGCTGGAATAAGGTTGTATCTTGAGGTACATAAGAGTTTATTATGCCAAGTTCTTCTTTTGGTACATTTTTTTCATCAATCTGGATCGAGCCTTCTTTGTAATCGTAAAAGCCAAGTAATAACTTAATAAGTGTAGACTTTCCTGAACCACTCTTCCCTACTATTCCAATCTTTTCGTTCTTTCTTATGTCTAGATTGATGTTCCTTAGTACTAGATTATCTAGTCTATCTGGATAAGCGAAGTTAAGTTTATTAAGCTTAATTGAGTCGTTAAAACTAGGCTTAAATATCTTAACCTTCTTTTGTTTTTGTTCATGATAGTACTCTTTAACAACGTTTCTTCCTGGAAATAGATAGTTATAGTTTTGCTTATAAGAAGCCATCTTGGTGTTAATTGCACTAACCTCATGAACAAGCTCCCAAAAATGACTAGTAAAGGTAAAGAGAACTGTAATTGCAGTTGCGAATTGAGAGGTACTGATATCTCCCTTTTTTAGCATAGAAAAGTTTACTAATAATACGACTGACCAAAGTATTCCTCTAGCAAGCAGACTTGAGGTAGACCAATAGTTAAGTACTGAATAGTCTCCTTTTTTTCTTCTTTGAAGTAACTCATTTATTCTTTTTTCATCTGATATAAATTCTTTTTTATGAGCCCTAAAAGATATTACATTTGTAAAATTAGAATATGAGTCATAAGTTTTTCCATCTGTTTCAGCCTTATAGTCTGCGTGACTAGCTCCTTTTTCACGAATATTCTTCAGCTGTAGACTTAAGGTCAATAAAGCTATAAGCAAAAATCCACTTAGGATGAGCCCATTAATCCACACTGTAGAGAACATATACACTATGAAAACTGTGTATGGGACTATAAGTGTAATAAAACCATAGTGAAAAGATGCATAAAGATTATCATAATCTTGGTAGATTGTGTTGACTGATGCAGCTATCTTACCACTCGGTTTTTGAATATATTCGCTATAGTCTTTATCCCAGGCTTTATCAAAAATAATCCGTCTGTACTTATGAAAACTAGGTACAATGTTCCATACTACCATGTAGTCTCCCAAGTGCCAGAAGATAGCATGAATAACTCCGCTCCCTACCATAGCGAATAATAAAAAGCCCAACTTACTATAGTTCTCCTGCAAAGATACTATATTACCTATTATGTAACCAGAGATGATTGGCAAAAAAGCCTCAAAGATACACGCAATTACCACAACGGTAGCAGTGCTCGTATACTTTAGCCAATTGTATCGATAAAGACTTAGTATAGCCTTGATTGACTGGTCTTTTTGACCAGCTTGTTTATTCTTTTTCATAAAATGTTTTTTATTTAATTTTGTATTATAGCGTAATTACGCTTATGATTAAGCTGTGTGGTGCTAAAAGAGAATAACTACTATGTATTTAGGGTATCGCCTGCTTCTATTATTGCTTCATCTAACCTTAACCCTATTTGTTCTGATGTTAAGTTACATGCGGGTAATATTGATCTACTTATATAAGTTAATGCGTTCAATTCACGATCCCGAGTTTTAGCAATAACCCTTAGTGCGTGATCTGGACTTACGCCAGCCATTATTGAATCTTCTGCAGGTCCGGCAACTCTCTGAGCAGAGATTCTATATGCTTGTGCACACACTTCTGCTGCTTCACCTACGCAGTTACTACATTCTGTAATCATAGTGATTAAGCCTATCTAGCGAAGTGAGCGAATGCACGGTTGGCTTCAGCCATCTTGTGTACTTCTTCACGCTTTTTAACAGCACTACCTGTTTCGTTATAAGCATCAACGATTTCAGTTCCAAGTCTTTGCCAGTAAGGCATTCCCTTCTTTGCTCTAGCAGATGATACAAACCACATCATACCTAAGTGAATTCTTCGGTGACCTTGAACAGGGTAAGGAATTTGGTAGTTAGAACCTCCGACACGTCGTCCTTTAACCTCAAAAGCTGGGAAGACATTCTCAAGTGCTGCCTCTAGAACTTCGAGAGGGTTCTTAGACTTAACCTTAGTAGCTGCGAACTCCATAGCCATGTAGACAGCTTTTTCGGCAGAAGACTTTTTACCATCTTTCATACTCTTATTAATTAGACGCTGCACAAGAACTGAGTTATAGAGTCTATCCGGATTTAATTCTCTTTGGAGTGATTTGGTTTTTTTACGTGGCATAATTATATCCTCTACTACTTAGAACTCTTCTTAACTCCATACTTAGAGCGGCTCTTTTTTCTGTCTTAAACTCCTTGGAGATCCATTGAACCACGTACGATTGTGTAACGCACACCGATGAGGTCAGGAACACGTCCTCCACGCACTAGAACTGCTGCGTGCTCTTGGAGGTTGTGACCTTCTCCAGGAATATATGCCCAGAACTCTTCTCCGTTGGTTAAGCGCACACGAGCAACTTTACGCATCGCTGAGTTAGGCTTCTTAGGGGTAAGAGTCGTAACCTTAATACATACACCACGTCTAAAAGGAGATGGCTTATTATACTTTTTATTTCTTTTAGTATTGTTAACCACCTTTAAGGCAGGAGACTTTGGCTTTTTATTAGCCTTTTTTCGCGGCTTGCGAAGTAACTGATTTACGGTTGGCATATATATTAAAACTCTTTAACCCTAACTGGGAGATATTCTTAGTGTTCTTTCTTAAAATATTTAAGTTTACTCGTCTTTAGTATGTAATTATACTCTTTTGTTCCCTGTAAAACAAGTCTTTTAAAGAGAGGCGGTCTCGGTCTCAGACGACTCTTATTGGTCGTCTGAAAGTAGTCCTCCATTCTTATTTCTGGCGCCTGTTCCAACTGGAATCTTTCGACCGATAATCACGTTTTCTTTTAGACCACGTAACTTATCTGTCTTTCCAGTTATAGCAGCTCCAACAAGAACTCTGGTTGTTTCTTGGAAGCTTGCAGCTGATAAGAAGCTATCAGAGGCAATTGAAGCACGAGTTAAGCCTAGCAGTAGTTGGCTGTAAACAATTGGCTTCTTACCTTCTTTGGTTAGGACATCGTTTTCTTCTATTGCGCTAGCTCTTGAGATTACCTCACCTGCAGCATATAGGCTATCACCTGGATCTTCTACTCTTACTCTACTGAACATTTGTCTTACGACAAGCTCGAGATGCTTAGCATTAATATCGATACCTTGTGATGCGTATAGGGCTAGAACTTGGTTAATTATGTAACGTTGTGCAGCCTCTACACCTTTGTACTCAAGAATCTCATTAGGATCAAGTGATCCTTCTGTTAACTGATCACCAGCCTGAACCTTATCACCGTCTGATACTGTTAGCTGAGTATTCTTAGATAGAGTGTACTTAGTTGTTGCCTTTTGTGAAGCTGTAACTATGACTGCCTCAGGAGTTACTTCGACTTTACCGGCAAATGTTGCAACAATTTGCTTTGCATTTTCATCGGTACTTGCAAGGACATCTCCTGCTAGAACGTCACTTCCTGATGCAACACGAGCTTGTCTGTCTTCTAACTTAAACTCTTCCTTTCTAGCTTCACTTGGAGTAATTTGAATGACCTGTGTTTCACCATCTTCCCACACAGAAACTACACCATCAAGCTCAGCAATAGTTGCCTTACCTTTAGGGATCCTTGCTTCAAGAAGCTCATCTACACGAGGAAGACCTTTAGTCACATCGCTTTCTGTAGCTGAACCAGCCTGGTGCTTTGTATCAAGAGTCAACTGAGTAGTGTTTTCTCCTAGAGATTGTGCAGCGATTACCCCAACCGCTTGGTGAGGCTCGACCACCTGACCAGTTGCTAGGTCTACACCGTAAGATTTTACATCGACACCACGTAGGTTGGAGCATGTTAGAACGCTCATGATTGTTACTTCCGAAATTGAGTCATCTTTTTCGATTGCTTCAGCAACTTCTTTGCTTATTAGCTCGCCAGCCTTAACGTGAGATTTAACATCTTTGGCCGCAAACCTACCATGTAGTCTATCAGCAAATTTGATTCCAGTTTCTTCTGCTTCTGTTTTGTATACTGTAAATCCAGGGTCTTCAGCCTCGCCATTTACCGTATAGATATCTTGGGCGATATCAACCATACGACGCGTTAGGTAACCGGCATCAGCGGTTTTAAGTGCTGTATCGATTAGACCCTTACGCGCAGCAGAACTATCTATAAAGTACTCTACTGGGTTGAAACCAGTTTTATAGTTACTTCGAATTGGAAGTTCTATCTCACGACCAACGGCATCTACTACGATACCTTTCATACCGGCAACGTTTTTGAACTGGCCGATTGATCCACGAGCTCCAGAAACGGCAGCCATTTCCATACCTGAGTCGATTCTTTTAAACTGCTCCTGAATAGCTGCAGATATTTTTCTATCGACTGCTTTCCAGGCTTCAACAGTTGCTCGTCTTTTTTCTTCGTCAGTAAGTAAACCTTGTTTGTGTTGCTCAGCAACTTCGGCAACTTTATCCTCTCCTTCTTTTAGGAGCTCTGGTAAGTTCTTAATGTCAGCATAGTCATCCATACCAGTTGATAATCCAGAGATTGTAGCCCAAGCAAATCCTAGTTCTTTAAGGTCGTTTGCTACTTTAGCTGCACCGGCTGGACCGAATTTTTCAAAAGCAATAGCCATAACTGCTTTTAGGCTCGAACTATCCATTGGCTTGTTCTGGAAGTCTATTCCTTCTGGCATTGTGGCATTAAAGATTAAACGACCGTAAGTTGTCTCAATCTTTTTGCCGTCATATATTGTGATGATTGGTTGTTGCAAAGATAGCTGACCGCGTTTATATGCAGCTTCAGCCTCTTGCATAGAACCTATTACAGGAGATTTGTAATTCTCATCTTCTTCGAACTCTGGACGAATGTAAGTTAAGAAGTAACATCCTAGAACAATGTCTTGAGAGAGGTGAAGGATTGGAGATCCATCAGCAGGTTTTAACAAGTTAAGGTTAGCAGCCATAATCTCACGAGCCTCCCTTTGAGCCTCGTCAGAGAGTGGTAGGTGAACCGCCATCTGATCTCCGTCGAAGTCAGCGTTAAATCCTGCACAAACAAGTGGGTGCAACTGAATAGCACGACCGTTATTTAGTTTAGGTTTAAACGCTAGGACTGATAACCTGTGCAGGGTAGGAGCACGGTTTAGTAGAACATACTTGCCTTCCATAACGGCATCAAGGGCATCCCAAATTACAGCATCACGGAGTTCAATTAGTCTGTTTGCACCTTTGATGTTTTGGGCGTATTCATTCTCAATTAACCATCCGATGACATGTGCTTTGAATAGCTCTAATGCCATTGCACGAGGTAAACCACATTCATCAAGCTCGAGTTCTGGACCAGAAACGATTACACTACGTCCTGAGTAGTCAACACGTTTACCAAGAAGGTTCCCACGAAGACGTCCTTGTTTACCTTTAAGCACATCCGTTAGAGATTTTAGCTTTCTTCTTCCGCCTGTAGCGGTAACTGCACGAGAACCGCGCCCAGCATTATCGATTAGTGCATCGACAGCTTCTTGTAGCATTCTTTTTTCGTTACGCTTAATTAGCTCCGGTGCACCAAGTGCTGTAAGCTTTTTTAGACGGTTATTTCTGTTGATTACACGTCTATATAAATCATTTAGATCTGAAGTTGCAAAACGCCCTCCAGAAAGTGAAACCATTGGACGAAGCTCCGGTGGAATCACAGGCACAACTGTTAGACACATCCAGCTTGGGTCGATTCCAGCTTTATGGATACCTTCGACAATCTTTAATCTCTTGATTAGTTTTTTGTACTTTTGTCCACTTGCTTCTTCGACTTCTGTTCTTAAATCTTCGATTAGCTTTTCTAGATCTAGCTCTTTTAAGGCTTCATAAATCGCCTCAGCTCCCATGCTAACTTTAACGACGTCTTTATACTCTTGTGGCATCTGACCGAAGTCAGCCTCGGTTATAAGTGAAGACTCTTTAAGAGCATCGAGTTGAGATTTTCTTTCTAAGAATGCAGCATTAACAGCGTCGGTTTCTTTTGAGCGAGCCTTGGCAAGTTCTTTAACATCTGCACCTTCAGCATTTGAGAGCTCTTCGTATCGAGCTTCGATTGCCTTCTTCTCTGTGTCTACTGCTGCATCTAAATCAGAATAAAGTGAGGCTTTTTTCTCTTCATCAACCTCATTAATCATATAGGCCGAGAAGTAAATCACTCGCTCAAGTGACTTAGCACTCATACCTAGTAGGTTACTGATCGCACTTGGGTTAGACCGAAGGAACCAAGTGTGCACTGCTGGAACCTCTAACTTGATGTGGGCCATACGCTCACGTCGAGAGTTTGAGTTAGTGACTAGTCTGCCCTTCTTATCTACGGCCATGTCTCTAGCTCGAACACCTTTAAAGCGTGGGTCATGCTGAGAAATGTTCTTAGTTGGACCAAAGATCTTTTCGCAGAATAGACCATCTTTTTCTGGCTTATTAGTACGGTAGTTAATTGTTTCTGATTTTGTGACTTCTCCATTAGAAAGATCTAGAATCCTTTGTGGTGAAGCAACTGTTAGTTTGATCTCATCAAAATCTGAGAGAACTGCGCTTGTGTCGTCGTAATATGTTGGTGTCATAATCTTTTACCTTAAGTTTTTATAATTCTTTAATTATTTAAACTTATGCTTGGTCCTCCTCTACTTTAGATTCGATTTCATCTGCCAGATCTTGAGTGTCGTCATCGTTGTCACCACTAACAACCGAGTCTACTCCATCACCTCCTGTGAAATCAGAGCTTAATCCAGATACATCAATATCATTTGGACTTAGTGAGCTTTCGGCTTCAATGGCTTCTTCGACTTCTGAACTTACTGGAGTTTCTTGTTGAGCAATGTCTTCGATTAGGTCTTCTGCTTCAGTAGTACTCTCCTGATTACTGGTAGAATGAGTTGCTTCGTATCTATCACCGACTAGTTGGACATCGAGACCTAAGCCCTGAAGCTCGCTAACGAGAACTTTAAAGCTTTCTGGCAGTTTAGAGCTGACGATCTTTCTAGACTTAACTAGAGATTCGTAAGCTTTTGATCTACCGACCATGTCGTCAGATTTAATTGTAAGCATTTCCTGAAGAACATTAGCTGCGCCGAATGCTTCGAGAGCCCAAACTTCCATTTCTCCAAAACGCTGACCTCCGAATTGGGCCTTACCACCGAGTGGCTGCTGAGTCACCTTAGTGTATGGACCAATGCTTCTAGCGTGGATCTTATTTTCGATCATGTGCTCGAGCTTGAGCATGTGCATGTAACCAATTGCTGTTCTTTCTTCGAAAGCTTCTCCAGTTCGTCCATCAAAGAGCTGTACTTTTCCGTCCTCTTCAAATCCTGCTTTCTTAAGCTCAGATTTAATTTGCTCAGTTGTAACTCTATTAAATGAAGGTGAGGCTACTTTGTAGCCTAAAGCTTTAGCAGCTAAGCTTAAGTGCATCTCGAAAACCTGGCCTAAGTTCATACGACTTGGCACTCCGAGTGGAGTTAAGACCATATCAACAGGTTGTCCGTCTTCGGTAAACGGCATGTCTTCTACCGGTAGAATCTTTGCAATTGTACCTTTGTTTCCGTAACGTCCAGCAAACTTATCTCCTACTTCGACCTTAGCCATGTGAGCTACAAATACTTGTACTTGCATCAAGACATCAGACCTTAAGTTGTGACCACCTTCACGAGTGAAGATCTTAACGTCGACAACTTTACCGCTTTTTCCATTTGGCATGCGAAGAGAAGTATCTTTGACATCTTTAGCGTTGTCACCAAAGATAGCGCGAAGCAGTCTTTCTTCTCCAGAAAGTTCTGTTTCTCCTTTTGGTGTGATCTTACCAACTAGGATATCTCCAGCTTTTACTTCTGCTCCAACGCTGACAATACCGAATTCATCAAGATGCCTTAGTGACTCTTCTGAAGCATTAGGAATATCCCGAGATACTTGCTCTCGGCCAAGTTTAGTTTCTCTAACATCTAATTGGAAGTCTTCAATATGAATAGACGTATATTCGTCATCCCTAACTAATCTTTCGGATATAACGATTGAGTCTTCGAAGTTGTATCCTTCCCATGGCATGAATGCTACAAGAACATCTTTACCTAAGGCGAGTTCCCCGCTAGCAACGCTCATGCCTTCAATCAGAGGTTGACCTTTTTTGACTTTGTCACCAGTTTTAACGACTACTTTTTGGTTAATACTTGTGCCGTCATTACTTCTTACAAAGTGCTGAGGCTCGTAAGTTCTCGTTCCAGACTTATACTTAATATTAAGTTTATTAGCGTCAGAATAAGTAACCTCGCCATCTTCATCTGCTACTACTAATTGACCAGTAGACTTAGCTACTTCATGTTCTAGTCCAGTTCCTACGATTGGAGACTCAGTCTTAATTAAAGGTACAGCCTGACGTTGCATATTTGCACCCATCAAAGCACGTTTTGCTTCGTTAGTTTCGATAAAAGGAATTAGGGCAGCAGAAGTACCAAGACTTTCTGATTGAGAAGCATCAATGTGAGTTAGATCAGCTACGTCGACTTCTTCTGGTTTAAAGCCGACACGAGCAGCAACGCGGTCAGAAGTGATCTTGCCTGCTTCGTTTACTTCAATGTTAGACGAGGCAATAACTGCATTTTTTTCTGCTTCGACGTCCAAATATTCGACTTCGTCCGTAATCTTACCTTTTACTACTTTTCTGTAAGGAGCTTCGATAAAGCCGAACTCATTAATTCTCGCATAAGAGGCCATAGTCAAAACTAGACCGATGTTTGGACCTTCTGGAGTCTCAATAGTACAGATTCTACCGTAGTGAGTCGAGTGAGTATCACGAACCTCAAACCCGGCGCGTTCACGTGTTAGGCCTCCAGTACCAAGACTGGTAATCCTTCTTTTATTGGAAAGCTCTCTTAAGGCGTTTGTTTGCTCCATGTACTGAGAAAGTTGACCAGTGTTATAAAACTCATGAACTGAGGCAACAACTGGACGAGAGTTCACTAAAGACACAGGAGTTGCAGTCTCAACGTCTGCAAGAGTCATTCTGTCTTTAATGTTTTTTTCTAAACGTAATAGACCTTTTCTGAACTGTTGCTCAAGTAGCTCACCAACAAGTCTAACCCTACGGTTTGCAAGGCTATCCATATCATCGGCAGCCTCCTGGGAGATATTAAGTCTAATTAACTCTTTAATTGTTGCAACTAGGTCTTCTTTCCGTAAAACTCTTCCTTCTGGAGTAAATGGGGCCTCTAGACCTAAGCGGCGATTCATCTTGTATCTACCAACTTTACCAAGATCAAATCTCTTGAAGTTAAAGAGCATGCTCTCTATTAGTGACTTAGCATTATCAACTGTGGCCATCTCACCTGGACGTAAACGACTAAACACTTCGATCAGAGCCTCGGCTTGGGTATTTGTGTTATCTTTTTTGATTGTCTCTTTGATGTAATTGACCTCACCAGTGTTTACATCTTTAAAAGTATCTTCGATTTCTTTGTTTGAGGCAAAACCTGTAGCTTTTAAGAAAGTGGTTAGAGGGATCTTTCTTCTTTTGTCAATTTTTACGCTTAGTGTTCCGTTAGCGGCAGTTTCAAACTCCATCCAAGATCCACGAACTGGGTTAATTTTAGCGCTATATAACCTTTTACCAAGTGATGATTCGCTCATTGAGAACATTACGCCTGGAGATCGAACTAACTGACCAACTACTACTCTTTCAGCACCATTTATTACGAAGCTTCCTCGCTCGGTCATCCAAGGATATTGGCCCATGTAGATGTGAGCTTCTTTAACCTCTCCGGTTGCTTTATTAATTAGCTCAGCACGAATCTTCAGTGATGCCTCAAAAGTTGTATTGTTAGTTCTTGCTTCGAGTTCTGAGACTTCTGGGTCATCAAAAGCGTAATCTAAGAGCTTAAGCTCCATCTTCTCTCCAGTATAGTCAGAAATTGAGCTAAACTCTGAGAGAACTTCACCTAAACCTCTTGTGACAAAGTCTTTAAATGACGAAACTTGGTGCTCAATTTGATCTGGAAGATCAATAGCATCTAAGCTCTTGTTAAAAAATTTACGACCGTTTTTAGTATCTTCTTTGTTTTTTGCAGTTGTTTTTGTAGTTTTTGTGGTGCTTGTTGCCATAAAACGTTAAATACCCCCAGTTGATATTTTTAATTTAAATAATAGTCTCAGTATTAGACACTAGATACTAGACTCTAAAGAAAGAATGAACCAACTTCTTATTTTAGAGTCCCTGATTTTTATTTAATCTCAATGTGAGATGGGTGAGTTTTTATTTTAAATGAAGTCCCCTATTAAAGACGAGTGGATGGCCATCCAAAAATGCTCGTAATTCTTCAAAAACTACTTCGATAAATCTATTTTATCAGATGAACCTAGATTTTGTGAAGATCTAGTATAAATCTAATGCTTAGATTTAAGTCTTTGGGCAGTTTTTAGAGTGAGGAATATCATAGCTATCAAGATTGATAGTAAGAGAATAATACTACCTATACTCCCTGTTTTAGGTGAGTTGGGGGTTTGGGGGCTATTTTGATTATTATTTGATGTTGGTGGAGCTGAATCACATGAACTATCATCGAATAAAGCTTCTACGGACTGTATGGTTGTCTGAAGACCAACTGTCTCGTCCTCAGCATCATGACCTACAGCGAGTAAAAAATCGTTATTAAGATCCAGACCACTTACATCCCATGTTGCCTCCATCGGCCCCTCGATACCTATACTCCACTCGCTTGTTGCTGGTGGGAAGTTTTCACTCCCGACACTCCATCTTCCGACAAAATGTGGTGCGACGTCAGGTGAAAAGCCTTGAGTAACTGGTCTTTGTGGGATAACTGGAGAAGAAGTTCCATCTACCACATTTGATAACGACATTACTGACCAGTCGGGGTTACCCTCTGTCTCTAGTGAGTTATTTGCAAGGATATGTAAAGAATGTAATGTTGCGCTTGGGCAAGGAAGTAAATCTGCTACATTAAAAGTCCATCCGTACCAGTGTCCTTCGTTTTCGTTTGTTACTTCAGTCTGTGCAT
Source organism: Candidatus Nomurabacteria bacterium (assembly GCA_023898665.1). NCBI lineage: Bacteria > Candidatus Nomuraibacteriota > Candidatus Nomurabacteria bacterium. The sequence continues at coordinate 27,706 of CP060233.1, forward strand.
TAGAAAATGGCTCTACATATGTATAAGTGCTTGATCCAACTATTTGTGGAGCTAGGCTCGAGCTTGCAGGCACCTCTTGCAATGTTACTGGCTCAGTCTTTAAGGCAAATATTTCAGAAGGTGTTATTAAAGGAGAAAGTACTGCTAATAATACAATTGTTGTTTTTGTGATGAGTGATTTGATCTTCATATTGTTACCGATTATCTAAACTTTATTACTTTATATTCGGACTTCATATGAATCTCAAGTATGGCATCTTACATCTTATGATATCATTTAGCTTAAGTTTAACAATTATGACTGTTAATTTCTAGTTTATTATATGAGCACAGTGATAAAAGAGGTGGATACCAAGTTTAGTCCAATAAGTTTATTGAAAGAGATTGCACGTAAATCTATACATGTAGGAGCTTGTGGAGTAGCTTTATTTTTGATTGGTAGGCAATTGGTAATTTTAGAAGTATTGTTTTTACCAGTAATGGCTCTAGGTTTTTACATATCAGAAAAAATTGAGTTTTTTGGCAAAAACATTTCTTTTGGTAAAGAAAGAAAATGGGGAGGAATTATATTAGCTGTTGGCTTAAGCTTAGTTATGTTTGCTCCGGTTGAATATGAGGTCAAAAAGTTTGCAATCTTAGTTTTAATGATTGCTGATGTTATGGCTGCTCTGGTGGGTAAGGTAGTTCCTATTAAAAAAGTAGAGATTTTAGAGGCTTACAAATCTATTGGAGGAAGCTTAGCTTTCTGTGTTGGAGTATTTATTGCTCTTATATTAAGCTTTGGCGCAGCTGTTGATTTTGTTTGGTGGCAAATCGCAATTCTGATCTGTATATTAGAGTTGTTTGAATTTTTTAACTGGAGAGGTATTGATAATGTAACTCTACCGATAGCTTCTTTAAGTCTAGCTAGTCTCTTCTTTATTTAAGACTTCTTTTATTTGTGAGTAATTAAATCCTTTAGAGACTAAGTAAGACATAAGTTTTTGTTCTGATTCATATTTGTTCTTTTTATTTTTTACTAAATCTTTTAAAGAGTTAAGCTCATCTTCTTTACTAAAATTATTAGCTAAAGCGTCTTCGACTACCTCCCCCTTTATACCTTTTTGGGCAAGCTCTGATTTTAGCTTTAGAGAAGATATATTACGAGTGAGCTTTCTAGAGTTAACCCACCAATTTGCAAATTCCTTATCGTTTAGATATCCTTCTTTTTTTAATTTATCAACGAGTTGGTCAATCTCTTCTTGTTCGAACTTTTTTAATCTTAGCTTTGTTCTTATCTCATATTCTGATCTAGGCCGAGCGTAGATTAAGTTTAGTAATCTTAGATATTGATTAGTTTGAGATGAAAGCTTTTTTAGATCTTCAACTTGATCGTCTTTAAGATGAGACTTAACTCGGACTTGTTTATGATCGGTAAGCTGAGAGATGGTTAAGCTAAAGCTGTATTTTTCATCAATATATACAGATACTTTATCTCGATTTTTAACTTGGATTTTTATGTCTGTAATTATAGGCATAACTCTTGGTAAACCTAATTATAACTGGTTAACTAAAATGCCAAATATAGTAAGTTTAAGACTTGGTATTTTTAGTTTTTTTGTAGATCAAACTTGATAGCAGCACAAGTACAGAACCGGCAGCTATAAGCAAGATAATACTCTGCCCTGTTTTGCTAAGCGTATTATTTGATGTGTTAGTATTATCACTATTAGGGCTACCGCTATTATTTTCTGATTCACCATTTATATATGATACTCTCGCAAAGTTTGGATTCGATACTATATCGAGTTGATCAGTTTCAGCTCCTATAAGATCAGCGTATGTGTCGAGTAAATCCGGGTCATCTGTTACAGAGACAATCAAGAAATATGAAGTGAAATTGGTTACTTCGTCTACTCTCATTTGGAGATGTATAGTATATGATTCTCCAGGTAATACAACATCACTTATACTATCACCACTGTAAACACAGGCAAATAGTTGATGGCTCTGGTGATCGGTTGCAGAAGGCCAGTAGGCTATACTGCCCGGTCCATAACTTTGACATGTAATACCTTCATTTGTAGCTCCAATAAATGTTAGGTTCTCCGCAGGATAAGCCCCACCTAGAAGTGGATATGATGGAGATATATAGTGAGGCAAGTTAATCCCAGTTGTGCCATTGTTTGTTAGAGTTATATCGTAGTTAATTATATTACCAACAGCAACATCTTGTGGGTTAGTGAGGCTAGCACTAACGTCTATATCACCTGGAAGATATGTAGCGGAGAAGTTATTAAATGGGGACACTCCTTTGAATGCCTTATAAAGACCGTCGAGTTGGTCGTCTCCAGTTGCTACGCTATTAAAGATCTCACCTTCATCAGGGTCATGTGTGTAGATGGAGGAAGGAGCATAGATAAAGTTAGCGAATGCTAACTCAGAGTCAGCCGCAATAGTTACTTCTATGTCTGCTGAGATTATGTCATTAGCATTAAGGTAATCATCTGAGCCAGTATACCAGCAAAATACAGCCGAGTAACTTGCATATTTTGTTAGGCCTAAAATAGTACCCCCTGAACCTGGCCCACTCCACAGACAAGTTAGGTCGGGGTTATTAACGTCGACATAGCTTAGACCGGGCAATGGTCCATCACCAATTAAGTTAGACGGTGATAAATCTGGAGGCATATAGTCATAGAAAAGAGGTGAGGTTGCAAATGGGATATTAAAGTCAGAAAGAATAAGTGGATCGGGTCCATGGTTAGTGTAGTCTAAATGGTAGGTTACCGTGCTATTTGGGGCTACATCTTCTGGGTTAGTTAAGGTTTTGACGACCCCTACATCACTCTGACGCATTCTTTCTCCGCCAAATTCACTGGTAGCGCCGAAGCCAAACGGTAAGTCTGGTTTTATCTCAGTAGCTGTTAGAGTAATATTTTGATGACCATCTCCACTTAAGGTGTTACTAAACATTTGGTAACCAGAGCCAGCCGAAGTAATATTTTGATAGCCTAAAAACTCATATCCTTCTAAATCTACAGCGGTTTCTTTTGTGGGACTCGAGAAGAACTCAACTCTGTAATCGCCAGCAGGTACATCAATACCATATTTAATGGTTGTATCACCACCAGACTCTACTACATCTCCGTCTAAGTATACTGGCGAGTTTAAGAGATGGTTGGCGCCTTCGTCAACGTCTAGCGGGTCGTTTAAGTTTGATTCTGAGGGCAAGATTAAGTCAATTCCAGGGGAGCTACCATCGCCCCTAGTGCCATTTAAATACATAGAGTTTTGGAGAATAGAAACATTTTGGGCATAGGCATATGGCTCAAGAAAATCTCCAACTGTAACTCCAGCCCAGCCATTCGCCACTATTCTGTTGTGTTGAATTAGAATTCTTTCTGGCGCCAGAGTTGAATCAGACCAATTATTACCTATACTAATTGCCCCAGAGTATGCATTCTCAACAGTATTGCCGTCTTCAACATTAGGCCCCCCTATTGAGATATCGGTTGATTGGTCTACTATTGATATATGACTAAATTGGAGGGTTCCTAAATTAGTTACGCCATCGGAGCCTACCCCAAAATAATTACCTTTTATATCTATATCAGAAGACTGAATGCTGTCTGGATTGGCCTCACCGATAAAGATATTTGTTGCTGCCGGGCCAAATAAGTTACGTTCTGCGGGCTGCGATCCGCCAATAAAAATATTTGTAGAACCATTAATACCAATGGAGCCCATGTTTTCTCCACCTGGCTTAGCAATAAGACCAGAGTAATCAGTATTAAAATAGTTACCATATATATGAACATCATCCACCGTATAAGCACTTACGGTGTTACCCACATTGTTACTATTAAGGATGAGGCCTGTCATGTAAAGACTAGAGCCGAGGGCTAGTCCTGTGTCATTAGCGTTGGCTAGGTTTGAGAAGTCAAGCTCTATTAATAGTGTGCCGTTAAAGGGATCTGGGTAGGCGTTACTATTTGCTGTAGAGCCAGACTGAGAATATCCATTAATTAGAACGGGCTCAGCACCAGTATAAAGAGTGGAAGAGGGAGAAATTGTATGTACCCCCGCCCCTGCAATATTAAATTCGATGATGTCTCTAAAAGTAGGGTTGCTATTAGCACTTGCTTCTTGAATAGCAGCAGCTAAGGTACACTCTCCTGGAGTGGCTGTCTCACAGTTGCCATCACCCTGATTCACATCACCATCGTTGCCGACTGAATTAACGGTTAGAGTGATGCCATCTGGAGGTGGTGCTGCGTTTACTGGTGATATGTTGGTTGCTCCAAGAGATGCTAATAGCAAAGCGGCAAAAGTCAGGCTGCTTATGAACAAGCTACTCTTTCTCAATATAAATTTATTAGTCTTCATATGTGGGATTTAATAAATTTTTTGTTAATTAGTTCACAACTTGATAACTGCTAACAGTTTGGTTATTTACTGATTTTAGCATAAGCTCTTCTGGACCATCAACACTAAGGCTGTTTTGATACTGACCTGCAATAAATACTGAGCTATGAAGATCTCTGTAGGCAACATCATTTTTAACCAAGAATATACTCCCATTGCTCGGTACTACTGTCCCAGCTGGTATGGTATACTCTAGGCCTTCAATAGTCCAATCTGATATATCTACATACTCATCAGAGCTGTTTGAGATCTTAATATACTCGTTTCCATCGTTTTCTGCATCGATACCTACCTCTTCGATAAAGACCTGTTGCTCGTCTTCTTCTTTTTGCGACTGAGGTACGGCCCAGCTCTGATTATATCTATACAAGAAGTCGGCTCTTTGTTTATTGAAGATCCGCGTATAGTATGCCTCATCAAACCTAAGCCTATTATAAGTTCCGAAAAGTGGATCATTATATACGATGTCACCTGGCCATTTTGCACGGTCCAGCTCCATGTCAGGTTCGTACTTACTAGCTTCTTCGAGGTATTTGTTTTTAAGGGTTTCATTTTTATAGAATTTATCAACTAATGTGCGTAGCCTTCTGAAGTACATCTTTCTTAGGTCAGGTTGCTGATAAATTGCCATAGTAGGAAAACGATCATTTACATCTAGATAATTGGGTATATTATACGGGCTCACCTGATCTAAAGGGTCTGAGTTAAATAGCAGGTCTAGATCCCATGGCCAAATAGACCAACGACCAGTGCCTTCGGTATCGTGATATGCAAAAGTGTTTGTAGTTGAAGTTTGATCATGAGACCTTAAGATGGCATGGAATGCTGTAAAAGTTAGTATATTAGGTATATCGTTATTGTCTAAAATGTAATCCCTTTTAGCTTGATCACTAAAAGCTGACATATTAGACTTCCAGTCTTCTATGTCTGATCTGTCTGATTCATCACCCTGCTTCTTCTCAAAAAAGTCTTCGTAAATATTCCCGGTATCATAGCCATACTCCTGCTTCCACTCTTTTTCGTACTTCTCGGCAAAGATATAGACGCCTTCAAATTGATTATTTCTTTGTACTCTGAGAGGACTGATATCGGGTACTTTTATACCTGACTCCTTAGCTACCCACCATGCTAAAGGAGTAATGGCACTTGTTCCATCCGCCCAGTTGCTGTTCATATGGAACTCTGTAACTTCTCTTTCGCTTCCTCCGGCCAAGTTTATAGTATGGCCCGATGGAAGTTTGAATTTGAAAGCCTTCTTAGGAAATGTTCGTGAGTACTCACCTTTTAACCTAAAGCTAGTGTTGTCGTATACATAGCCATTGTACTCGATTACACACTCTCTATAACTATCATCTTCTGGAGGATTATCTAGTATATCGGCATATGCCTCGTCTGTGACAAACCACCTCATTATAGGTGCCTGGGAGGCTACTCCATCGTTAACTACATATCCTTGATATGTCATTGAGTCATCATTACTGGGCAGGCTTGCACTACCGAGACTGCCATTTGCAACTACCCTATAACGAACAAGCTGGCCACTACCCTGTGGAGGTATACTAACACCGTAAGTATTGTCACTACTTAGGCCATCACTATGTAGTCCATCATCAAACATTGTAAGGTGTTGTTCTGGGTTAAAACCAACCCGATAATAGAGATCAACGGTATCAACGTTTTCGACATTAACAGTTACAAAAGGAGTATCCGAGGAGTTAACTGAGCTTGGCTTACTAATGAGACTTAACTGTGGTAGATCTACACCGAGGACACTATTATCTTGACCTGGAGTACCGCCATTAGTTAAGCTTGCCGCCCATGAAGATGCCTGCGCATTGTCAAGTCCAGGATTTTTTAGTTCAAGAGATGGTCCCGATCCGTCAGGGCTAGTGGGCCACGGACTTGCATCATCATAACTAACTGAACTAATCACTTGCGATGATTCATCGACAAGAGTAACCCTCTCACCTCCATTAGATAAGTTTGTTGGAGAATATACGGCCGTTGCTACAACTCCGTAAGTGGCTAAAGTTTGTGCAGCATCAGGAGAAACAACAATATAAGAATTAGGGGCTATGGATGTACCCAGCTCAAAGCAGGATGGGTTTGAGTAGTTTGTGATTAAAGTTATGCCCTCACTAAAACACCAGCCTGATAAGTCAATATTACCGTTAGTGGTGTTATACAGCTCCAAGAATTCATCATTCTGATTACCGGAGCCCGGATTATACATAATTTCATTAATTATTACAGATCCAGGAGAGCCTGCATTAACGTTCTTATTTAAGTAAATAGCATAGCTCAATACCAGCAGAATCAAACATAAGATGACGCTTATTAATATAGTTTTTTTTCTTCTCAATTTCATAGGTATCTATATAGATGATATTAGCATAAGGATTTTGGTATAGATAGCTGTTAACTACATTATTGAACGGGCAACTTTAATAACCACATCCGCTACATTTATTTCCGTATTGTTTGAACTAAAAGTGAGAGTTATAACCTGTTTATCTTTGCGGAAAGTTAGTTGGTTTGAGCTCTTATTAAAATAAGCTTCATCCCCGATGTCACTAATGCTCACGCTTACATCTCCTTGCTTTACTGCCTGCAGAGACTTTGATGCCGAGTCGACGTCGTTTTTTTCTCTTAACAAGACTGATAACATTTCGTAACCTCCATCAGTTCCCCTGTACGTATATAAACAAGTAGAAGTTAAGGGCTTTTCTTCATCAGGCTTAAGACCACCAGTTTGCTTAAATTCTTTTTTGCGCAAAGCACTTAGAGCATCTTGTTCTAGGACCTTACAGGCTACATTCTTTGACCCGTCTGATAATTTATTAGTGTCTACTGCCAAAGAACCGCTTGAGGCTTTACCCTCTTTTGCCGTAATACTAGATTTATCATTTTCTCGTACTTTGACACCAAAAAATGTTCCGTATTTAACTAGACTTCTTATCTGAAATATAGAAGCCAAGGCAGCAAGAGTAATTAAAGCTATTAAAGCTCTCTTTTTTTGATTGTCTTTTTTTATAATACTGGCTATAGAGTTGTTGGTCTTCATTAGTTCGCTAGCTAAAAATTAGAACATTAAGAATACTATAGATGGTAGACTTAAGCTTAATGAAAACTATACTACATAAAGATATGGATAATAAGCTTGATGTTGATTTAGCAAAATTGTTGAGCGCAAAACAGCCTCTTTTTGATTTTACAATTGATGATTTAGAACACGTCACTAATAGGTCTAGTGTAAGTACAAATTTAGCAAATGAAATACAGCTTAAGTTTAGTAGATTTTGCAAGAATTATCTTGAAATTGATTGTGAGAAAAGTTCTGGCGAAGAGGTTTATAAAAAGTTAATGGAATTAATTTGGAATCAAAATGATTTAGTTTTAGAGAAATACTTGGGTTTAAGAAGAGATGCTAGTCTAGATGAAATAATTTCAGCCTGTGTAAATTTTGTTGAAAAAATGGAGCTTTCAAAATCAGTTTTTAGACTTAAAAAATCTAAAGCAAGAGAAATGATAAAAAAGAGTCCCCCAAAAAACATTTTGAAATTATTAAATTATAAAAATGTAGACGAGCTGTTGAAAAATGAGCGGCTAGACGAAGTTTATGGAGCGCTTAGATTTGCTGAAGGTGATGTCTGGCTTGATGAATTTAATAAACAATATAAAAACTTAACACCAGATGACTTTACACTTGGCAAAATTGAGCTTATAAAAATGCCACTTAAATGGGCACCACTTACAAAGAGTTTTATAGAAAAAAAGAAGCATAATGTTACTCATTTAAAAGAACTCGGTATTGTTATGGTATTAGAGACTGAAGACGAAAGTTTAAGGCATGGCTTAGTGCTAAAGGCTCTTCCATTAATAGTGCACTACTTTTACGAAGTCCATCTTTACTCAGTTTTCTTTAAGCTTAAGTCCAAAACTTTGAGTAACAAATCATTTGGAAAGATTTTAGCTGATACTATTTTGGCTGACCCTAAACTTAATATAAACTTTGGTGGTGAGCATATCCACTGGCGAGTTATACAAAGATACTTCGGTAAGCTTGATGACATAAAAAAACATCCTGAGATTTTTGAGCCTCACTTACAACCAGAAGATTTGCACTGGGATAAGGCTGAAGTTATGTTAGGAAAACATATACCAGAATTGATGATTTGGGAAGACTTAGACTACGTTGGAATTTTAAAAGATGATTTACCATTAAGCTTAAACTTGATGGATTTAACACTGAGCTTTGCTAATAAAAACAGATACAGGGAGCATCTTTTTTATCACTTCAGAGAAAGTCTTTGGAATGAGATATTTGCCCGATATATGTCTCAGGAAGTGCTTGAAGAAGAGCTACTCGCTAAACTTAATAATTCATTAATTAGACCTGAGAGAATTAAGTTTAATAAATAATTAATAGTGCTTGCTAGAACTGTGGTAGAATTTAGGCTTAAGAGATTAAACTTAAGGTGGAAAAGTAAGTTTATGATTACCCCTTAGTTTTTATATTGATAAGAACAAATAATGAGCAGAAGGAATCAACATTTTGGAATAGATCATTCGAGGCCAGATCCTGAGCCTGTTGGGCGCCCAAAAAAAGACAGTCATGAACTCAGTGTCGATGATCTACATAAGCGTGCGGCTGAAGAATATGCCAGACGTGGAGTAGAAAGAGTTTATGCTGAGCAGGCAAAAAAGCGTGCTAAGAATGGTGGGCAGGTTCAGCTTGATAAAGAGCAATTAGAGCATTACCATAAAAGCTGGCAAGAATATTGGCAGCAGTATTATCATCAGTATTACTCAGATTATTATGATAAATATTTTGGTGAAGTTAAGGGAAAAGTAGATGAGCATCATCAAAAAGCACAGGCCAAACTGGTTGAGATGTATCAAGACAACAAAAAACTTGTTAATCAAAAGAAGAGACTAGAAGATCCTGAGGCGATCAGAAGAGATTTAATTAACAGGGTGGTAGAAAGAGGAAAGGAAAGTAGCTTCTGGAGTAAAGCTCGTCGCCACGTAAGAGCTCTTTCTGCTGCTGCAACAGTTGTTTTTCTATTCTTATTTATCCAATTTAATCCTATAGTAGTGGGAGCCGTTAAGCAGTATCTTGGCCCGGCAGGATCGGCCAGTTTGCCGTCTATTATTGAGCCCTCAAGTAGCTCTAGTGTAAACAAAAATCCGACTATAATCATCCCGAAGATAGGTGTTAAGACTCCTGTCGTTTATGACGAACCAAGCCCATACAATGAACCGGTTCAAAAGGCTTTGGAGCGAGGTGTGGTTAGATACTGGAATACGGCAAGTCCTGGAGAAATTGGTAATGTGGCTATTTTGGGACACTCAAGCAATAACCTCTTAAATGCAGGTAAATATAAATATGTCTTTGTAAATTTAAAAAAGCTTCAGACTGATGATGTTATTTATTTGGATTATGAGGGAATTAGATATGCTTATAAAGTTACAGAAACAAAGATATTACCTCCAGAAGATTTAAGCTATATTCAGCCAACAGAAGTTCCAAGCGTTACATTAATTACTTGTGATCCTCCTGGAACTGCTCAAAAAAGGTTGTATATAAGAGCAATTCAGATATCGCCTGATCCAAGCTCAAACAAAAAAACTGAAAGAAGTAATCAGCTTGAAGAAGAGATTAAAGAAGTCCCGAATACCGCACCTAGTTTTTGGAGTAGATTCTTCTAGCTTAAAATATATTTCTCTAGGTGCTAAAATATAAGAGATGAGAAGGGTGGGCAAATCTCTTTATAAAAAGTTATCTAGATTTTTATATACAAGATTTAGACGTTATGCTACATGGCCAACATGGAGGTTATTTTTTAGCTCTTTATTTTTTTTAGTTATAGGAATATTCTTTTTAAGGTCAAACAATATCACCGCATTAGAGAAATATAGAGATGTTATTAAAGCAGATGAGAACAATGGGAGTGTTTATGAAAAGCTAAATGATTTACAAAGATATACCTTTGGGCATTTAAATAGTGGAGTAGAAAGACCTGTACAACTTGTAAATACTTATAACAGAGATGCAAATAAACTCTTTGATATTGCTCAAGCTAAGCTTAACGCTAGTGGACTCGGAGAAAAGGATGTATACCTTGAGGCTCAAAAAGCTTGTGAAGCCAAAGGCATCCCGATTACAGCTAGGGCGCAATGTGCTGCAGACTATGTATTAAGTAATAATCCAAGTATTAACGCAGAGCAGCTAAAGGTAAATTTACCAGATAAATCACTTTACTCTTTTACCTTTAGTAGCCCTCGCTGGGCTTGGGATGCTGCTGGAATAAGTTTATTTATATCTGTTTTATTCTTTTTAGGAGCGATATTCAGGATGCTATTAGCATGGTATTTGCGAAAGAGACTAGTAAAATGGGAATATAGATATAGTTAATACCTTAAACTTTTATTATTAGGCATGAAGAAATTTATTTTTATATTAATCTTAGGTGTAGCTTATATGGTATACCCACAAAGCAACACATTTGCCAGTAGGCAAATTGTATCCTACCCCACCCCCACTGCTACTAATGGCGTACTGTCTATGGCACGAGGAGATGATGGAAACATCTGGTTTACAATGCCATCAGAAAATAAATTAGGAAAGTCTACCATCACAGGCAGTATAGAAGAGTTTGATTTATCATCAAGCCCATCAGCAATAGCTTCCGGCTTAGATGGAAACATCTGGTTTACTCTAGGTGATGCAAAGAAAATCGCTAAAATATCTACACAGGGACAAATAACTGAGTATGACCTAAGTGGTCAAATAGGGTCAAGATCAACTTATGGTATCACTGCTGGATCAGATGGCAATATATGGGTGACTGCTCCCTCTTTAGATATCGGCTCATCTCCTGGAATGATCCTTAAGGTAAATACCTCTGGTACGGCAATTGATACCTATTACACTACAATTAGTCAGCAACCGGGAAGCATAATTTCTGGGCCAGAGGGAAATCTTTGGTTTACATTATGGCCATCTACGAATGGGGTAACCAACTACCTAGGGAGGATAACGACTGATGGTGCACAGACAAGATACCCGATTCCCTCCTATGGGGATGGTACCTCAGTACTTACAATTGGTCCCGACAGTAATATATGGTCGATCAGAATAAATAGTGCAAGCAATCCTTCGCTTTTAAGGACTATCACATCTTTAAATGGCGTAGAAGGGGACACTGTGGCTTTTGATCTTCCTAGCGATTCGATGGCTTTTTATGGTATCACTGCTGGATCAGATGGCAATATATGGGTGGCACTAACAGCACAGGGTAAGCTTGCAAGGTACGACTCTAACGGTATTTTAGTTGAAGAACTAGAAATGCCTAGTGGCTTAACACCTTACTCACTCATTAAAGGTCCTGATGACAGAATATGGATAGGAACGAGCGAAGGTTTGGCAAAAATAGAAGATACCCAAGGATCTGAGAGTTCAGATCCTTATGATACGCAACATTCTAACACAAATAATTCTACCCCAGCTGCGCCTAGAACAGGTAAAGTCGTTGGGGTTATTATCGCTATATCCTCCCTATTGGCTATGATAGCCGTAATTGCAAATGAAGCTAGGAAGTCTCACGGAATTAAAGAATCCTCTACTAAATAAGTGATTTTAATAACCAACTTCTACAAAAGTTAAGGCGTACCCTGTTTTACCAGCGCGCCCTGCACGACCAATTCTGTGGGTATAGTCTGCATAGGTTTGCGGAACAGTGTAGTTTACTACATGAGTGATATCTTTTACATCGATACCCCTTGCAGCGACGTCTGTCGCAACTAAAATATTAATCTCCGACTTCTTAAACTTATTGAGCGCTCTTTGACGCTGAACTTGAGTTTTAGCTCCATGTATCGCATCGGACTTAAATCCTCTCGAGTGAAGTTCTTTAGCAAGTTCTTCTACGGCTCTTTGAGTGTCATGGAAGATGATAGTTTTCTCGACAGTGTCTTGAATCAAGAGATCATGCAGTTTATCGATTTTCTCTCCCCTAACCCTATATTCAACGACGTCTTGATGAACATTATCACTCGTATCTCCAGTTTTAACAGATACTGTCACCGGGTCTTTAGCAAAAGTTTGGATTAAACTTTGGATACGTGGCTCCATTGTTGCAGAAAAGAAAAATGATTGTCTATCTTCGGCAAGCTCGCCCAAGATTGCGGTTACGTCATCGACAAAGCCCATATCGAGCATTCTGTCTACTTCATCTAGGACGATAATATTGAAATTTTTTGCCCTAAAGCTACCACGAGCAATATGATCTTTGACTCTACCAGGAGTTCCAATAACTACTTGTGGGTTGCCTCGAAGACTTCTAAGCTGTGGGGACATTGGTGTGCCACCAATTAATATAGCAGCTGCAAGCCCACTGCCTTTTGCAACTTTTCGGAATTCGTCATCAATTTGCTGGGCAAGCTCACGAGTTGGGGCAATTATCAAAGCTTTTGAGCTTCGGTCAGTCATTAGTTTATTTAAGACTGGGAGTCCAAATGCGACTGTTTTACCTGTACCTGTATTTGCGATACCAATGACATCTTTACCCTCGAGACCTAGCGGGATTGTTTGATCTTGTACTGGAGATGGAATTTCATAGCCATTGTTCTTTAAGTTAATTTTAAGTAAATCAACTACTTTAAAGTCAGCGAAGGTATGAGTAGGAGTGTAATCTTCTTGCTTAACAGGTGTAGCTTTTCTTACAAATTTAGCTGGATCTATATATTGACCCCTTCCCTGCTTTTTTGGACCTCGAGACCTACCAGAGCTATAGCCGCCTCGGCGTCTTCCTGACGAATATCCTCCCTCTCTCTTAGAACGACCGTACCCGCTGTACATGCCTCCACCAGGGTTATTTGATGTTTGGGTTTTTGCAGAGCTTTGGCGTCTGTGACCATAGTTTCCGTATCCGGACATAAAAAAGAATCCTCTTTAAGTTTATTTATATAGAACTAGTCGTCTTAGAAACGAAACCAGTCTTTAAACTTACCTAGGATTCACTTCTACTTATAACGATATTGTTGATTGTAGCACAACGTAATATCAACTGTCAAACCGGCCTTGGCACACCCTTACCGTAACATTCCCCCATGGATCAATTCCAACAACTTGACCACCTGCTCCTTCAATTCTAGAAATACCTTTACGTTCACGTGGTGTAGTTTTACTTAACCTAGCGTCAACTGGCCCTTTACAACTTTCGGGTATGAGCCCGGCTTCCCTAGCATCTTGAAAATATTTGAAAAATGCATTATTTAACGAAATGCCTTGAGCCACATGCGTGACTACGGCCCGCTGAACACAAACTCCTATTTCGGGGCACTTTCCCCAACATTCTTCATCAATTGATTCAGTAAAACCTCTTGCTTCTCCACTTTTTGTCATAATTAATGTAATATATTACATTACCTTCAGCTATGCAAGCATAGGCTTAGCAGCAAAAAAAGCCCGCCTGTTTTCAGCGGGTCTTATTTTCAGGGTCTTAATATGGGATGTGAGATAGGACTATTCGTCTCTTTGGTTTGATGACCTTATTAGGGTCACTGCCGCAAGGACTAGTAAAACTACAATAGCTATTACTACCCACCGGCGTGATGACATTTTATCATCTGATTTTTCTTCTGTTGTATTACTTGAGCTTTCTTCTTGAGCTTTCTGCTCTTCTGACTTTTTATCGGCTTCTACTTTTGCAGCAATTTCAGAAACTGTAGCTCGAACTTTGTCTTTAAGCTCTCCGTTTGTAATACTACCGTTGTCAGCATAGGCCTGCCATCTACTCTTTGCATCATCGCTAAGACCGGCAGCTTGTTCGGAATACTTTTGAACTGAATCTTTAGAGACTAGAACCTCTTGACCTACATATATTTGAGGAGATCCAGCATCTTGAGTTACCCAAGTCTCGGCAGCTGTGACTTGTGCTGCGTTAAGTTCAACACTTTCGGTATCAAGATCGTATCTAATGATACTTGCTCTAGCAAGCTCTGTGTAGCTATCTCCTGATTGGGCAGTGTAAACGTAATTACTCTCAGATTCTGCTTGAGTTGCTGCTGATGTTTTTGTTGCCGTTGTTAAGCTTAGGGCAAGTAGTGATAACCCAAAAGCAAAGGTTAGAATTAAAGTTTTTTTGAATATCTTCATGGGAGTAATTTCCTTATTAATATTAATTAAAAAATTAAAAGTAAAGAGACTCCACCATGTCTACTCTTCTCTTACTTGATGTATCTAATCATTTTGCACCCAATTAAACTTAAGTGCAATGGAATTGATGTTTTCGTGGTAAAAGTCACCTTTTTCGCTTATGCATGAACTACGGCTAACAGCTATGCTAGAATTAAGGGTCTTATGAAACTTACAATAAATTACGATAAAAACAGTGCAATCAAATTTAAGGTTTTAGCAGAACTAGACGCTAAAGACTTGTCTAAACAAAAAAATAGAGCGATTAAAAAAATGGGAGACGGTGTTAAGATACCTGGCTTTAGGTCTGGTACTGCGCCTGCCAAACTCATAGAAGAACGACTGGATGAGAATCAAGTTAGGAATGAGGTCGCAAGCGGATGTATCGATGTTGCTTTTGCGGCCCTAATAAAAGAATTTAATTTAGATATTATTGGTACTCCTAAACTTGAAATTAGAGATCTAGTTGATGGAGAAAAGATGGCAATTGAGTTTATAGGGAATATTAAACCAGAGATTACTTTGCCAGATTATGCTAAGTGGCCAAAAGTTAAGATTAACTCTAAGGTGGACCTAAAAGAGATTGATCTTACTCTAGAGCAACTTCGAGAGAACATGGCTCAAAGTGAAGATGTAGATAGGGCTGCAAAAAATGGCGACAAAGTTTGGTTAGATTTTGACGGCCGAGATGAAAACGGAGAAAAGATCCCAGGTGCCCAGAGCAATAATTATCCTCTGATTTTAGGCTCAAGAAGTTTTATACCTGGGTTTGAAGAAGAGGTTGTTGGATTAAAAGCTGGAGACGAAAAAGAGTTCAAGATCACTTTTCCTAAAGATTATCACGCAAAAAGTTTACAGAATAAGAAAGTAGTTTTTAAGATTAAAATTCAAAAAGTAACTGAGCTTAAAAAACCAGAGCTAAATGATGAGTTTGCCAAAAAAATTGGTGGGTTTGATACTTTAGAAGCTCTCAGAAAAGATATTGAAATTGGCTTAACAGAACGGGCCGAGCGAGATGCAAAAGAAGATACAAAAGACAAATTAGCTGAAAAGTTAGGCGAAGAGACAAAAATGGAGATCCCAGATGTTTTAGTAGATGAGAACATTGAGGCAGGCCTTCATAATGCAAAACACCAAGCTGAAAGCTCGGGGAAGAAATGGGAAGATTTTGTAAAAGAGAGCGGATTTAAAGATGAAGAGGAATTGATTGCTAAAGAAGCTCGACCTCAAGCAGAAAAACAAGTAAAGATAAGCTTAGCGCTAAGAGCTTTAGCAGAAAAAGAGAAATTAGAAGTTACAAAAGAAGAACTTAGTGAATATACATCTGTTTTGTTACAGCAATACACAAATCCTCAGGCTCAAACTCAAATTATGAGTGAGAATGAACAGGCGAGAATCGAAGGTAGACTTCTTGCAGACAAAGTACTAAACTTTTTGCTAAGTAAAGTAAGTTAAAGTAAGTAGAGTTATGAATGAGGGACAAGGAGGCCTTGGAAGCGCAGTTAGTGATAGGTACCTTTACAGCGCGCCGCCAGAAGACCTAGGATTTACTAAATATTTATGTGATAGAGCTAGGGATCTAAAATCACCAAAGGTTCTTAATCACTCTCTTGCATTGTGTGGATCTATAGCGACTATTTTTGCAGCAAAAAGCGATAGACTACCTAAACCTATTAAAGTTTTAGCTATAGGCGCCAGCGCGGCAGTTGCACTGGCTGGATTTTCAGAAATAGAGAATGCACATCGTGCCGAAGAGGCCCTAAAATAAGCAGCCGTAGAAGATGTTGGTAGATTCTTAGAGCGCTAGATTGTCTGATTTAATTTTGATAAAAAGCTTATGCTGGATTTACTTACTACAAAGTACTAAACTTTTTGCTAAGTATAAAGTCTTAAATTATTAAAATTATGGAAACAACAATGATGCTTCATAAACAACCTTCTGTAAGTGAAATTATTAGAGAAAAAAGGAGAGAGAACACTTTAAAAGGGTTCAAAATGTTCGGCATTGGCACATTAGCAGTTGCCGCAAGTAGTGTATTGCCAAAATTTGTCCCCTCTCAAGTAAAAGCATCATGCTATGTTGGTGGTGCTCTTACTGCACTTGTCGGTGCCGCTGATGTTATTGGTGAAGCCAAACTTCTACTTGAAGAAAAAGATTGGCTTAATGCGCCTAGAGAAGTTTTTTAATACTGTTAAAATAAAGCTTTTATGGATATTCTCAAATCACTGCTAGCCAATGGTGAAGATGGATGCTCGGTAAGGTTAAATGATGCTATTTGTGCTCATGGGCTTGCACTTGCTGCCCTAGGGCTTGCTGCAAGTATTAATAAAATTCCTAATCCAGTAAGGATAGCTTCGGGAATGATAGCAATCCCAATAGCAGCAAACCTGGCCTATATAGTGAGAGGTGGTTTAAAAGATTAAGATGACTTACATCCCTAGAAGGCTAAGACCACTTATTATAACACCCAGAGGGAAGTTAGATGAGGATATTACTTTAGCTGAACTTGATAGGGAGATGGATAATCACTTGGATGAGAACGCTAGTATACTATTGCCCGTAACTGGCCTATTGAGAAGGTGTAGTAAAGTTCTACCAAGAGAAGTAAGGCCAAAATCAATGCTTGAGATCGGATTAGGATTTCTAGCTTTATCCAATGTGACAAGTATAAAAACTCGATCAAGGATTTTAGTGGGACTTATTGGGACTGGGGCGATTGCGCTTGCTTGGGATGCTAAATGCTTAGAAGAAACAGAACTTGAAGAAGGGGTGGTCATTAAAGAAGGGGTGCCTAGAGATGAAGCCCCGTTAACATCGAAAGACTGGAGGAATATGTCGACTATGCTGGGCTTAGCTAGTATATATGGTGACGCCATTGGCTTAAGTCCAACAAAACGAGCTCTAGCATTTGGAGGTTCTATAGGAGCGAGCTTTATGGCAGGCTTAGTAGCTCCCCAAGAAGTCGATGTGGTGGCGCTTGAAGCAGCGCGTACTATATATTAGTAATCTTGAATTACTAGCAATCTCTTTAATAGAGTGCTAAAATAACAGATTAGTTATTTGAGTTTTTTTGTTTATTTATGTCTTATTTGATTCCTACTGTGATTGAGCCGACACATCAAGGCGAGAGAGCGTTTGATATTTATTCTCGACTTTTGAGAGATAGGATAATTTTTGTGCCTGAAATTAATCAAGATACTGCTAATCTAATTGTTGCCCAGCTTCTTTTTTTGCAGTCAGAAGATAGTAAAAAGCCAATACAGATGTATATAAATTCTCCTGGTGGATCAATCACAGCAGGTTTAGCAATTATTGACACAATGCATCATATTAAGCCAGAGGTTCACACAATTTGTATTGGCGTTGCCGCTAGTATGGGGGCAGTTATTTTATCTCAAGGAGCAAAAGGTAAAAGGTTTGCTCTACCTCATAGTGAAGTAATGATCCACCAGGCTTCTGGAGGTGTAGAAGGGCAAGCCAGCAATATAGTTATTACTGCAGAGTTTATTATCAAGTTACAGAACAAGCTATATAAATTACTTGCAGAAAGCACTAGTAGAACTACTGAGCAGATAGAAAAAGATGCTGATCGTGATTACTGGATGAGTGCTGATGTGGCTTTAAAATATGGGGTTATTGATGAGATCATAGATAAAGCTTAATTAGACTGAACTACGATTATTATTTTTGTTATAATTTAGGCTTAATAGTCTACCAAGATAAGTTAGGCTTGAATTTAAAATAAAAATGCCGGTAAGAAAGATAGCTAAAAAAGCCAGTGGGAGGATAAATGTTGGTCCTGCGGCTGCTCTCCTTGCGGCTAGTGCGTTACTTGGGAATCTGCTGGGGTTACTCAGAGAGAGATTGATTATTGCTAACTTTGGATTTAGTATCCAAACTGATGCTTATCGAGCTGCATTTGCCTTGCCAGATTTTATGTATTTTGCCCTAATTGCTGGAGTGCTTAGTGTTAGCTTTATACCTGTTTTTAGCCAAAGATATCATGGAGGTAACAAAAAAAGTGCTTGGGAGGTTACAAGTAGCTTATTAAACTTAATTGGAATTGCTTCGGCTGTAATCGGAGTGTTTGTGCTAATTTTTGCCGGACCAATTTTAAGAAACTTAATTGCCCCAGGGCTTGATCCTGAAACTCAGTTCTTAGCTGTAAGTATGATGCGTATCTTTGCTATAAACCCTATTTTGTTTGGTATAAGTTCAGTCTTAACTTCTGTGCAGCAAGCTAAGGGGAGATTTTTGTTCTATGCAATAGCTCCAATAATGTATAGTATGGGTATTATTTTTGGAACATTAGTTCTCGCTCCAAGATTAGGGATCATGGGTGTAGCGTATGGTGTGGTTATTGGAGCGATATCTCAACTTGTAATAGTGGCATTAGGCTTAAGAGGACAAGGAGTTGTTTATAGCCCTAATATTTTCTGGAAGAATCGTGGTTTTAAAGATGTACTTAAAACTGCGCCAATAAGAAGCATTGATCAGGGAATTGACTATTTAATTACTCTTATCGAACTTAACCGAGCCTCAGTTTTAGCGGTAGGATCAATTGCAACTTACAGTGCGGCAATACAACTATTTAATGTGCCGGTTGGGATTGTGGGGATGGCAATATCTACGGCTGCCTTCCCTAAAATGAGCGAAAGACTAGGTCAGGGTCGACCAGATCTTTTTAAGAAAGAGCTGCAACAAACTGTGAGAGTAATGTTCTGGTTAGCTGTGCCGGCAGCAATTTTAACATTCTTCTGTAGGGGATATTTAGCAAGAATTCTAGCAAGTAGAGGGGAGCCTGTTGTGGCGGCAGTGCTTGGAGTGTTGGCAATATTAGTTATCTTTAAAGTTTTATATCACATTTTAGCTCGTGCTTTTTACGCTCAACAAGACACTAGAACACCACTTAAGGTGTCTATATTAACCTTAATATTGAGCATTGTGTTGATCTTCTGGTTATCAAGTCAGGATAGATATGGCTTGGTTGGTCTAGCAATGGCTTCGGCAATATCTGGCACTATTGAAGTTGTTGCGATGTCTTTATTGCTTAACAAGAAACTTCATGGAGGATTTTTGAACAAAGGCTTGTTCGAACCGTTACCGAGAATTTTAGCAATTGGTGGAGCAACAGCTTTTACGACATATATCATGGTAAATCTTTTACCAGTTAGTGCCAATGATCAGGGATTTTTCCCGCTTATACCTAAGTTTTTAACAATATGTTTAGTTAGCGGGATATTCTATGTATCTCTTAGCTATATTGCAAAACTACAAGAAATCAAACCTTTTGTAGATAAAGTAATTAAACTAGGTAAAAAACCAGTTATTGTCCAATAGCTTTTTCTCCTCTGTTATAATTAAACTTAGATGGAAATTAGAAACTTTTGTATTATTGCCCATATTGATCATGGAAAGAGCACTCTTGCCGATAGAATGCTGGAGATAACGGGCACTGTCCAAAAACGAGAGATGAAGGCTCAGCTTCTCGACAGAATGGATCTTGAGCGCGAAAAAGGGATTACCATTAAGCTGGCTCCTGTGCAGATGCAATGGAAGGATCACGAGTTAAACTTAATTGATACTCCTGGGCATGTTGACTTTACCTATGAAGTCAGCAGGAGTTTAGCAGCATGCGAAGGTGCAATATTAGTCGTTGATGCTACGCAAGGTATTCAAGCTCAAACTCTAGCTAATTTATATTTAGCAATGGAGGCTGATTTAAAAATTGTACCAGTACTTAATAAAATTGATCTCCCTGCAGCTAATCCGGAAAGAGTTAGTGAGGAGGTTATTAGATTAATTGGATGCAAGAAAGAAGACATTTTATTAACCTCTGCCAAAACTGGAGAAGGGGTTGAAGAAGTTTTAGATGCTGTTGTACATCGAGTCCCGGCACCAAAAGTTGAAGTAGACAGTAAGCTTAGAGCTCTTATTTTTGATAGCTATTATGATGACTACCGTGGAGTAGTTTTATATGTGCGAGTGTTTGATGGTGAACTTAATGCATCTTCTGAGATCAAAATGATGGCATCAGGAGCAAATGGGATTGCTCTAGAAGTGGGCTTCCTAAATCCCGTTTTTAATAAAAAGAAGGTACTGACAACTGGAGAAATAGGATATATGGTAACCAACTTAAAAAGTACTAGTGAGGCGCGAGTTGGAGATACCATCACTCTCGTTAAATCTCCTGCAACAGAAGTTTTGCCAGGCTATAAAGAAGTAACTCCTTTTGTGTATGCAGGTATTTTCCCGCCAAGCAATGAGTATTACCCTCAACTTAAAGAAGCTCTAGAGAGGTTAAGCTTAAGTGATGCTGCTTTAAAATTCTCACCGGAAAATAGCAAGGTTTTAGGGTTTGGTTTTAGGGTAGGATTCTTAGGCCTACTACATTTAGAAATTATAAAAGAAAGAATTGAACGAGAATATGATTTAGACGTCATTATTACTAATCCTGGTACTGACTATAAGGTTTTATTGACTAATGGCGAGATGATCGAAGTGCAGAGTGCCGCTGATTTACCAGAAGCTCAAAAGATTGAAGCTATTGAGGAGCCCTGGGTTAGGGCGGAGGCATTAACTCCCAAAAGCTATTTGGGTGGAGTTATAGATCTAATCTTAAAGATCAGAGGAATCCAAGGTAATATGGAGTTCGTCGACGAGAACCTAACTATTGTTCACTTTAGGGCCCCTCTTGCTACATTGCTAACAGATTTTTATGATCAGCTTAAAAGCGTAACCAGTGGATACGGGAGCTTAAATTATGAGCTTGATGGCTATCAAGTAGAGGATTTAGTTAAAGTAGATTTTTACGTTGCGGGTGAGAAGGTTGATGCACTAAGCTTAATCTCTCATAAATCAAGTGCAGCTAGCTTAGGAAGAGAAGTTGTAGCAAGACTAAAGGATATTATTCCACGCCAGATGTTTAAGGTTAGTTTACAGGCTGCTATTGGTGGTAAATTTATTGCTAGAGAAGATCTTTCAGCAATGAGAAAAAACGTAACAGGACATCTATATGGTGGTGACGTTAGTAGGAAGAAGAAGCTTTTGCAGAAACAAGCAAAAGGTAAAGAGAGAATGAAAAAGTTCGGTAAAGTTGAGATCCCTAATGATACTTTTGCGGTACTACTGAAAAAAGATTAGGGAGTTATTTATTATAAGTTTCAATTTGGCTTTTAAGCTCGGCAATAACTTGTTCTCCATGACCTAGAGGAGTAACTCTGCCGTAAGTTCTTACTATTTTACCTTCTGGCGAGATTATAAAAGTCTTCCTGAGAATTCCAACTTTACCGAACATTTTAGGACCCCATGCTCCATAGGCTTCAATTGTTTTACCTGATGGATCAGAAAGGAGAGTAAAGTTTAGTTTATACTTAGCCTTAAATTTGAGATGTGAATCTTGGTCGTCTTTGCTTATTCCAACCACATTTGCACCTAGAGATATTAACTCATCATTTGCATCTCTTAGGGAGCATGCCTCAACGGTGCAGCCTGGAGTATCATCTTTTGGATAGAAATAGAGAATTAACCATTCGCCGGAGAAATCTTTAAGTGATCTTTGATTTCCATCTTGATCTTCAAGCTTAAAGTCTGGTGCTTTTTTTGATTCTTCACTCATTTACTTAATACTATAGCATTAATGCAAATTAAACAGCTCCGAAGAAGTTATTTTTTATGTTAAACTTAAGGGTAGTATGACTGAAGTTAGCACAGATACACAATCCAAAAAGCTTCCATTTAATCTAACTCAGAATGAATTTGTTATTAGAGAATTTCCGAGAAGTAAGCTTCCGTATTTATTAATTACGACTATTACAGCTATTAGTGCCGGCTTCTTCTTTTTATCTTATATTGATATGGTAACGGGTGGTAATGGCTGGATAAGAAGAACGACCGGAATTAGTGTTGAGACGGCCAAAGAAGTATCCCCTATCCTTGCAGTATTAAGTTTTACTATGTTGCTTTCTGGAGCAATTGCTGCATATATCTATTCGGCAAATAGAATGTTTTTAACAAATGAGCATATTGTCAGAATTAAACAAGATGGGCTAGTAGCTACCGACAAGAAAGTAATCAGCCATTTAAATATTGAAGATATTAAAGCAAGGCAAAACTTTATTGGATCAATTTTTGGATACGGACTATTAGTAATGAGTACAGAGGGTCAGAATGCGACATATGAGATTAACTTTATTAAACAGCCATTCGAGCAAGTAACTATGGCGACTGACGTTAGGGATGAATATCAGCAGTCAGTAGTTGATAGTGGTGGTAGAGCAATTCCGTTAGCAGAGAAAAGGTAGACAAAAAGTGTTAGTAATTAGCGAATCAATTGCTGGAAGAAGAGTAATGAGCATCCATGCCGGAGCTCCAATTGCTAGTATTAATGAGGCGATTATTGATCCATCAAACTTAAAGATATCTGCTTTTTCTGTGTACTCTCAAAATTTACAATTCTTCTCTGTAGTGCATAGTTCTGACATTAGAGAATGGAGTAACTTAGGGCTTGTTATTAATTCAGAGGATGACGTAATGGAAGTTGACGACAACATGCCAAAAATAAAGAAGCTAGTTGAATCAAAATTCAAACTCGACGGAATTAATGTTCGGACTTCTTCTGGTAAAAGAATAGGTAAAGTAAAAAACTATGTTTTTGAAACTGACGGATATTTTATAGTCAAACTATATGTAGAAAAGACTGTAATTCTTAGTCTGTTTAGTCAGCCCTTAATTATTGGGCGAGATGCTGTTATTAACGTAACTGATAAATACATTGTTATTTCTGATGAATCTGCGAAAGTTAGGGTTAAAAGAAATAAGGAAGCTGTCGATTATGGCTTTAGCGCTCAAAGTTCAGAAGCTGCTAATGATATAGCTTCTGACCAGGTTGGGAAGACTTGAGTAAGATCAGCCAGTTGATGAGCTGTAGCTTTTAATCTTACCGCTAGAGCTAACGAAGAAATTTGCTCTGACGAGCTTGGGCCGACTAGGCAAGCACCTAAGATTATCTTAGAACTTGGATCTGCCCAAAGCTTAACAAAACCGTCTAAATCATCTTCTAATTTAGAGCGAGTGACTTCAGAAAGTTTTACATACGACGATATGAATTTAATACCCCTCTTTTTTAAAGACACAGTTGATTCTCCGACTTTGGCTACTTCTGGGAAAGTAAAAATACAACTTGGAGTCACGGCATGATCAACGCTAGCTAAATTTTTCTTTACTGGTCTTAAGATATTAAATGCTGCAATACTTGCTTGCTGAATGGCGGTCGAAGTAAGTCTATACGGTCCTGTAGTATCACCGATTGCATAGATATGGCTTTGCTCTGTTTGACAATGAGAATTAGTCTTAATGAGTCCGCTTTCGCAGTGTATGCCTGCATTACCAAGACCGTCTCCCCCATCACGCATTTTCTTACCGGCTGCAACCATAATAGAATCTGTTTTTAACTCTATTTGACCGTCTTTGGGGCAAATTAACTCAACTTCTTTTAGATTACCAGTTGAGCTAGGATGAGCAGCGACTACTCTTGCCCGTAGATATACTTTTACACCTATCTTTTCGAAGTTTTTTTGTAATGCTTCTGAGGCTTCTGGTTCTTGATCAGAAACTAATCTTTCGGCACACTCGACAATATTAACCTTAGCTCCAGTTGCACTTAGTACTTGAGCATACTCGCATCCTACTGCTCCACCTCCGATTATTGTTACAGAACGAGGTGCTTTTTCTTTTATCTTGGTTAAAAAGTTTTTGTAAGTTAAATAATCAAGGCCATCGAGGCCAGGGATATTTGGTATTGCTACCTCTCCACCAGTAGCTATTATAAAGTTATGGGCACTGTACTTTTCTCCGCCAACATCGATATATCTGTTGTCTAGAAAATATGCTCGTCCTTCTAATACTGTTATGCCAAGCTTCTTAAACTCAGCCCCAAGTTCATTGGCACCGGTTTTGGAGATATTATTTTCTGCAAGTGAGACTAGTTTATTTATTCTCAACTTTAATAGCCCAGCATTTGTAATAGCCTTTTGGTTTTTAACTGAACGAAAAAGATGGGCTGCTGCAAGCATTGACTTTGTAGGTACGCACCCATAGTTTAAGCATTCTCCACCCAGTCTTTCTGCCTCAACAATAGCGACTCGCTGACCCCCATGAGCTAAAAGCTCAGCGGCCGTTGAGCCAGCTGGGCCTGATCCGATAATAATTGTATCAAAATTATATTCTGCTGCACTTACTTGTTTCTTTGCCACCCTAAAGAATCGTTAGCCCCTGTTTAATAGTCTATGTACTTGCTTAAAATTATAGCATAAGCAAAATACCTTGCTAGATGGCAAGGTATTTTATCTAAGCTTAAGTTAAACTTAAGCTTTCTTTAGGTAAACGAAACCGTTACGTGCAGACTCTTCTACTTTGTAACCTGCTGGTACCTCTGGTACTACTTTTTCGCCTTCTCCTAGAGAACGATCAGCTTCTTTTGAGAAGAAGTAGATGCTTCTTGGAGCTTTTGCGCCACGTAATTGAACGCCTTCTTTTGTGTAAAGGTAGTAAGTTACTCCTTTTGAGTTTGTGTAGCTAAATGTTGCCATAAACTTTAAAATCCCTAACTGTTAAATTAACTTCAGTAATTTTGAGCTTATACCAGCTCAAGGGATGAGTCAACACTTGACTTGCACTTAACTTAACAACACCCCTGTTAATGCTTATGCTAACAGCTAAGCTTTATGTGGATTAAAATACGAGAGTGGTAATTTTAGTGTATAATCCGATTCTAGATAGTAATTAAGTTATAAGATATTAATTTAAAAGTATGTTTAAAATCCCCCTTTTACCTTATGAGCTTGATGGTTTAGAGCCATATATTTCTGAAAAAACTCTTAGTTATCATTATGGCAAACACCACAAAGCTTATATCGATAATTTAAATAGTTTACTAGAGCAGGAAGATAACTCAAGAAAGTATGCCGGGAAGAGTATTGAAGAAATAATTGCTGACTCAGATGGAAAAGTGTTTAATAATGCAGCTCAATCTTTTAACCATACTTTTTACTGGTATTGCATGAAGCCAGTAGCTGAAGGCGAGTCAGAACAAAACCAACCAAGTGAATCACTTAAACAGGTCTTTGAAGATAACTTCGGTGGAGTTGAGGAGTTTAAGAATAAGTTTACAGAAGTAGCTAAAACTCATTTTGGCAGTGGATGGGCTTGGCTACTAAAAAAGGAGGACGGATCAATAGAAATTGCTGGGATGCATGATGCAGATACACCACTTATGAATGGTGACACCCCCCTTTTAGCTTTAGATGTTTGGGAACATGCTTACTATCTTGATTATCAGAATAAAAGACCAGACTATATCGAAGCTTTCTGGAAGGTAGTAAACTGGGATTTTGTTGAAGAAAGAATGAACGGCGAAAGATCTGAGTCATTTATGGAGCAAGGGTGAAAAATAATGATAGAAGAAAAAGAAATTATCCAACAGTCTTCGACAATGAATATTAATATTCGTCCCTATGTGGTGGTTCGAACCGTATTTCTGGTAATAGGAACTCTAATGTTCGTAAATGCCATAGGCAAAATGACTACACCAATTACTTTAATACTCACTTCCCTGTTTTTAGCTATAGCACTTAATCCTCCGGTAAGTAGACTCTCCAAAATTATGCCCAAAGGCAGTAGAGCATTAAGCGTAGCAGTGGCTTACTTACTAGTTGTTGGATTGCTAGGGACTTTATTATTTACGATAGTCCCACCAGTTAGTAGGCAAATTGGTAATTTTGCGAACCAGGCACCAACGCTCTTAAATGACGCCAAGGATAACACTACCCGTACTGGAAAGTTTATCGAGAGATTTAATTTGCAAGGAGAAGTTGATAAGATTGGTGACACAGTGCAAGATAAGCTTGGTGATGCTGGTCAATTTGCATTTAATAGTGCCCAAACTGCCTTCGGTGCACTTTTGAATGTTATCACTGTACTAGTTTTGACTTTCTTAATGCTAGTTGATGGTCCAATAATGGTTAGAAGACTTTTTGAGAAGTATAAAGACGAAGAACTAAAAGAACGGCATGAGGATCTACTTAAAAAAATGTACAGAGTCATAACTGGCTACTTTAACGGTCAAGTATTAGTGAGTAGCATAAACGCAAGCTTAGCTCTTATTGCAATGCTGTTGGTTGGCAGAATATTTGGCGTTGCAATACCATATCCTCTGGTTCTTACCGTCCTTGTTTGGTTGTGTGGACTAATTCCATTAATTGGGGCTGCACTAGGTGCAGCAATAGTAGTATCAGTAACAGCATTTGCCAGCTGGAAAGTTGCACTAGTTCTAGCCATATATTTCTTCATCTATCAACAAACGGAAAATGCGACTATTCAACCCAAGATTCAGGGTAAAGCTGTTAGTATGAGTCCATTAATTGTACTTATTGTAGTAATGCTGGGGGCATCACTGGGAGGATTCTTTGCAGCTTTTGTAGCCCTGCCAGTTGCTGGATGTTTGCAGCTTCTATTTAATGATTTTATAAGTGGCGGTAATCTAGGCAAAGGTAAGCGCTCTACACCAAACAATTGGTTATCGCGTACAATTTCTATAAGAACAACAACTCTAAAAGAGAAGAAGTAAAGTGTGTTGAATGTTGAGATAAAGTACATTAAAAGTACAGATAATCCTCTCATTAAAGAAGTAGTGAAGCTACAGCTAAAAAAACGCGTGCGGGACGAATCCAAACTATTTGTAATTGAAGGCTTTAGAGAAAGCTCGAGAGCGTTTGATGCTGGGGTGAAAATTAAGAAACTTTTATTTTCACCTGAGTGGTTTTTAAAAGATTCTAACGACAATCTAATTGAGCAAATAGGTAACTCTGGGGCAGAGATAATTGAGGTTGCTAAAAATACTTTTAAAAAACTAAGCTATCGAGATAGGCCGGATGGTTTTATTGCTCTTGCTGAGCAACCAGAATTAAGTTTAAGCAAATTAGAAGTTAAAAAAGACTCCGTATTTCTGGTTGTTGAACAAATCGAAAAACCGGGAAATCTTGGGACATTACTGAGAGGTTGTGACGCGGCTGGAATAGAAGGAATGATTGTTTGCGACCCCGTAACTGATGTTTTTAACCCGAATGTGGTAAGAGCATCTACCGGGGCTCTCTTCTCTACTCCGGTTGCAGTCTGTGCTGACTCGCAAGAGGCTTTAAATTGGCTTAAAGAAAAAAGGGTTAGAGTATTTAGTACTACTCCTCACACCGAGAATATTTACTGGGATAGTAACTTTAAGACTGGAGGTCCAATTGCTATTGTTGCCGGAGCTGAACAATATGGCTTAACTGATCTCTGGCTAAAAAATAGTGATGAACTTATTAAGTTACCAATGGAAGGCTCAGCCGACTCTCTAAATATTGCCGTGAGTAGCATTGTTTGTTTATACGAAGTGTTGAGACAAAGAAATAGCTAGGCCTACACAAACTCACTATTTTTATTTTTCTTAAAAAGGGCTAAAATATCCCACCTGTACTCCCATAGGCCGTAGCCAAAAAGTAGAATTCCGGCTCCCCAAATTATATAGGGCTGAAGTTTTGTTGTCCCAGTATCGTCTGTATAGGTAAATGCAGTTGAGCTTGGATCTTTTTTATCAGAAGCTGGCTTTTTACTGACTGAAGTTTTTTTAGTGGAAGCTTTTTTAGTACTGGTTTTCTTATCCTTAGTAGCTTTAGCGGCTGGTTTAGCCGTTACTTTTGAAGCAGTCTTGGAGATACTGCTTAAGCTTAAATGAACATTTGCCGAAGACGGTGTTGGTGACTCCGTCCACTCCCAAATGTTATTAAAGTATTGCCAGCTCTGGGCAGGGTTAGACTGATCATATGGCTCAGTCTGAGAGACTACTTCTTCATTTGGATTTAAGAGACGGGCTTGAGATGAAGAATTCGAAAGTGTGAGATTGGAGTCTTTTCTGCTAATTGCATAGTATTCGTTTGGTTGAAGTGTGATATCTCCAATCACGTACGAGTAGGTGAAGTTCATACCGGTTTGTAGTTTATAGCCCATTAAATTAACAGCCTCAGAATTTGGATTATATAATTCGAT
This sequence comes from Candidatus Nomurabacteria bacterium, assembly GCA_023898665.1. Classification (NCBI taxonomy): domain Bacteria; phylum Candidatus Nomuraibacteriota; species Candidatus Nomurabacteria bacterium. The sequence continues at coordinate 56,397 of CP060233.1, forward strand.
ATACTCATCATTTTCATCACTTTGAGGTGATACTGGGTCGGGGAAAAGTTCTGTTATTTCGATTTTAGAGTAAACTGGGGGCGGCGGCGCTCCAGGATCTTCAATAGTCCCTGGGGCTTCAGGGTCTTCAGCAATGTCTTCTGGCTTACCACAATAATTTACTACTTCATCGATTGAGAAGGGATCTTGATCATCTATAAGATCTGGTGAAGGTGAATTTGAAACATAAAAATCCTCCCCAGATTTTCCAGAATCTACCAGAACTCCATCGCCACTTGGGAACCTCTTTAGACTTTGACCATCAGTATGTTTAGGTGCTATCAAGCAGGTTGTTGGGTCTGAAGTCCCCCAAGTTATCTTATCTCCTAATGTCTCGTCTAAGCTTAAGGGTACAAATCTAACAGAGCCTCCGGAATCTGCAAGCCCACTTGTAAAGTTTGCCATTATATTAGAATCGGCTGGACTATAGCCATAGGCTGTAAAAAGGGCTCTATTTCCGGGTTCTATAAGCTTAATTAGTGGATCTGTGAAAGTTAGAACTTTAGTAGACCAGTTAGTCGAGCTAGCCCCATGATACTGCAAAACCCATTGACTTAAGTCTAGGACACTGTCTGATGTATTCTCAATCTCTATGAACTCGCTACTGCCCTGACCAGTTTGGAGCTCTGTTATCAAGATTAAAAGAAGTAGGTGAAGCTCCTACAGAGATAGGATAGATTAAATTTAATAACAAATTGAAGAGAACAAAAAGAGAATCTTTTAAAGAGTCTATTCGGCATATCGGGAAACCTTTTCTGGAAATTAACGGAGAAAACTTGCCTAACTTAAACTTAAGCTTTTTAAGCAATAAAATCAACCATTGACCTGATCATAATTATATGATTTAATTAAGATATGCCACTATTTATGAAAACCACAGCGCTTATTGCCTCATCAGAGGTTTATATCAATATGCCTGTACAAATCTGCCTAGTGAGCTCTGTATAAGATAAAAAAGAAATTATAACCTTACACCTCACAACATATGAGGTGTTTTTTATTTAACAAAGAAACTACAATAAGCTTAAGTGTTATGGAATACAAAAAAAGAATAAAGAGTCTACGAGCTATTCGAATATTAAAGATCGAATCGGCTTTGACATCATTTACACTATTCATGCCTGTTATGTGGCTTATCTTCAGCGACATTGGCTTAACTCAGTATCAAATTGGTCTTACTCAAGCCATATTCGCTGCAACTATGCTTATATTAGAGGTCCCTACTGGATATTTCGCAGACAGAGTTAGTAAAAAAGTGAGTAATGCAGGTGGAGACTTTTTCATGACAATAGGGATGGCTGGTTACTTCTTTGCTAACAGCTTTTGGGCCGTTGTGGCATGTGAAGTTATGTTAGGTATTGGGTTGAGCCTTAGCGGTGGTGCAGATTCTGCGCTCTTAAGGGCACACTCTAAAAATGCTAAGCTAGATTACAAGACTCTTGCTGCTAGGTTTGGAACTATAGGTTTTGCTTCTTCGGGAATTGGAGCGATACTTGGTGGTGTACTTGGTGCCTGGAACCTGAGATCTGTCTTCTTGGTACAAGCAGTTCTGTTTCTGGTAGCTGGGATATTCGCTATAACTATTGAAAATGCCGGTAAGAATAGAGTATCTGAGCACAACCCTCTTAAGGATGTCTGGCTAATTACTAAATACTGCCTTCATGGGCACAAGGAGCTTGCATGGAGAATATTCCTGAGTTCATGCTTGATGTTGTCGACGATGTTTATAGTCTGGTTTTTAACACCCATGTTTTTAGAAGCTAAGATTGATTTAAAGTATCACGGAATACTATTCGCTGCAATCTCTGTTGTTGCAGTCTGTGGTTCGGAGCTTGTAGAGAGAGGGGTCAAGTTTAGCATATTAATTCCATTCCTTTTGTGCGCATTTGCGTATGCAATTTTAAGTGTTAGTATCTCATTTGCAACAATACTGTTCTTTTTATTAACTAGTTTCTCAAGGGGGCTTAATTCTGCCAAAATATCACCGGCAATTCAAGAAAGTGCTGATGAAGACATCCAGGCTACGGCAATATCTGTCTATAGGATGGTATATAAGCTCATGGTTGTGACCCTACTCCCGCTTGTTAACTATTTTGGTGGAATAAGACTTCAGTATGGTTTATTAGCAAGCTCTATAATTTGTTTATCATTTTTTATATTCTTTAAACTTAATGAGGATAAATTGGGGCAACCACTGTAAATAATGCTATAATAAAAAGCTATGTTGAAGAGTATTGTAAAGACTCGTTACCTCCTGCTGGCTTAAGTTTAGTCAGATTGTTTTCTGGCATCCTCAAAAATTAAATAAATTAAGTTTAAAGATAACAGAAAATGAAGAAATATATACCGAAAGAAATAGAGCCAAAATGGCAGGACTGGTGGAAAGAGAATAAAACCTACACCGTTGATCTGAACAGTAAAAAGCCAAAATACATGGCTAGTGGCATGTTTAACTATCCGAGTGGTAGCGGGATCCATGTTGGTCATGCTTACACGTTTACCATACCTGATGTACTAGCTAGATTTAAAAGACAGCAAGGTTACGAAAGTCTAAACCCGGTAGGTTGGGATTCTTTTGGGCTTCCAGCCGAAAACTATGCAATTAAGATTGGTGTCTCACCTCAAGTCAGTATTCCTCAATGTATTGCTTACTACCAAAAACAATATACTGCGATGGGTTGGGGTGTTGACTGGGATAAAGAAATTGATTCATCTCAACCAATTTACTACAAATGGACCCAATGGATCTTTAGTGAGCTTTACAGAAACGGCTTAGTCTACCAAGACGTTAGAATGCAGTGGTGGTGTGATCAATGTCAAACTGTACTTGCTAATGAGCAAGTAGATCATAACGGAAAGTGTTGGAGGCATGATAAAGCCGACGACCCAGAGATTGAGAAAAAAGAAGTTAAACAGTGGTTCTTCAAAATAACAGAATATGCAGATGAATTACTTGAGGCAACTGACGATCTAAATTGGACTAATGGAGTGAAGCTAGCCCAAAAGAACTGGATCGGTCGCAGCGTTGGTGCAGAAGTTAAATTCGGAGTCAAAGGTTCTTCCAAAGACATAACCGTATTCACTACTCGTCCAGATACTCTTTTTGGCGCAACTTTCATGGTGCTTGCTCCAGAACATGAACTTGCAAAAGAAATGGCTACCGATGAATACAAAGAAGACGTAGAAGCATATATAAAACAAAGCTTAAGAAAGACCGAAGTAGAAAGACAGGCTTCAAAAGATAAGACTGGTGTATTTACCGGTGCTTATGCAATTAATCCTGTTAACAATGAGGAGATACCAATCTGGATTGCTGATTACGTATTAGGTGGCTATGGAACTGGCGCTATTATGTGCGTTCCTGCGCATGATGAAAGAGATAACGAGTTTGCAAAGAAGTTTAATCTTCCAATCGAACAAGTTGTGGCTACTACTTTTGTTGATAACACTAATCCACATATAAAAAATAGAGAAGTTGTCTCAAGGAATGTAGCAACTTGTATTGTGAAACATCCAACAGAAGAAAAATACCTAATAGCTAAGCCTGTAGGTGGAGCTAATTGGTCTCCAATTATGGGAGGGATTGATGATGAAGAGAATCCTATTGAAGCTGCTAAGAGAGAGCTAGTCGAAGAAACTGGCTATATTGATATAGACACCATAGAACAATGTGGGGAGATATTCGCATCCGAATTCTTTGCTAAACACAAAGATGTAAATAGAATCGCCTACTGCTACCCCATACTTATTAAGCTTAAGTCTTTAGACCAAGATTTGAAGTCTGCGGTTGATGCTGAAGAACAAGAGGTTGAATGGGTTAGTCGTGATGAGTATATAAAACGGAGTTCATCGGGGGGTATGGTTGAGGTCTTAGAAATGTCTGAAGGAAGAATCATGGAAATGCCGAAAGAAGGCAGATTGATAAATTCTGGAGAGTTTAGTGGACTTACTACATCTGAGGCGCGGGAGAAGATTGTGGCTGATCTTGCTAAAAAAGGTGTTGCTGAAGAGAAGGTTAACTACAAGATGCGTGACTGGAGTGCCACTAGACAAAGATACTGGGGAGCTCCTACGCCAATTATCTACTGTCCAAGTTGTGGGCCAGTACTAGTGCCTGATAAGGATTTGCCAGTTGTATTACCAGAGCTTGATGATTTTAAGCCTAGCGGGGATGGCAGGAGCGCTCTTGCTCGGGCGACAGATTGGCTTAAGGTTAAGTGTCCTGAATGTGGTGAGGAAGCAGAAAGAGAGACTGATACTCTTGATACTTTTATTGATAGTAGTTGGTATTTATACCGTTATCTTGACCATCAGAACGAGAATAAGATTTTTGAAAGTGCTCCGGCAAATAAATGGATGCCAATAGATTTTTATGATGGTGCTGACCATGCCACCGCTCACCTTCTTTACGCAAGATTCGTTGCTAGATTCTTTACTAAGATTGGTTTAGTAGATAATCCTGAGCCAATCAATCAAATGCTTTATCATGGGAAGATCCTAGCTGCGGATGGTACAAACTTTTCTAAATCTGCTGGTAATGGTGTTGATCCGTTAGAGGTTATTGAGAGTGGCTATGGGGCTGATGCTCTTAGAACATATTTGATGTTTGCCGCTCCTCCAGGTGAAGATATCCGCTGGAACCCACAAGGAGTGCCGGGAACTTTCAGATTCTTAACTAGGGTCTGGAACTTAGTTCAAGAATATGTAGATACTGATGATACTGAAGTTGAAGACAAAACCGTTAAAGAGATTAAGATCGCAAATAGTCAGATGGTCCGTAAGGTAACAAAAGATATTGAGAATGATCAAACTAATACTGCAATTGCCGCCATGATGGAGTATTTAAATACTTTGAATAGGGCTAAATCAGGAGGTTTCGGAAAATCTGGAGTTTGGCAAGTTGCATTAGAATCTTTAGTTGCATGTTTAGCACCTTTTGCACCTCATGTTACAGAGGAGTTATGGCAAGATCTCGGTCATAGTACTTCGGTACATATTGATACTTGGCCGAAATGGGATGATGAATACTTAGTGGCTGATACTATCACAATTGCTGTACAGGTTAATGGAAAAGTCAGAGCAGAAATTGAAGTTACTAAAGACGCTACTCAAGAAGAGGTCTTAAGCTTAGCAAAATCAAACGAAAAAGTTGCCGCTCATATAAACGGCAAAGAGATCAAAAAAGAAATTTACGTACCAGGAAGACTAGTTAGTTTAGTGATTTAAGCACCTTCTTGGGTAGTATCTATAAACCTTACATTACTATAAAAGTCTGCATCTACAAATGGCTTAACGTGACTAATTTGCTCGAAGGGTGGTTTTTGCTCTCGAACCGCCTCAAATCTGTGTTGGGCATCGACTACTCCATCTTTTTTTGCACTTCTTGGGACTTTAATGGTAAGAATTGGGCCACTTGACACTCTACCTAAAGCGCTTATTGCTGAGTGATTAGCACGCATAGTTTTGAGGTCATGAGACTCACCGCCAAAACGCTTTGTAAAAAATGATGCCATAAACTGATATTTATAACTTAAGTATAAAAAGTAAAGATTTATTCTGACTCGTTACCGCTTGTAGGGACACCACTTGGATTTGCCTTATCAGGGTTATAACCTTCTGGTTTAGTTTGGTCACCAGCTTTATCAATTTGCTCTTGAGTAGGACCAGAATTGATTCTATCAATTCCATAGTTAACACCCACAGCCAGGCCTATTACTACAGCAGCCCCAGCTATCGCAAGTTTAGCCGGGTTAACTCTAATTGGCTCAAACTCCATTGTCACCTCACCTGGTCTAGGTGTTGGGCGTGGTCCACGATTAGTTCTTGTATCTTGTCTCATAGTGTTATTACTTAATGTTTATTGTTTTTGTTTTGTCTAAACTTTTTTGTTTATGTTTAGTATCATAGCAAAGCATAGGCACAATGTCAAGTATTTAGACACAGATTAGTACATTTCTTGTGGTGGTATAATAGATCTTAAGATGAAAGTATTTAATAAAGAAGTAAATTTAGAAGCTGTCGCAGCTATTATTCCCCTATTGTTTACTTTTTTAACAGTTTTTCATACTAGAGAATCTGTTAAGGTTTTTTACGCTTTGGCATTAAATCTAGTGATTTTAGAATTCTTCTTAATTAGAAAAATTGCTGGTAAAAATTTTAAAAAAGCTTACCCATATATTTTAATCGTCTGTGGATCTATTGGTCTAGCAGCTGCAGGGATTTTGACAATTGAGAAGATAGCTCTTTTAAAAGATCCTGCCAGAATAACAAGCTGCTCTTTGAGCCCAATAGTTGCATGTTCTCCAGTAATTAACAGCCCAGAAGCTAGTATTTTCACGATTCCTAATCCGGCATTTGGCATCTTAGGTTTTGGACTGGTTATTGCTGCTGGAATGGCTTTATTAGCTGGGGCTAATAGTTTGAAGAAGTGGTGGTGGCAAACATTCTTGTCAGGAACTCTCGTCGGGACAATATTTTGTGGATGGTTAATTTATGAGACTTTATATGAGATTGGATCAATCTGTCTTTACTGCTCAGGGGCTTGGGTCGTAACCATTGCCAGTTTTGTGACTACATTAAAATACGCGTCTAAAGAGAATGCGATAAAGCTTCCTACTAAGTTAAGGAATATGGTGGAAAAATACACACTAGAAATTATGGTCTCTATATATGCTCTAATTCTCATCTTAATCCTTCAAAGGTTCTGGAGCTACTGGGTTTCTTTAATTTAATTTAATTTTAAAAATAATTATAAAGAAGCATTGGCACTCAAGACTTGGGAGTGCTAAAATACTACTTGATATGTTAAAATCAAAAAATAGATTTTACAGATAAAAGTATGGCTGAAAAAAGAGATTATTACGAAGTTTTAGGTGTTGGTAAAAACGCCTCTGCTGATGAGGTAAAAAAAGCTTTTAGAAAGCTAGCTGTTAAGTATCACCCTGATAAAGAAGGAGGAGATGAAACTAAGTTTAAAGAAGCAGCTGAAGCTTATGAGGTACTGAGTAATACAGAGAAAAAGCAAAGGTATGATCAATTTGGACACGCTGGAGTTGGTGGAGCTAGCAGTTCGGGTGGAGGAGCAGGTTTTGGAGGCTTTGACTTTAGCGGAGCTGGAGGAGGATTTAGTTTCGATATCTCCGACCTTGGACTTGATGATATCTTAGGCAACTTCTTTGGCGGAGCTTTTGGAGGTGGCGGTGGGAGTAGACGAAAATCTCGAGGAGCAGACCTGCAGACGCTAATAACTCTAACTTTTGAAGAGGCTGTTTTTGGTACAGAGAAGAAGATGGATGTGACTACCGAACTTACCTGTGAACACTGTAAAGGCACAAAAAGTGAGCCAGGACATAAGCTAAAAAGTTGTCCAACTTGTGACGGCAAAGGTAGTCAAACTAAAACCTTTAGTACCCCATTTGGTCAGATTAACCAAGAAGAAGTTTGCCATACTTGTGGCGGTGAGGGTAAGATCCCGGATGTACCTTGTACGGTCTGTAACGGCAAGGGTAGAACTAAACAAACTGAAGAAGTTAAAGTGGTTATACCTCAAGGTGTTGATGACGGAGCTGCACTTAGAATATCCGGCAAAGGAGCTATGGGCGACGATGGTTCTCGTGGGGATTTATATGTCGAAATTAGAGTTAAGCCTCATAAAAAGTTTACCCGTGAGGGAAACTTAATTCTTTCTTCTGAAGAGATATCAATGGTTGATGCTGCTCTAGGTATAGAGATCGATGTTGAAACTGTTGATGGCAAAATTAAGATGAGAGTTCCGGCTGGTACACAAAGCGGGAATGACTTTAAACTTAGCGGACGAGGAGTGCCGTATGTTAGAGGCTCTGGTCGAGGAGATCATATTGTTACAATTCGAGTTAAAACTCCAACTAACTTAAGTAAACACCAAAAAGAACTGCTCGAAGAATTCAAATCAGCAAAAAAACGAGGCTTATTTAGATAAGGCTTAAGTTTTTTATTTTAAAGTCTTAAAGGTATAATCCTCTACCAATGGAGATAAATGGATGTCAGAGATAAAAACAAAACTATGGTTCGCTGGTGGACCAACCTGGAGGCCATCAGCTAAGTATAGTCCTAGGAGACAACATGAGATAATAGAGAGACTTTTTGGGGCTGCAAATTCTGAAGGTCCAATTGTATTACCAGATGGCTCTAATCTTTACATTGGATATAGAAATAATGGTAAACCAGGATACAGCAATGGACATAAACCAAAAGGGAAAGGAGATGGTTTTGCATTATTTACACCTTCAAAAGGCTCAGGTAACAGAAGAATTATGATTGACACCCAAAGAATTACAATAGGCGCTGATGGGTTGCCCGGAGAAACTTATGTTGGTTTTTTGCCCCAGGCTTTTAAGATGATTCTATTACTAGGAAGACATTCCTTAAAAGAAAGTGTAGCTGGGGAGAAGTTACCGTTTCGGCCGCTTTCAGGAGACATAAAAGAAGGCGCTAGATTGCTGACTGATACTGCTCTTTGGGACGCTATAAGTGGGGATCCAGATGGCAACCCTGAACTGTGGCTTCAAGATTTTTGGGAGAGCATGGAGAGAACCCTTGGCCCTAACCTCGCAGGATTAGAGTTTCCGGACGCTGAAAAACATAACCGCGGATTTGAACAGTTAGGCTTAGAGGAAAAACCATTTGAAAGGTTTACTGTAGATATGATTGGTAGAGTTGCAGAAATAATGCGCTAAGATTTTGACTCTTTGACCATTAATGTATTATAATAATAGATATGAGTGAGGTAAATAGAGTGAATGCACCAGGAGTGTGTAAGATATGTCCTTCTAGGGGACTGTGTGTTGGGAGTGTTATTCTAGAAACTAATGAGGTTGCAAGAACGAATTCTGGACGAAGCTTCTGGGATCCTGCTTTCTCATCCATAGGAAAAGCCATAGAAATGATTGATAGGATAGGAAAAACGTCTCTTTTAGCAGAGATATACCATGAAAACGTAAGGGTTAAACCACACAATTCAGGTAGGTCCTGGCGGAGAAAAGGCAAAGTTAAAGAAGTACCGCCCTATGAGACAGTATTCGAACCCTTTGAATACCCCCAAGACTACCCTTTGGTGATAGTCTCAGACGAGGCGGCAAAAGGTATTTTTCATAATGGAGCGGCAGTATTAAGTGAGCTAGCAGATAGAGCTGGTGAATGCGGAGGCCCAATAAGAGGTAAATGCGGAGCATTTGATCCTTCAGTTATAGATATCATTGCTACTAATCTCTCAAGCGCGGAAGAATCAGATTTAGAGTAATTCAATCATTGACTCTATACCCCTCTATATGCTAGAATAATAGACATGATAAGCGGTGGTAAAAAATCAAACAATAAACAAGTTCTGGTGCTTTTCCCTTTTAAGAGGGATAGGCGTCTAGATTTTGCTGGATTCGTAAAGAGCGTAAATAAGTATGCTGGGAACGACAATCTTGCAGTTCAAGGGTCTCTAAAAAACTTAATCTTCGAGATAAAAGACTCTAAATTAAAGATTACTGAGACAATGAGTAGTCGTGATATTCGTGATTTTAAAGCTATTTATGTACGAAGGCTAAAGAGTAAGACCCAAGAGAAAGTTACAGCTGTAGCAATTGCTGCAGATGCGTGGGGTATTGAGGTCATTAATTCTGAAAATACCAACTTGCAGAGCTTCTCTAAGTTAACTGAGCTAGTAGCACTAAGTATAAAAGGTTTACCGGTTCCCGATACTATCATTGCAGCACGACCAGAAGTAAAAAAGTTATTAAAAGAAAAAAAGTGGTGGCTGCCCTTCCCTCTTATTATGAAGGGTGCTAATGCAAGTGTAGGTGGCCATAACTTTTTAGTAAAAGATAAAAAAGAACTTAAAAAAATTTTAAATAGAGATGAGTACAAAGATACGATTTTTATATATCAGCAAATGGTTCCTAACGATGGAGACTATAGATTCTTAATTACTGGTGATAAAGTTGGAGTAGTTATTCATCGAAGTGCAGTTGAAGGTGACCATAGAAACAACACATCGCTTGGGGCAAAAGCTAAGTTAATACCTACTAATGACTTAAGTAGAAAAATGAAGCGAGACGCAGTAAATGCGGCTAAAGCTCTACACAGAGAGCTATGTGGAGTTGATATTTTAGTCGATAAAGAAACTGGCAAGCACTACATCTTAGAAGTAAATAAAAAAACTATGCTTGATGAAGGTACTTACATACCCCAAAAGATGAAAGCTGTTAGCAAGTTCTTTGAGGAGTTATAGCTTATGAAAAATGTTTTAATTTTATTTGGAGTTAAGCCTAAAAATCTTACAGAAAGAAACTGGGAGAGTTTTTCTAGTTTAATAAAAGAGAATTTAGATAATGAGCACATTAAGCTTACTACTTCTGCTCTTAGTAAGTTAACTTATTACGTAAATGGAGAAGAATCTAAAGTTTTTATAAGAGAAACCAATAAGGATATTGCTGAGTTTGATTTAGTAGTTTTTGTTTATACTGGTACTAAAAGAGAATATGCTATTGCAGCTGCTCGATACTTAGAGTTTAAGAATATCCCCTTTATTGATAGGTACTTAAAACGAGCAGTGCCCTCTGGAAAGCTAGCTTGCGCTATGCAAAGAAGCTTAAAAGAAGTGGATATAGTCCCAACTTTAGGAGCAACCTCTGGTAACGGCTTATTAAACTCTCTCAAGTATTTTAATAAGTTTAATGACTTTCCTCTTGTCTTAAAAGCAGATATTGGTAGAAAAGGACAGAATAACTTTTTAGTTAAGTCTAAAGATGATTTAAGAGAAATATTAAGTAAGAATAAAGATGTTAACTTCGTATTACAACCTTATGTTGAAAATGATGGTGATTACAGGTTTTTAGTTATGGGCTCAGAAGTTAGACTGGCCTTTAAGCGCTCCGGTGACAAGTCTAAAACTCATCTAAATAATACTTCGAGCGGAGCAAATGTTAACAAAATAGATTTAGAAAAAGTTTCAAAAGAGGTACTAAGTTTAGTAAAACGTGCTGCTGCGGTTGATAGACTCAGTGTAGCAGGAGTTGATCTAATTGAAGATAAAACTACTGGCAGGTGGATGGTTTTAGAGGTAAATATAAGCCCACAACTTATTACTGGTGAGTTTGCTAAAGAGAAGACTGAAGCATATGCAGAAATGATTAGAGAATTGCTAGAGAAGAAATCTTATAAACCAAACAAAACAGGTTTGATAGACTTGGAAGAAGCTCAAAAAGTTGGGCGTAGAGAGTATATTGGTATTTTTGAATCTGGTGAAGTTATACGAGCTAAAGTTGATAGTGGTGCTTATTACTGCTCATTGCATGTAGGCTCAGTGGAGTTAAAAGACTCTAAACTTAAAGTTGTTTTTGATAATGGAGTTGAGAGAGAGTTTGATAAGTTTAGAAAAATCGAAGTCTCTCCTACTGGTGGCCATAGAGAAAAACGCTTTGTTGTACCGCTTGAGATTTTAATGGGGGATAAAATAATTAAGGAAGAGATAAGCTTAAGCAGTAGAACTGGATTGAGAAATAAATTTTTACTAGGTAGGAGAATATTAAAACATGGTAACTATTTAATTGATTCCTCGAGGAGTTTTTATTTTGGAAAAGACAAAGAAGAGATTAAAATAAAGTTAAAAGAAAGGAGCAAGTAGCATATGAAGATTCTGATTTTAGGTGGTGCAAGCTACACAAATAAAAGGCTAAGAGAAGCTGCTCGAGAGCGCGGTCACATTTGCCATATCAAAAGCTATAAAAACTGCTACCTTTCTGTTGAGTCTGGAGAAACTAAAATATTTTATAAAGGTAAAGAGTTAACCGGATATGATGCGGTAATCCCGCGTATTGCTCAAAGTTATACAAAGTACGGGACAGCTGTTTTAAGGCAGTTTGAGATGAAGGGAACTTATGTGGCGGCGTCATCTCTTGCAATAAATAGAAGCAGAAATAAGCTTAGGAGTATGCAACTTTTGGCTAAAGCAAACATTGGAGTTCCCAAAACGATTATTGCGAACTCCGATTCTGATACTGATGATATTTTGGATGCGTTTGGTAAAGGGCCTTATATTGTTAAAACTTTAAGAGGAACTCATGGGAAGGGAGTGGTCTTGGCAGAGACTAAAAAAGCTGCTAAAGCGGTGATGCAAGCTTTTTATGTTGAGAATGTTAACTTTATGGTGCAGGAATTTATCGAAGAAAGTGCCGGGACCGACATCCGTGTTCTGGTGATCGGCGGAAGGATTTATGCCAGTATTAAAAGGCAGTCATTGGATGATGAGTTCAGAAGTAATACTCACTTAGGCGCCGAAGGTCGTAAAGTTAAGCTTACAGAAGAAGAAAAGAAGGCCGCAAAAAAAGCTGCTAAAGTTATGGGTCTACCCATTTGTGGAGTTGATATGATGCGTTCTAATCGCGGGCCGTTAATCTTAGAAGTTAATAGTTCAGCTAGCATAATGACTCCAGAAAAAATTACGGGAAAAGATATTGCTACTAAAATCATCAAATATGTCGAAAATAATGCTAAACGAGGTCAAAAGAAAGACCGTGTAGGAGCATAAAAGATGTCTTGCCACCCTTTAAGGAGATCGACTGATCAAAAAGTAATCTTACATGCTAGAGCAGAAGATCACCCGCCAGATAAAGTTGAGCTCGAGCAAAGAGTTGCAGCGCCACGAGTCCATGATAGACTCAGCCCACATGGCTCAGTTCGATTACCTAGTGGTGCTATAGTGCCAGCGACATGTCTTTCTGAGTTTATTGGGGATCAATTTGTAAGAGCGGGAGCAGAACTAGACCCAGAGAATGTCAAATTCAGTGATTAGTAATTCTAAATTGATAATAGGTGATAGTAACTCTTTTTTTATTAAGCTTAAAGGCTTTGAGAATCTGTCAGTTCCTGGGTATAGAGTTAATGAAGTTTTAGATAAGCTTAAAGAATTAGATACTGGTGAAACACTAATTATTGGGGCTGGGGTAAACGACACTGCAATTATAAAAGATATTAATGATGGCAATGAAATAAACCCAGATATAGACGATTTTAAGAACACTTACAGAGAATTATTAAGCTTAGCAAAAAGAAAGTTTAAGAAGGTTATAGTTTTAGGCTTGCTAACTTCTACTGAAGAAAAGGTTAAACTCAATGGTGCAGAGATCCAATACCAAAATGAGGTAATCGTTAAGTACAATAAGTTAGTTAAAGAACTCTGTGGTAAGAATAATATTGAATTTGTTGATCTTCTTCCCTATTTTACTGGTAGAGAAGATGAATTATTGGTTGACCACATTCATCCTAATGAAGATGGCAAAGAGATTATTTTATCTTGCCTGAGAGGTAGACTGTACGCCAAGTAAGCCAAACCCAAAACATAGTTAAATAATGTCCGAAGTATCTATTGGTTTTAACTTTAAGATAAGTATTGCTAGACTTAAGGTTTGTTATAACTTTCTCAGATTGTCTTGGAACTATCACCAAATCTGATTTACTATAAGTTATTCTAAGCTTTGTACTTTTGGCAAAATCTAAGTTATTAATTAAATCCACTCTACTCCACTCTTTTTGTATCTGCATAAGAGAGAAGCCCTGTTCTTCGTAACAATCTTTAAGATTCTGAGTTCTTGAGCCAAGCCAAAGCGCAGTAGAAAGTTCAGCTCCAGGACAAACAAAATCTACAAACTTAAGATTAGCGCTTTTTATTCTGTTGGCCGCGTAAGCCGCAACCCCGGTTCCTACGCTTAATCCAACGATATTAATTTCTTTGTAATTATTCTCGTTTAGAATTTGTTGGACTCTTTTTGTGGCTTCTTCACAAACTCTAATGCACTGCTCTTTGGTTTGAATCGGATCTTTAAGCAAAAGAGATCTAGGTGATATAGAATATGTATCCCTACTTTTTGGGACTTGCTTCATGATCCATCTTTGCATTACATCCCCAGATTGCCACGGTACAAACAAAAAAGTTGCTTTAGTATTATTAAGCTTAATTCTCTTTATTACTTTTATAGAATCTTTTGCATTGGTCGGCTTATCAAAATCTGACTTCGCCAAAAACTTTTCTAAAAAGATATCCACCTTAAGCTTCATAGGTATCTATACTAATGCGGCTTTTATGCGGCGGATTCCGACGGATGAGGATTCTTCTTTTAGGATTTTAAACTTTTTGCCTTCTTCGCTTAATTTTCCGGTATGCTTAACATGCGGACCTCCGCAAATCTCGCGTGAGTAATTCTCACCATCTGGATCTCCAACTGTATACACTTTAACCATCTCGCCATACTTATCCCCAAATGCCCCCATTACTCCAGAATCTAGAGCTTCTTTGGTATTTTCTTCGCGCCATGTCATTGGCCAATCTTTTTGGATCTGCTCATTGACCATATCTTCAACTGCCTTGATTTGCTCTGGAGTCATTTTTTCTGGATGTGAGAAATCAAATCTTAATCTTTCTGGGGTTATATTAGATCCTCTTTGGATGACATGATCTCCTAAGATATTTCTGAGGGCTCTATGCATAAGATGAGTTGCAGTATGGTACTTAACAACAATATCAGAGTGGTCTTGAAGACCTCCTTTAAACTGACCGGCAGTTGCAGTGCGAGAGCGCTCGCGCTGTTCTTGCATAGAGATCTCGTATTCGTCACGCCATTTATCATTAAGCTTGTAACCGCGCAGTGCGCACTCCTCTACTGTTAATTCTTGTGGGAATCCGTAAGTATCGTAAAGCTTAAAGACATCTGCTCCGCTTAGAGAATGTTGTCTTGCAACCTTCTCAAGTTCTTTTAAGCCCTTTTGGAGAGTTTGCCTAAAGACTCTTTCTTCTTTTTCTAAAGTGGTTAGAGTATTGTCAAAGTTAGCTATAACTTCTTTATAATCTTCTCCGTAGATTTCTCTAACAACAGGAGCAAGCTGTGATACTAGATTCTGTGATATGCCTAAATCTAGTGCAAACTTAACTGCTCTTCTTACTAATCTTCTTAGGACGTAGCCTTGACCTGTGTTACTCGGCAAGACTCCATCGGTTGCCAACCAAACGGCAGATTTTATGTGGTCGGTTACTACTCTAAAAGCTTTGGTGTTTTCTTCATACCTTTTGCCAGTGATTAATTCAATCTGATCATTAATTGGTTTAGCAAGATCTGTTGCGGATATATCTGGGACTCCTAGTGATGCCATAGCTAAACGCTCCAGGCCTGCGCCCTGGTCAATATTTGGAGCTTTAAGCTTAACAAACTCAGATTCGCTCTCACGCTTGTAGCCCATAAATACATTGTTGCCAATTTCTGTAAATCTTGGACTTTTGCCGGCAGGATGAGCCTTGCCATACTTGATCTCATCTTCATACTCCTCTCCAAAATCAAAGAACATCTCAGAGCAAGGACCGCAAGGATCTCCAATTGGAGTGTTGAGCTCTGGTATTCCTCTGCCCCACCAATTCTCCTTACCTTCATATAAGAATATTCTTCCATCCTCAATACCTCGCCTATTACCCTCTTCCTCTGTTAAGAGTTCGATAACCTTGGCATCGATTCCTCTTTTCTTGAACTCTTCTTGCCACAGGTTAATAGCCTCATCATCTCTTGGAATGCCTAGACTCTCATTACCAGCGTAACAAGTTACATATACCTTATTGATATCAAGCCCAATAACATCAAATAAGAATTCGCAAATCCATGGAATCTGCTCCGCTTTAAAATAATCACCAAAGCTCCAGTTTCCTAGCATTTCAAAGCTAGTTAAGTGCTCGCTGTCCCCTACATCATCAATATCAACAGCTCGGAAGACGACCTGAGAGTCAGAGATTCTCTTTTGGCCATTGGGATATGGTTCCCCCAAGAGATATGGAACCATTGGCTGCATACCAGATCCAGTAAATAAAGTTGTTGGATCATCTTGTGGCACTAAAGAAGCTCTCGGAACAATTAGATGTCCTCTTTCTTCAAAAAATTTTAGATAAGCTCTGCGGATTTCCCTTGCTGTCATTATTACACATTATAACAGAGCTAGGGGAAGATTTGAATTGACCGTAAAGATCAAAGAGTTGTATTTTTTAAGAGTGAACTCTACTCATCAACTTAATGGCTTTGGCACTAGTGCTAGAAATGCATCTAGTCAATTTAATATAGTTTGTATAGCCGAGCACGGAACTACAATTGTGCGTGCAGTCGAGATTTCTAGTGATGCTAGATTTGTTAGCATTCCCAATAAGACTCAAACTGAGTTAGGTCACTCTGCTTGCATTTTAATGACCTGTCCAGGTTGTGGTAGTAAAGAAATTAAAATAAGCCCAGCGGAAGTTGAGTACCTAGCAACTGTAGCCGGGTTCAGGATAATTACTACACCAGAGACATTTGGGCTAAAGCTTGGCAATCCTATTGATACTGATGAAATCATAGGAGTTGTTGGGTCAATCTCTGATTTAGAAAACATAGAACCCTTTATGGATTGACTTTTCAAAGCGTTTATGATAATATCTAAGTATGTCAGATTCAAAAGGAATTAATAAACCAAATAGACCTATACTAACCTCATGTCAAGATGGTGGTGGGGATGTAAGGTTGGAAGTGTCTGGGGATCATCCCACCGTATCTTTGCATGTTAGAAAAGACAGGCTACCTTCCACATCCACCGATATGATAGGTTTTCTTGCATACAGATGTCCTAATTGTAATAAACCGCACACACAGCAATTTATAGGACAAACTGGATTAAGATTAATATCTGAACTTGAAAATAAAACACATGCTGTTGTAGTTGAGTATGATATAAATACTTTTATGGAAGATACTAAGCATGGCCTACCTCCTATAGTTGATGAGGAGGCTGAGATCAGAGCCATATCAAAGCTGTCTCCGGATGATTTTAAGTAATTTGAAGATTAAGGGCTAGCTCAGTCGCGTTTAAAAACGAATTTGCCGTAGGCCCAGAAGCTCCAAAGCATTGAACTTAAACCTGCGACTGCCTTACCCGTAAATATAGTTACGAAGTTCTTACTAAATACTGAATCTAAGCTTAAGGCTTGAACTATTGAGTACGTAAAGTTATGTAGCCAATCTGCATGCAAAACGACAAGATTTAAGACTGTATTGTTAATTCCGTAGGCTCCAATTAAGCTTACGGCTATAAAAGTAGCAACTTTCTTGCCATGAATCGGATTGCCACCATCTCTAAATACAAAAAATCTATTTAATAAGAAACTTGATGTTATTGAGGCTGTGGCAGAGACAGAATTTGCAAGAATAAGCTTAAGAGTTTGATCTGCCTGGACATCAAGAAGTTTAACCATAATCGTAAGCACAGTTAAATCAACCAGCGTGTTCCAAACGCCGACCACAAAGAAGCGCGCAAAGCGCTTTTTAAATACCTTTCTTAGGACTTTTTCTATATGATTTTTCAAGGTGTTTTAGCCTTACATTCTACTTTATTCTTGTCTAATTATTACAGAAAAAGAAAAGTATTGATATATGCTAAACTTAAGCTATATGGAAGAGAAACAGATGAGTGATAAAGAGCTCCAAAAGCTTGGACAAAAGTTAAAAGATTTCTATGAGCTCGGGGGTTATGTCGATAAGTGGAAGGCTCTTAGATTTACGGCTCTTAAAGGAATGGCGCAAGGTTTTGGAATCTTTATTGGTGGTACAGTTGTCGTAGGTTTAGTGGTATGGATTTTAGGTGCATTCGATAAGATCCCACTGGTGAGTAAGTTGGTCGAGGCTTTGCAAAGGTCTGTATAAAGATATGTTGAAAAAGAAGAAAAACTCTCAAACTAGTTTAGAGCAAAGTGAAGTTGAATCTAAAAAAGAAGGTACTAAACTTAAGAAGATTCTGAAAGTTATATTACCTATAATCCCGCTATTAATCGGTTTATATCTTTTAAGTTTAGTCTTCGCTCCAAAGCTTACTCCTTATTTAAACTCTGGAAAGGTTGAAAAAACTTTGAGTGGGACTCTGCCCGAAAAAGGGAATGATCGAGTTTACATCCAAAAGCTTGGAGTAAACGTTAAGCTTAATACCGGTGGAGCGGAAGCTATGAATAATGGAAACGCTTGGCACAGATTACCGGAGCGTGGAGATCCAGTTATGGGCGGAAACTTTATTATTAGTGCTCATAGGTGGATCCGCGGGAATACTCCTCAGGAAACAATTAAACAAAGCCCTTTCTATAATACCGATAGACTGGCTGTCGGAGATTCTATAGTTATTGATTTTGATGGCGCAAGATATAAGTACGAGATTTTTGACATTTTTGATATTAAGCCTGATCAGACAGAAATCGAA
Source organism: Candidatus Nomurabacteria bacterium (assembly GCA_023898665.1). Lineage (NCBI taxonomy): Bacteria > Candidatus Nomuraibacteriota > Candidatus Nomurabacteria bacterium. The sequence continues at coordinate 74,706 of CP060233.1, forward strand.
GATCCACTTAAAGATGGAGAGGAGCCATATATGACTCTTTATACTTGTACTCTAAAAGGATCGGCTGACGGGCGTGTAGTTATAAGAGCTAGACTGGTTAAGATTGTTTAAACTCTAGCAATTTATTTATAAATACAATTATGAGATAATCTCATGCATATGGCAGAGAAAACAATATCTAGTAACGCTGAAAGGGAGCCCACCAGAACCAGATCTCGAGATGTTAATCACAAGATCGTAGCTCTTGGGTGTATCGCTGGGGCTATTGTGGCATATGACCCAGGAGCAGTATTAGAGTTTTTAGGGTCTATCTTAACACCTAGCAACTAAACCAAATGATTGTCTACATTCCGTGAGGATATGTTTCGTGATCGATTATCCCAGAACCTCTAACTTGCTTTAGTGCTTTAGAGTATTCTACTAAGAGTTTAAGTGCGTAATCTGTACGCTTAATGAGATAATCTTCACGCTTTTCGTCTCTACTGTCGCCTTCTAAGAAGTTGTTAACATCATTGATGACTATTGGCTCTGGTACAAAGACTCCACGAGCGTTCTTGAAGAGGTGTTTTATATCTTCGATAGGGCGGATTCCACCAGTATGGGTTGCTGATACGCCAAATACTAATACTGGCTTATGAGAGAATGAGCTCTTCTCGGACATTAGAATAAAATGTTTCAGAACGGGCGATGCTGCTCCTCCCCACTCTGGAGTAACAATAACTACTCCATCGGAGCTGCTAAGCTTAGCGTATTCATCTGCCATTGCTTTAGCTTTATCGCTCTGTCCTGCCCAGTATTCGTCAGGAACAAAGGTCATGTCGACTTTTCTCAAATCAACAAAGTCTACTTCTACATCACTAGACTTAAGTCTATCTTGGAGCCACTCAGCTATTCTAAAGCTTTGTGCTTCCTCTCTATTACTTCCGTTTATTACTGTTATCTTCATATTATTATTTATCCTCTCCTAAGCTACCAAACATTGAAACTACATTTGAGCCCGGAACTATAGGAGGATGTGAGGCCACGTCTCCAAGTTCGCTAATTATTAGTTGTTCTACTGCATCTGTACCAACTGGTCCAAAAGAAGCCTCATGACCATCTGTTAGCTCTATAGGTAAAATACCTTGTGAAGCCATTAGCGCTGCAATTTCTCCATCTGCAGGGCTAATTGGAGCTGATCCAACCCCAAATGGCATGATTTGTTTTAATCTATCAGTTGTGGACTTAGGCCTATCCATAAATACGGACTCTTGAGTTTAGCAGAAATCCCCCACTATAGAAAGTGGGGGATTTTCTTAGATTAAGCTTAGCGGCTTTCGTCTTCGTCGACTACTTCGGCCTCTTGAGCTTCTTCTTTTTTGTCCTTAGACTCTTCTGATTTTTCGGAGGCTTCTTTTGCAGCTTGTTCGTACATTTTAGTTGCGATTGGTTGGATCTTATCTAAAAGCTCTTTAGCGGCTGCTTCTAGCTCTTCTTTATCTTCTGAGCCTTGCTTCTCTTTAGCGGCTTCGACAGCTTTCTTGATCTCTTCTTTGTCTTCGTCGCTAAGCTTATCGCCCATTTCATCTGGCATCTTTTCTGCTTGGTAGATTGCGTTCTCTAAGCCGTTTTTAGCCTCTACTGCTTCCTTCTTCTTTTTATCTTCTTCGGCATGAGCCTCAGCCTCTTTTTGGGCTTTTTCTATGTCATCCTTACTTAAGTTTCCGGAATTTTGGATTGTAATACTCTGCTCTTTTCCAGTTCCTTTATCTTTTGCAGTTACGTTTAGAATTCCGTTAGCATCGATATTAAATGTAACTTCGATTTGTGGGATACCACGAGGCGCTGGAGGGATTCCATCAAGGATGAATCTACCCAGAGATTTATTACCTTCGGCCATTTCTCGCTCACCTTGCAACACATGGATCTCTACCTGAGGTTGGTTATCTGCAGCGGTTGAGAAGACCTCAGATTTTGAAGTTGGAACTGTAGTGTTTCTTTCGATAAGTTTAGTAGAAACTCCACCCATTGTCTCGATACCTAAAGAAAGTGGTGTTACGTCTAGAAGAAGAACATCTTTTACGTCTCCTTGCAAAACTCCACCTTGGATTGCTGCACCCATGGCAACGACTTCGTCTGGATTTACTCCTTGTTTTGGCTCTTTACCAAAGATTTCTTTAACCTTAGCCTGCACTGCTGGCATACGGGTCATACCACCAACTAGGATGACTTCTTGGATGTCTGAGCTATTAAGCTTAGCATCTTTTAGAGCCTTTTTGCATGGCTCAACTGTCTTTTCGATTAAGTCTTTTACTAGATCTTCGAGTTTAGCACGAGTAAAGTTGTACTCAAAGTTAATTGGACCGTCTTCACCTTGGTCTAAGAATGGTAAGTTAACCTCGTAAGTTTGGGCAGTTGAGAGCTCTTTCTTAGCTTTCTCAGCCTCCTCTTTAAGCCTCTGCATTGCAGTTGGGTTTTTAGTTAGGTCGGTTGAGTGCTCTTTCTTGATTTCATCAACGAAGTGGTTAACAATTCTTAGGTCGAAATCTTCACCACCGAGGTGAGTGTCACCGTTTGTGGACTTAACTTCGAAAACACCGTCACCAAGTTCTAAAATTGAGACATCGAATGTACCACCACCGAGGTCGAATACGGCAACTTTTTCTTCTTTATTGTTATCTAGACCGTAAGCAAGGGCTGCGGCAGTTGGCTCGTTAATTATTCTTTTAACTTCTAGGCCTGCGATCTTACCGGCATCTTTTGTTGCTTGCCTTTGTGAATCATCAAAGTAAGCTGGAACTGTAATTACTGCTTCTGTTACTGGCTCACCAAGAAAACTTTCTGCATCTGCCTTAAGCTTAGAGAGTGTCATTGCAGAGATCTCTTCTGGTGAGTAATCTTTGCCAGACATAGTTACTTTAACACCGTTACCAGACTTAACGATCTTGTATGGCATTAGGTCGATATCTTTTTGGACTTCTTTATCACTAAACTTACGTCCAATCAGTCTCTTCACCCCATAAATTGTGTTTTCGGCGTTAGTTACTCTTTGACGAACAGCAGCAGAACCTACGATGCGCTCTTCTTTACCGTCTTTACCTTTTACAGCTACAACAGAAGGAGTTGTGCGGTTCCCTTCGTTATTGGTAATTATTGTTGGTTTACCAGATTGAACTACAGCCATCGCGCTGTTTGTAGTTCCTAAATCAATTCCGATTATCTTTCCCATAAGTTCATTTCCTCCTTAAACTTATTGTTTTTGACTGCTTTAAGTGTATGTACTTCCAATATTATATGTTAGCACTCTTGGTAGTCAAGTGCTAACTATACATAAGAATATACCAAACTAGCACTCACAATGCAAGAGTGCTAATACGCTGTTAATTTCAATTATAGTTTATAATACTCATTATGCTTTTTAGTGAAAGAAAGAGGATGTTAGAGATTATCAACAAAGAGTCTAGAGGTGAGTCTCTTTGGACTAACGAAATTCCTGATCAACTAAGATATAAGTTCTTGAAATTTGTAGTTGCCCTAGCTAAAGAGAATCTGCCAAGGACATATAACGGCCCCGAAGAAGACTTAGACAAAACAGTAAGGACAATTATTTCAATGGAGCAAGGCAATGAGATACCCAAGTTGTCTTCATATGTTAGAGGATGTTCAGATGAAGAGTTTCCTGACATTTTAGAGGCGACTTTAGTTGCCTTTGCAAGGCTGGCCAGAGGTAATCAGGACACTATTAAAGATAATTATTTGAAATATGTTAACAGGCTTCTAGAGTCTTATCGTATAAGCTATTTAATTGAAGGGGATGAAGTGGTGGAGTTCTCATCAAAAGAACTACACATCTCGATAGTTGCTCCCACCTTAAAATTGCTAGCGTCTGAAAAGAGATTCAACCTCGTCGAAAAAAGTTACCGAGATAGCATCAAAGAACTTACTAATGGTAAGCCTAGTGACTCGATAACTGATGCAGGTACTGCACTACAAGAAATATTGAGGGTACTCGGCTGTAAGGGGGATAACTTTAGCGCACTACTTAAATCTGCCAAGTCAACAATATTAAATGGCTATAATAGTCGATATATAGATGCTATAGATAACTTAGTAAACTGGGTATCTGCAGTAAGGTCAGAATTAGGCGACAGCCACAAGGTTACAGAAGCTGATAAGGATGATGCTTGGTTTGTAGTACATACCGTGGGTATTTTGATTCTAAGGTTGTCTAAGAAATAATCTTACGGACAGTGTTGCAGTTACGTACGGTCATTTTTTTGTAAATGTCTGTTCCGATCATTTTTAAGACTTTGCTTTTTGTGACTTTATCTCTATCGATTCTCCAAATTATTGCTCCAGGTACGTATTTAAAATCTTCGAGATCTTTATCTAAGTTTAGTAACTCTAGAGTCTCTGGCGAATCAACTTCGTCCCACAAAAACATGACATCGCACTTCATCTCAGAATTGTTTTGCCAAGCTTCTGGAATCTCACTAACTATCTTTTTAAGTTTAGCCTCCGTAATTACCAGAACAGGAACACTAAACTTAAATTCCTTTTTAATCCCCTGCTCAATACTTAAGCAAATCTTTTTTATATCATTTTGACTTGATGAGAATATAACATTGCCAGAATTAATATAAGTTTTGACATCAGTGAACCCAAGATCTTCGAATAGTATCTTAAGTTTAGGCATCTCAACCTTAGAGTTGCCACCAACATTTATACCACGTAGTAAAGCAATATACTGCATAGTCTCTATTATATGATCTACTTAATGGTTGCAGAAGACTTTTAACTTCTTTTATGGTTAAGTTTATAGGAGGCATACCGAGACACAAAAACAAATATTAAAGCAACCAAAAGATATTTTATGACTAATCCTCCAGTTGAAGCTAAGGGTGTGGGGTCACTTAAGTTATTGGTTGGATTATTGCCACCAGTGGGTTCCTCTGGGGTAACCGGCATAGGGTAATTATTTGATGAAAAGTTATTTATGTTGTCTTCACCAAGGTCAATCATGTACGCAAGTGGGTCACCAGATGCAAACCCACTATTTACAGTACTATACTCTGGATCATCAGATGGGGCTGCCCCTAACGCATAGTTAGTGAAGACAAGGTCTGAATCTGGGGATATCTCAAAACTTAAGTTTACAGTAATAGAAGACCCAGGCTCTAGGGTGGTATTTGAGCCAGTGAGCCAGCATACCACAATTCCAAGTGTTGTATCAGTTGTTGCTCCAAGACCTGCGGCTGAGGGAGCGGGGCCATATAGACAAGTCAGGTCTGGATCGCCAACATCAATTATTTGAGAACCGGGTAGTGGCCCATCTGCTACATAACCGGATGGGTTTATTAAGTCTTGCGGAACAAAATCATATATTAGCCCTGCTCCGCCTATAGTGCTAAAATTACTTAGATCGGAGGCAGTACTACCGCTGTTAGTATAGGTAATTTGGTAATCTACAATCGAGCCAGGAGCAGATATCTCCTCTGGATTGAGAAGTGTTTTTGTGACAGACATATCAGACCTCGGTATATTAACACCACCAAACTCACTTGTTGCACCAAAGCCATCTGTAGATTGGTCAATTTCGGTAGTAGTCATGGCTAGGTTTGTCACCCCTGTAACATTGCTTAGTGTATTCGTAAAAGACTGAGCGCCAGATCCTAGGGAAGTTATGTTTTGATAACCCAGATAGGTTTCGCCTTCACCGTTGCCTGAAGAATCTTGGGTGGTATTTGAGTAAAATTCGACTCGGTAGTCCCCTGCGGGAACGTCGAGCGCATAAGATACGGTTGTATCACCAGAGACCTCGTTAACTGCCGTGTATATTGGATAGTTCAAGAGTTCATTTGCTCCGGTGTCTAGGTCAAAATGGTCATTGAAGAGAGGATGATTAGCTCCAAGGGAAATTCCTAAGTCACCATTACTAAAGATTGAGTTTCCAAGTATAGAAACTCTTTGAGAAGGGACTAACTCTTCATCCTGATCGGTCATATCCCAGACGTGCACTCCATTCTCACCGTTGAATGCAACCATATTACCCCTAACTACCGAATCTGATGTGCCACCAAGTGAGATCCCGTTTTGATAATTGCCTAAATCTTGTGTGCCAGTGTAGTCAGTTCCAATATAGTTTTTAATGATGTATATATTGTCGCTGAAATCTGGCTGAATACCACCTTGAATCGGACCTGCCCCTCCAGAACCGTTGGCCGAAATTACATTTGCCGCACCGGGTTCATCTCCCCCTATATACATGCTGTGCATATAGTCTATAGTTAGACCGGCAGCGTTATTACCAATTGCAGTTAAGCCGTCCGCTCCTACTCCAATGTAATTACCTTGAACAGTCCAGTTCTCTCCACCAGCCGCAATACCCTGTGAGTCCAAACAACTTGGGCAGCCCTGACCTGAAATTATGTTTCTATCCTCCGGGTTTAGGCCGCCGATCAAGACATTTGTCGAACCATTTTGTTGATTACTGTCTAAGTTGCCCCATATGCCCTGTTTATAGTTTCCTCTGTCCAGCAAACCAGTTGGGTCTACACCTATGTAGTTACCTTGGATATTAATATTTGTTGAAGTATCTAATACACCGATACCTGAAAACTGGAAACTATTTATTACTAAGCCCTTAATAGTAACGCCATCCGTCGCACTAATGTCAAGTGCATCAACTACCCCTGCTCCAGTCCCATCCAACTCAATCAACAACGTACCATTAAGGGGGTTAGGAGCTATAGCAGTATTAGCCTGTGATCCTGGTTGGGAGTAGCCGTCTATGGTGAGGGTTTCTGTTATTTGAGGTAGTGCAGATTGAGGAGAGATGGTGTAGCCATTTTGAGAGTTGTTAGTGAAGTCTGGAGTACCTGAGATATTAAAGAGAATGGTTGAGGCATCAGGATCTGAGTTAGCTTCTTGAATAGCTGCTCTTAGGGTACAGTTGCCATCTCCATCATCACAGGTTCCATCGCCAATGTTTGCATCTGCAGTATCTAGAGTGGAGTCTACGGTTATACCATCTGAGAAGTCATTATCAAGAGCAGAGACATTCTTGTTTTGTCTAGATAGAGCTAGGGAGAGGAAAGAGCCGAGAATTAGAAATCCGGTGAGAAAAAGAAGTTTAAGTTTTTTAGAAAGCATGGATTTTTTTAAAGATATATACATGTTTTTTAGTTAAGTCTAAATCTAGGCTTATTTATATGTATGAATAATTATTCATACATATATTAAGCTTATGGTTAGGATTTTAACATGTTATGGGGGGGTGGGCAATAAGTGTTTAATCCTTAGAAATGTTGAACATCCAGGTTATGCCAAACTTATCTTTGACGACTCTGAATAAGTCAATTCTATTTAGTAGGCGGGAATGGGTCAGGGTAGCAGCCAAGACAAAAAAGAGACTGAATGTAATATTCAATCTCTACCTGTTATTCTAACTTGGTTGCGGAGGCAGGACTCGAACCTGCGACCTCGTGGTTATGAGCCACGCGAGCTGCCGCTGCTCTACTCCGCGTTAAATGGCTAAGGTTAATTTTAGCACAAAAATGGAGTTTTTTCCATAGTAATTAATCTTTAAACTTAAAGCTTAGTTATGATCATGATGAGATGAATCTGAGCTATGGTGACGGTCTACACCTTCAATCTTGCCGTGTAGATAGTTAGAGATTAAGCCTACAGACAGAGCTCCAAATATAAGAAGTGCTGCGCTTAAGTTTATGGCTTTTTTTGAGGATTTTTCGTGGATCTCTGGAATGATGTCACTGACTGCAATATAGATAAACATACCAGCGACAAGACCAAGGAGAGGAGCGGTATTAAAATCGTGATTTTGTCCTACTGTAAACACAAGCACTGCGGCAACAACGGCAGCAAAAGCGCTAATTAAGTTTACAATGAGAACTCTTTTTCTTGCCATTCCCTTACTTAAGAGAAGTCCAAAATCGCCAACTTCTTGTGGGATCTCGTGTGCTGCAACTGCAAGTGAGGTTATAATACCGGCTTCTGGAGAGACTAAAAATGCTGCACCAATAGCAAGACCATCTATAAAGTTATGCAGAGTATCACCAAAGACTATCATCGATATTTTAGGATCGTTATGATGTTCATGCTCGTGTGGGTGGTGATGATGGAACCAGCTTAAGAACCTCTCTAATAGAAAGAAAAGTATAATACCGATTAGTGCAAAAGTTAACCCTTGTTCGTATAAGCCTTGCTCACCTGCTTCTTTTAAAAGGTCTAGGAAGGCTGCTGCGAGAAAAGTCCCTGCAGCAAAAGGTGCTCCATATTTTGCAATAGATTCAGCTCTTGAGCGCTTACTAAGCAGAAGCACTCCCCCCGCAAGTGAAAATATACTGCCTATGGTTGAAAAAAGTAAGACTTGATATATGCTAGTCATTTTTCTTTTTGTATTATTTATTGATTTATTAACCTGCGTAGTTCTTGTAGCTCAGAGAAAATGTTATTAGACTTATCTTTTGGAGCCGGTAAATCTTTTATTATTAATACTTTTTCTCCATTTGCCGCTAGATTGAAATTCTCTTTTAGTGCTTTTTCTTGATACTCTTTTGAGGAATAATAGTTTTTTTGAAGAGCAAGATTCTTATTGGCTTCTTCAAGTAATTGGGCTTTATTTTGTAGTGTCTCTAGTTTTGTTTGGAGTTTTTGATTATGCCTAATTGCCACTCCAGTATTCCAGACGAAATAAATACTAAAGAATATAACAATATAATTTATCCAATTACTTCGAGATGTAGCCTTCTTAAGCTTGGCTTTAAACTCAGATGAGTCAGTATCTTTTATACTCGATACGGTGGGAAAAGAGTCTAAACTAAGATTTTTAGTGAACTTCATTTTTTTGATTTTTATTTTTAGTAGATCTTCAATTTGATTATAACATGACTATCAAACTGTTAAAGCGCATTTGTTTAAAACTAAGGTATAAGGTATAACTTGAGCCATGAATCAAAGTAATGGCGAAAAAGAAATTTTGAGAATTTATAACGAACTTGACAAGTTCTTTAGAACTTCTATTGGGCAAGATGAAGTGATTGATCATGCGGCAGTTTTACAAAGAATTTCTAGGATTAATCCCGAGGTTAACAGATATACTTATGAGCTTAGGTCTTTTTCTAAATTAAGGAACATGCTGGTCCATGATAGTAATGGGGCTAATCAAATGCCCTTGATTGAGCCCACAGAGTTTGCAGTTAAGAGATACCAAGAGCTTGCCGATTTGATTATGAAGCCAAAAAGAGCTCTTAATATTGCTGTTCGAGCAAGCCATGTTTTTACAGTGAAATTAAGTGATCACGCTACTAAAGTTATGGCCGAAATGAATAGAAAGACTTTTACCCATGCTCCAGTTATTCAAGATGGGAAGATGATCGGCGTGTTCAGTGAGAATACTGTCTTTGCATATTTAGTGAAAGAGAAACAAAGCTTAATTGATGAACAAACTACAATTGGAGATTTTAAGGATTTTATTGGCTTTAATGATCATCCTAGCGAAAAGTTTGTTTTTGTATCATCAAACTCAACTGCAATGGAAATTCGCGAGATGTTCAGTGAGGCTGTTAAGAATGGAGTTAGGATCGGGATGATTTTTGTAACAGCAAATGGTAAGCCAAAAGAGAGTTTACTCGGAGTGATTACTGCCTGGGATTTAGCTAAGGCTTAATTCGGTGCTTTTTCTTACCTGTATGGTCGCCCGCTCTTATTCGGAGTTTTTCTCGCCTCAACCTCAATAACTCGATCTCTGTCTGGAATTCATTACTACCCCCTATCATCGTGAATATCGGAGATTTCGTCGCTAGGTGAGTTTCTTCGCCATTCGTCATCCAATCTTTAACTTCCATTACAGAGAACCTCTCATGAATCTTTCTAAACGTGCCCTTATATGTGTAGCCAGCCAGCATACCATTAACCGTATCAATTAATCTTTGTCTTGCAACCCTTAATCTGGCTGTACTTCCAATAGTATCGGATTCTTGGCCAGGCTCGCCTCTATGATTAATAATCCCCCATGGGAAAGTTATATACTCTCCAAATGGCTTAAGCTTTAGTCCTAGATTCACCATTGCTTCGGCAACATATGCAGCCATCTCGTCTGCTTCGGTATATGTTTTTGGAGCTTCAGTGTAAAACGGCCATGACTCAATGCTCGTTATCAACGATAACTTATCAGGTATACGAGGGTCGTGGCCCGCATCTTCTATCCTGCATGTTATATGATCCGGATCACCCTTAAGAAGTCTTTCCCTTTCTCTTCTAAACATACCTGTTGCCTTAGCCTCTTCATCCATACCAAGTTCAGCTTCATGAGCTATAACTTTTGGATCTAGCATATCCAGACTCATAAAACGTGAGGGACAAGCATGTCCGTGGGTTACGGCAAAAGCTGCGGCCTTGTTCGCAATGGCCACATAAAATTTTCCAATTTTCTCAGGATCGAACCTATATACTCGAGTTGATTCTGCTTTAATTTGGTAAGCTTCCTTTCTATATTGATTGGCTGTATCACTATCTCCCTCCCTTTTTGCAAGTTTAGCCAGTTCAAAGAGATAGCCAACCTGCTCAGACACCTTTGGGTCTACTATTATTCTGCTTGTGTTCGTAATTTGTTCAGCAGCAGTAGTTCCAGATAGAGTATCGTTGAAAGCATCTACTCGCCATCTTCTTTCTATAGGTATGTATTTCTCGTCTTCCACCTTCATATTCATTCTTTCGGCTACAGCCTGTAATGAGGAGGATCCATAATCTCGCCGGTCTTCTCGATCAATAATTTGAGTAGCATTATGACCGAGATATATTAACGAATGTCTAATATAATCCTGGATCCTTAACCGATCACCAGATAGTTCGAGAGGAATTGTCGCTAAAGAAATTTGAATGTGCGAAGTAAGAGTTCGATAGAATTCGGTGCCTCTTGCTCCATGTTCGGCATGAATTATGTTTGTCATCTGACTATCAGCATCGATGTTCTCCCCTATCTCAAAAACTCCTTCGAGTGTTAGCCCCGTGATTAAAGAAGCTAGGTCTCCACATTTTCGAAACCATATTGACCTACGTGCCTCAGGATATATCCCAAAAGATGCTCCAATATCTAAAGCTATTATTGCTTCATGAGGGTAGGTCTTCCACATGACTTCTCTCAATTGTTTAAATCTATCAAGAAATACTGGTACTCTCAGCCAAGCATATACATCACTTGCACTCACTAAAGCGCTGGCACTAGTATCGGCCGGATCTCGCCTTGCTTCATCGCTTGCTTTTTTGAGGTCACCAAGATTACAAACTGACAATAGATCAATTGAGTCTCTTAAGTGGTTCACATAGGTAGGGTTTAGACCAAGCTGTTCAGAGCTAACCAGCCCAGAACCTTGTTCGGCAACAATTGATCTTAACAAACTCATATTCTTTAGCCATAGATTTTAACACTCTGTCAACCTGTTAACCAAAAGCACTTAGCCTCGGAATTATGATCTGCTACACTTAAAGTTATGAAAAATGATGATGTTATTATGCAGGTTAAAAACCTGACAAAAATTTACGACAAAAAGAAGGTAGTTAACGGAATTGATTTTGAAGTTAAGAGGGGCGAGATTTTTGGGATCTTAGGTCCAAACGGAGCTGGAAAGACTACAACTCTTGAGATGCTAGAAGCTCTTAGACAAATTGATGGCGGCGAGGCACTACTTGATGGAGTTAATGTGGCGAAAGATCCTCAAAAGATTAAAGCCTTAATCGGAGTGCAGCCTCAAACTCCAGCATTTGCCGAGAAACTTAAGCTTACAGAAATTATTGACATGTTTGCTGCAGCTTATGGAGAGAAAGTAAATGCTAAAGAATTCTTAAGAGATGTTGATTTAGAAGAAAAAGCCAGTGCTTACTCTGAGAATTTATCCGGAGGACAGAGACAAAGGTTAAGCATTGCGGCAGCGTTAGTACATGGACCAAAGGTCTTCTTTTTAGATGAGCCTACTACAGGGCTTGACCCTCAGGCTAGAAGAAATCTTTGGGGATTAATTGAGGATGTCAGAAAAAAAGGTGTAACTGTCATTATGACAACTCATTATATGGACGAGGCTGAACTACTTTGTGACCGAATTGCCATTATGGATAACGGAAAAATAGTTGCTCTAGATACACCAAAGAATTTGATTAAGAATCTACTAAAAAAAGGATTTAAGAAGGAACAAACTGTTGAGCAGGCTAATTTAGAAGATGTCTTTATAGACTTAACCGGGAAGGATTTAAGGGATTGATTTTATGATTAAAAAAGAATTATTTACAATCTGGGTTTTTGCAAAGTTAGAAACTTTTAGAACATTTAGAGATAAAGTTGCTCTGTTTTTTACTTTTGTCTTCCCTTTAATCTTCTTGTTTATTTTTGGGGGAATTTTTGGAGGTAATAACTCCGTTAAGTTTAAGGTGGCAGTTTTGAATGAATCTAAGAGTGATTTTTCGCAAGGTTTTGTTAAGCAACTAACAGAAGATGAAACTTTTGATATTGATAAAGAATCTACTAGCCTAGATCTTGCTAAAGCTAAGATGGATCGAGGGCAATTAGACGCCACTATAGTTCTACCCCAAAACTTTGGTGAAAAATCAGGAAACAATGCTTACCCAAGTGGTGAGGCTCAAGTTATTTATAACCAAAATAATGAGCAGGCTGCCACAACCCTCACTTCTGTTTTAGGTGGAGCATTTGAAAAGGTGAATGCTGGCTTTGTTAAGTCGGAGACTCCCTTCAGCGTAAAAGCTATATCTACCGCAAAGGAAGGTCAGCGAAGATTTGACTATACTTTTGCTGGTCTTGTGGGATTCTCTATCCTGGGTTTAGGTATTTTTGGGCCGACTACAGTATTCCCACAAATGAAGCAAAAAGGAATTTTAAAAAGACTTCACACTACTACACTTAAGGTTAGACAGTACTTTATTGCGAATGCTCTTTCATCTTCAATTATAGGAATAGTCTCTGTTGCAATGATGTTTGTCGCAGCAAGAATATTCTTTGATCTCAATATGAATGGGGACTATTTAAGCTTAATGGCAATTGTTGTTTTGGGGACTATCACCTTGTTCGGAATTGGTCTCGCGATTGGTGGCTGGGCAAAAAACGAGAATCAAGCAGCGCCACTTGCTCAGATAGTCACATTCCCGATGATGTTCTTAAGTGGGGTCTTCTTCCCAAGGTTTGCAATGCCTGAGATATTACAGAGAGTTTCCTCATTCTTCCCTCTTACTCCAGTAGTGGACGGCGTAAGATTAATTGTTACTGAAGGAAGAACTATTTTTGACCTTGGCCCACAGGTAGGGTTGCTAGCAGCATGGATAGTAATAATCTATACCATCGCGTTTAGAGCGTTTAGGTGGGAATAGAAATGTTATTTAATAAATTCTAATTGATAGTTTGGTTTACTAATTTGTACTCATCGACAAAGTGCTTATCAAATCTATTAGACTTAACCAGTTTGTAGCGAGGATCCTTTTTTATTTTAAACTCAGGGTCTTTCTCCCAGTGTAGGTGGTAAACGGTACTAGCAAAGACGTCGTCTGTCGAGCTGACTCTGCTGGTACTAAATCTCAAAGGAGCATAACCACCGTACGGACCAAGCTCTTCTTTTGAGTAAAAACGTAGGTCACAATCTTGGTAGTAATAAGAAGAATCGATGTAAGCAAATGGATCTTCTGCTACTATAGTTGCGCTAGAACAGTCTCCAATGCTTTCTCGAATAATTTTTGAGTTTGGTTTGTTTAAGCTCTGGAAGTTGTAATTTCCTGTTTTGCTCAAATTAGTCACTCCGGAGATTAACAAACCCAGTGATAAGAATGTCAGAATTATTGAGCTTAAGTGCTTACCATTGCGCCAGGCGGAATCAAGAGTTATACCAATAAGTGCATAGCCAAAGATAATAAAGTGTGCTAAGTATCTCTCCATAAAATATGGCTTTAGTGGAGGTATAGAAATAACTGCAAAGAATAAAATTGGAACCAGAAGAATTGATAAAAATAAGTTAAGACCGTTCTTTTCTTTTTTTAAAGCTTTAGAATAGTTATGAGAAATTAGTTTCACTAAAATAATAAAGAAAGTTAGCAGCAACAAACTGAGAACGACTGATATTTGCCATTCTGGCTCGTAACTTATGACAAAGCTTAAGATTCTAGTTAACTCTTTAAATGTAACTGGAGAGGTTATACTTGGAAGAGCCGAATGCTGGAATTGCCCGATAAGTGTAGGGACGTATGGAGCAAAAAGTAAGCCCGCAACTCCAAATGCAATTACGAATTTTTGCTTTAGCAACGAAGGTATTAAAGAGACTTTTGTTTTGGAGTTCTTTACATCTCTAATGTATGAAGAGACTAAATAAAGTCCATGAGCAAGCCAAACAACTATACTCATATAAAGTGTATAGAGACCTAGAACTACTAGTGCTGAATATAGCAACCAGTGCTTAAGTTTATCTGATTCTTTTGCTTTTACTAAAACATATGTAGCGAGTATGCATATGAGCATGACCATTGAGTACATACGGATCTCAAAACTATAGCGCATTAAGAATGGGGAGATAATTAGGAATGGTAGTGAAATAACTGCCGATGAAGGTCTAAAGACTTTTTTAATTAACACAAACATAGCACTTAAGCTTAGGGCTGCAAAAACTGCGCTTAGAGATCTTAATGCCAATTCGCTGTAGCCGAGTATAGTCGCCCACCCCTTTAGAATTAGGTAATAAAGTGGAGGATGGGCATCGACTGCTGTTAAACTTAGGAGATCTGAGACTGGCCTTTTAGCGAGTGTAATTGAATATCCTTCATCAAACCAAATACTCTGCTTTAAACCAATGTGCATAGAGAGCAAAAATACACCAATCATCGAAAACATCAAAATTGCTTTATAGTGTCTGTTAGCAAATCGGCCCCATGATTCTACTCTAACTAAGATTACATCAGCCAAGGTTTTGAACCCGGCCCCCATCAAGCCGTCCCCCCTCAAGCCCTCTTCCCGCTCTTCTTGCCAATCAGAAATCTCTTGTTGAGTGATTTTTAATTTATTTTCTTTTGCTAACTGGAGCATCTCTATATCGAACCCCCAGCCGTTGAGGCGCTGCCTCGTAAAGACTTTTCTTGCGGCATCTTTTTTAAAACCTTTGTAACCGCACTGAGTATCTCTTATTCTTGGGAATAGCAGAACCCTTGTTATTAAATTACTCCCTATAGAGAAAAGTGTTCTTAGTTTACCAGGATGTATTTTGCTAAGTCTTCGGACTCCAACGACTACATCACTTTCGCCTCTCAGGCTTTGAACTGTCTTGGTGATATGATGGAGCGGTGTAGCAAGATCTGCATCCATGAATATCTGGACATCACCTTGGGCATTGTCAAAACCGATTCTTACGCTTAAGCCCTTACCTCTTTTATGACCTGGATCAATAACTTTAAGTTTTTCGAATTTAGAAGAAAGTTTTCTAGCAAGTACTGCAGTATCATCGGTACCCGATGCAATCACTATTACTTCCGTTACCCCTAAAACTTTTCTTTTTTTATACAGGTAATTAGCGAGCTTTTGGAGAGTGGACTCAATAACCACAGACTCATTGTAGGCTGGGATAATGATACTGGTATCGATCTTGGGCATTGTCACCTTTTAATCCCATTCTTTTTTATATTTATAATTTCTAATTATAAATCATCATTAAAGCTGAGGGAAGCCGAGGTTCTCTATAATCTCATCCCCAAACCACCCAAGCCCATGGTGTTTATCTATATTGTCTAGATAAACGTTAAAGAGCTGATTTGTGCCAGCTAAGTGAGTGCGACGCACTTTCCTTAGATCGAAAGAGACTGGATGTAAGATGGCCATAGTATCCCTTGCCTCTTGAACAGGAATCGGCCCACCTAGTACATCTACCGTAATCCCAAATTTTCTTGCCCGAGCAATCACAAAGTCTTCTGTCATTGCTACTATGGTGTCTACGTCTGGAAAATGGTCAAGTTGGTCCCCTTCAATTTTCTCTGGCTGAATCGGCCCAAAGTAATGATCTATCTCTTCTGTTACACGTATCTCTTCTGCTGATATGTTTCCATCCCCAAAATAATCAGATATGGAGCTAACTGCGTAGCCATAGGCAGCTCTTAGGACAGCTTGAAAGCCTCTCTCTTGTTTTTTTGTCCTCTGCTATTGAAGTTAGTCTAGATATTTCCACACATCTTGGAATATCCACCGAA
Organism: Candidatus Nomurabacteria bacterium; assembly: GCA_023898665.1. NCBI lineage: Bacteria > Candidatus Nomuraibacteriota > Candidatus Nomurabacteria bacterium. The sequence continues at coordinate 90,924 of CP060233.1, forward strand.
CAAAGCAAGGATGGGAAATACTCCTCCATAGGTAAAGACTCCTCTAATGTTCCATGGACAAGTCTGGCTGTTGCAAATAGGCTGGCCGCCCTTTTGCCGACACGCTCCATTACAACAATCCTTTCTGACCTGTGATCTAAGGCTCGAATTCTTGCAAGATCCTCCTTGCAGTTAGCAATGATGCCTGCCTGCTGATAACTAACCTGCACAAGACGTACGGCTGCCTCATCCTCAACAGGAAGTAGGAGTCCGCTTCTGCCTGGTTCGTCTGGTAGCCTCGATATAGCGACACCAAATTTTACGTTATTTGGTGCTCCATCAAAAAAGTCTGTCTCAATTACTATCTCCGAGGGTTTAGAATTATAAGTCATTAGTCTCTTAATACCCAATTTAATCTATGGTATCTAATCTAAAATAAGCCTAGACCCTCAGCTAGGCTTTATAGCTAGGTAAAATGGTGGGGGCGGTAGGATTTGAACCTACGACCAATCAGTTATGAGCCGACTGCTCTAACCCCTGAGCTACGCCCCCATTAAGTTTAATTATAACTCAATTACCTCTGTTTTTTGAAGTTTAGTAGGCTAAACTATTGTAGAATTAGATATATGGAAACAGAACAGAAGAGATCCTCAAAAAAACTACTGGGTTTAATTTTAGTGACATTATTATTTATTTTGGGGATTGTTGCTTGGAATAATAAGTGGGAAATTCATGATAGATGGGTTTCGCAGAGTTATAAATCTACCCAAGACTCCGCTGAAGTTTTGAATAATCTTCAACTTACTTCAAAGGGAGATCTGGTATACCGAGCTAGCTTAACTGAGGTTGATGATAAAGATAATTTTAGAGAAAAATGCCCTGTGCAAGCTTACGAACAGGCCAGTGTCTTGGGATGTTACGGAAATAGAAAGATCTACGTTCTTAAAGTAGATGAACCTAAACTTAACGGAGTCGAAGAAGTCACCGCAGCGCATGAGCTCCTACATGCAAAATTCGAAAGAATGGATCCTTCTGAGAAATTAAAGGTTGGGAGACTTGTTAAAAGCTTAAGGTCTAGAACAGAAGACAAAGAAACTAGAGATCTTGTGAGAAATTATGAGAGCAAACTTGGGCCAGGTGAGGAGCTGAATAATGAAATGTTCGCCATCTTTGGCACTCAGCTTAAAGATGTTGGGAGTGAGCTTGAGGATATTTATTCAGAATATTTTAAGGACAGGAGTGCGATTGTAGACTATTACCTTGCTTATAGCTCTGAATTTAAAAGAATAAACTCTGTTATAAAAGAATACGACAAGAAACTAAGTGACTTAAGGGACCAGAAAAATAATCTAGAAGTAGAGATTAATCTTTTAAGTCTTCAGCTTGATAGAGAAAAAGATTCGATTGATTATTTGCAAAACAGTGACAGCCAAGAAGAATATCAATCTGCTGTAGAAGAATATAACTCTAAAGTAAAAATTTTTAACTCTAAAGTAGAAGAAATTAAGTCTATAATCGGTGAATATAACAGCATTGTTGAAAAAAGGAATACTGAGGCTCTTGCTGCAAAGGGCTTAGCAGATAAGCTTAACGCAAATGTTGAAGAACGCTAGTTAATCACCAAAGCCCAATTCTTCGTGAGGCTCATCATCAAAGTTATGATTCACAGGTGGTCTAGTAGCTAAAGCTCCTGCTGCCTTCATCCTAACGCTTCTTGCATAGCCTGAGCTACTTCCCTTTAAAGCAGCGAGCTCAGCATCACTTGGTGGTCTATTGGTTGGTCCTGCTGTATGTCTAGGAGAAGCGGCAATTGCGACCTTTTTCTCTTGCCCGCTCGGATCCGCGAGATCGAGTTTAGTCTCGTCTAATGTGTCTTGTCTTTCAATTGTCATGTTTATTGATTAAATAATTATCTAAATTGTTTAGATGTGCATAATATACACTTTTTATTGGCTTTATACAACAATCTAATTTGTATAGTCCTCTAATAGGTCATATTTACTCACAAAATGCTGTGCTCTATCAAAAGCTTTTTGTGAGGCAAGAGGATTAGGTAATAATACAGCATAAACAGTAGTTGCAACTTTACCAGCTAATTCAATCCCTGGTGTCCCTTGCATATCACCAATCGGTCTAGAGGTCTCAATTGAATCGTATACTGATCGGACAGCTCCACCTTTTTTCAAAATAAATGATATATCCCTTGCCAGTTCGGGCCCCGAGCTCGATCTCCCTGGAATACTTAAGTTATCATTATAAAAACCACGTAATGCCATATTCGCTCATATAATATCATCTTGTACTGTTAAAGTCAATACTAAAATGTTTGAATAATACTTTCTACCCTGTTATAATATAATGAGCAAGTAAATATAAAATAAGGTCTACGGATCATAAGAAGGAATAGTAATGCCAATAATTAAATCTGCAAAAAAACGAGCTAGACAAACTCAAGTTCGTGAAGCAAGGAATAGACTAACTAAAAAGAACATGCGTGAGGCTATTAAAGCCCTTCGTGAAGATGCAAAGAATGGCGGGAAGAATGCTGCTGAACTATTCAAAAAGGCTCAGGCAACAATTGATACTGCCGTTAAAAAGAATGTTCTACATAAGAATACTGGCTCTAGAAAAAAGTCTAGACTTAATGCTGAGCTAAAAGCTATGGGAGTTAATCCTCAAGGAGCTAAGAGTACGACTAAAGCTAAGACCTCTAGCACAAAACCGGCAGAAAAGAAGCCTGCGGCTAAAAAGCCAGCTACTAAGGCTGCTGCAAAAAAAGCTCCTGCTAAGAAATAGATTCTTTATAGCAAACTAGAAAATTTTAAAAACCGGAAGATTAAATCTCCCGGTTTTTTTCTTTGATAGAAGATACTGATCTTACTCTTCAAATTCTAGATCTATGCCACCTGATGTTCCTGCTACAACGTTAAAGACAAATCCGTGAACATATCCAACGGCCCATCCGAGTGCAAAGTAGACAAGTGGTACTACCACAATTGCGACTACTCCAGCAGTTAGGCCAAAGGCCATTCCGGCTAGAACGCTTGAGGTAGACTTGGCTAGCTCAATTGTACCGGCTAGGCTATAAAGTACCGCTACTCCAAGTCCAACGATTGCCGCAAAAGTCCCTTCGAACATAGCCACTGAGCTGGCTTTAAGTCCGGTTAGTTTTTTTGTTGATGATTTTGCCATAATAAATCTCCTTTTAAATTTTATGAACTTTTATTTATCTTTTACTACTAGACCTTGGAAGTCCGAACTCGGCTGCAAGTGATGCGATTTGCGCTTGAGCAGCAACCATTGATCCACCAAACCAAACTAAGAACCATAGGAATGACTGACTCATAGCCTCTAGTGAAGTTTTTACAACTCCATTATCAGCGAGTTGAGCGACAGTTAAATCTCCTGTAATCAGTAGCGCGCTGGCTAGAATCATTGCGACTCCTACATAAGAAGTTAGGTAGATCAAGAATGCCTCGGCAGTAGGATTGCGAAGGGCGTATTTGACTCCCCAAACTAAACCTGCTACATAGAGCATAAAGACTACGAAACCGTTCTCTCTTAAGCCTAGTGCAATACCTAAGAATGCCAGGGCATTTGCTACTACTAGACCCATCAGTACAACGACGGCTAGGTCGAAGAAGACGTAGGATAACACCGCAAGTAACAATCCGACTGCAAATGAGACGAACACTGCGACTGTTGTACTAAGTGCGCCTGTACCAAATACGGCCTGAACTCCAGTAAAGCCAACCATGACTCCTGCAAACAAGCCGAAAAGTGGTAACAATGTTTTTGCGACGCGAGCTCCAAGCGTTGCGCAAAGCAAGCCTACCGCCAGTAACGCGAAAGCGAATAGAACCATATTTTCTCTCCTCTTTTTTAAACTTAACTGAGGTTAATTAAACTCCCGAGCTTAGTTAAAATCAATGAATGTTGTGTTAAATATCTTACTGAACTTTTTGTTGCTTAATCTTGGAGCAATCCTCCACTTTGGTGGGACCATAGTTTTTTATAGAGTGGTGATGATTTTAACAATTGGTCGTGAGGGCCAGAGTCTACTACTCTCCCTTTATCTACTACGATTATTCTATCCATTTTGCGGATTGTTGAAAGACGGTGCGCTACAACTACAGTGGTTCTATCTTTCATTAATTTCTCTAAGCTTTTCTGGATATAGCTTTCAGATTCTGAGTCGAGAGCAGATGTTGCTTCGTCTAAAAGTAGAATTGGGGCATCTTTTAGAATTGCCCTAGCAATTGCAACACGTTGGCGCTGACCTCCGCTGAGCTTAACTCCGCGCTCACCTACTAAAGTGTCATAACCATCTGGAAGTGATTCTATAAACTCATCAACATAAGCCTGTTTTGCGGCTGCCTTAACTTCTTTAAGCTTAGCGTTTGGCTTAGAGTAGCCAATGTTTTCTGCAATTGAGCGGTGGAAGAGTGCGGGATCCTGTGGAACGTAAGCTATCTGCTGCCTTAGTTTTGATTGGATTACATCTTTGACATTAATGCCATCTATTTTGACTGCGCCAGAATCTATATCATAAAACCTTAAGATTAATTTTAGTAGAGTCGACTTTCCTCCTCCACTTGGGCCAACCAAACCGATCTTTTCGCCTGGTTTAATTGTTAAGCTAAGGTTTTTAAACAGATGCTGTTCGTCTTTTATGTTTTTATTAGGTTTGTCTTCATCTTCTTTAAGCTCCTCGGATGCATTAGTGTATTTAAAACTTGCATCATTAAATTCGATCTGCCCTTTTTCAATCTTCAATTTAACAGGATATTGAGGATCTTTAATCTCAGGCTCCATCATCATAATCTCAGCCATCTCAAAGGTTGAATTATAAACCTCCTGGACATTAATCTTATAGTTACTGAGTGCGCTTATCTTGTCCACCAAGCTTCCGGCATAAGAGGTCATTATTAGAACCATTGCCAGATCGATCTTATGGTTTATATACATAAAAATTGCGAAAAGCAAAGCTACTATTGTAAAGAACTGACCCACATATCCCGTCGCCCTGCCAAGAACATTGCTGAATACCATAGCCTTAGACTTAGCATCCGTAAAAACTTTTAGTGGTTTCTTCACGTTTCTTATTTCATACTCTTCTGCACCTTCAGACTTGACCACATCTACGGACGAGATGGAGTCAGCCAAGAAGCCCTGAAACTTGGTTATTGCCAATTGCCGTTCTTTATTTAATTTTTTTCTTTTAGGTTTAGTGGCCAGGACAAATATACCGAAAACTGCCGAAGTCATTATAAATGGGATTAAGAGAATGAGACTCTTAGAGCCTACATAGATAAAAACAAGAGTCATGGTCACAATTGAAGGTATAAGGTTATAGCTATATTCATTCAATAGGGCTTGAAAACCTATCGCGAATGAGCCTACCTTATTAACTATCCCTCCCGTAAAATTATCAGCAAAAAAGCTTTTAGACTTGGTTAATATGACTTCCTGAGATTCTACAATAAGCTCACCCTGGACTTTAGTACTAACCTTAGACCAGATATAATCTGTAAGCCCAAAAAGAGTGAATCGGGTAAGGTGAAGTACTAGAAGAATAAGTATTACAGGGATTATCTCTAGCAGCTGTGTGTACTTACCCTGTGTAGCCCTTTGAATAAAGTTAGAGTATATTATGGGAGTAATATTTATGGCTATGATATTCCCCAAAAGGAAAAATAAAGGAGCTAGATATCCCAACTTGTTTTGGTTAAGTTTCTTTAGGTAGTAAGATCTTGTAAATTGATCCGCGCTCTTATTGCTCATTTTTTTATCATTCATAATCTTTTTGATTTTAGCGGGTTTGACATTGTTTGAATAGTCTTGTTTTGTAGTTATTGATTATGTTATAATCTTAAGCAAGTTAAAGAGCTCCGTTTTTGGAGCTCATTTTATGTTTTAGAGATCCTGAGACCGTGGCATGTCGCCATGACGTGCGAGTTCAGGATGATTCTTGCTATGTTTTAACTATATTTATGATTCTATAGACTTCCTAGCTCCGCCCTCAACTGGTTTGCCACCAGCCATCTTGTTGAACTCTGTCTGTAATACAGCCTGTCCAACCACGCTTGCTAAGAACAGCAACAAGAAGCTTACGCCTGCTGTGTACTTGCCTTTAGTAACCTGCTCAACTCCTTCGGAGTACTTCCAGAGCCACCAGATATTCCCAATTGGGACGATTAGCCACCAAGCGGTTGGAATGTCTGCCCCAAGCCCGTTCATCTCTCCTTTAACTTTGACCTGCCAGACGATCCCATAAATCCCAAGTGTAATTAAAGTAAGTGCTAACGATTTCCAAATCTCTCGATATTTCATATTAATTATATTGTATTAAACTTAACTTTATTATTGGAAACTATAGCACAGTAATTTGCATCAATGCAGAATCTAGCATTGGCCAAGGTTCTGTTTTGTTAACTGTTTTTAAAGATAGATCAAGCCAGTTTATGATTTTAGAAATGTTAAGAGACTTTTGTTTATTAATATTTTGAGATCTAACAAGCTTAGCTTGTTGAGAGGCTACAAATGGGTGGATACCGATATCGCCAGCTATAGACTGAAGTGATTTACCAGCTTCATTCCCTAAAGCTACAGCAACAAGTGAGTGGGCTTGAGAGCATAATAGAGCCACTATCTGATAGGGGTCTTCCCTAAATAGCTCAAGCTCTTTTAAGGATTTCTGGAATTTTTTAGAATCTTTTCTTAGGGCAGATTCTAGCAAATTAAAAGCTGTTTCGGAGCATGAAGGAGCTAGAAAAATATCTAAATCATCTTTATCTATAGACTCTTTTTGGAGGTGAGAGAGTTGATTTAAGCAAATCCAGATCTCCTGCTGATCTTGATTTGTTCTGATCATTAGATCTTGCAAAACGTCATGAGAAAAAGTAAAGCCAAGTTTTTTTGATGTTTGCGTAATCCAAGTTTTAAGCTTAGCTTCTGGCAGGCTTTGGAAATCTGTAAATCCGGTGTGTTTTCGAATTTGTTTATACTCGTTAGTTCTTTTGTCTAGTGAGTTTATTAATAAAATTATCTCATTAGGATTATGCTCTAAATTTGATTCAATAATTTTATTAAGTAGATTTAAGTTATCTTCTAATCTTTTGATAATTATTAGTTCTTTAGTGGCGAACAGTCCGGAGGATGATATATCTGATATAAAAATGTTTGGACTTTGCTCTTCTGCCGAGAACTCTCTTACAGAGTATTCTCCATTTTTTTCTATAAATTCTTTCTTAAGCTTAGATACTTCTAAGCGTTTGGCAAAAGTATTTTGGCCATAAAAAATCTTCAACATAGTTAGCTCTTATTTTACATCTAATCTGCACCGCGCCAAAGCCCGAGGACTTAAAGTCGAGCAGGTATAATTTATTTTCTAAACAAAGTAATTTAGTATTGGATTCTATATTTTCTGGCACTTAGGGCAAATGCGGGTTCCACGCCCAGCTGCGACTGTTCGAATTAATTCTGTACCACATCTTTTGCAGGGCTTACCTTCTCTTTTATAAACGTTTGCAAATGTGAGGTATGATCCTACTTTGCCGTCTACCTTGATATAGTTGACAGAAGATGAACCGCCTTTCTCGATACTTAAGTTTAGTACTGCTTGGAGCTCTGTAAAAAGATTCTTAAGTTTAGATTCTGGAATCTCGGAGATCTTTTTTTGAGGATGAATCTGAGCTGCCCATAAAGATTCGTCGGCATAAATATTGCCCACTCCGGCAAGAACGTTTTGGTCTAAAAGCTTAGCTTTAATCTGGGCTTTTGGAAATCTATATAAAGCTTGCTTAAACTTAATGTAGTCTATCTCCAGAGGTTCAGGACCTAAGGATGAAATGAATTTATGCAAATGATGTTCGTCTGAGGGGATTAACTCTACCCAACCAAATTTTCTAACATCGTTAAAAAAGAGTTCAGAATTATTATCTAGCTTAAAGTGAATTCGAGTTGTTTTGTCTGGAAGTTTAGAAACTAGTGAATTATTAGGATGGCCGGCTCCATACTGAAGCTTTGAAGATTTATAAACTAGCTGCCCAGTCATCTTAAGATGAATTAAAATTGAATGCTCAGAACTTAAGTTTATGATGATCAGCTTGCCGCGACGTCTTGCAGTAATAACCCTAGAGCCTTCAATCTCTTTTTTAAAAATCTCAAGTGGAGTCTTGATTGTTTTTGGCCAATCAAAATCAAAAGATTTAATTGTATGTCCAACGAGATGTTCATTTAGACCACGAACAACGGTTTCTACTTCTGGTAGCTCAGGCATACCTTAAGTTTAGCAAAAAGGTTACTTATTTAGACTTGAGAGCCTTCCAGCTGAGCCCTTAGACTTTCAATGGCTTGTCTCACTTCTGGAGCGAATACGACGTACTCTGAATCAACTGGGTGTTGATGACCATTTGGACAGGTTGCATAAAAAACGATTGTCTGAGCTGTTTTGTCGATGTGGACGACATCTTCTCTGCTTACTTCGAAGTATCCAGTATTACCGTGACAGTTGTCACAGTGCATCCTAAATGTTGGTTTTTCTACTATTAGATCTCCCATGATAAATTCTATCTGTTTTTACAATAGTATTAATAGTTTACTTAATATCGAGATTATAGCAATCTTTGTGCTCAGGAGTCAACTTGGCTAACTTGTGTATGGATTCGTCGGCTCAAAAGATGCTAATAGGTCTAGCCATCTTTCATCAGTGGCTGCAATGAATCCGGCTATTTGAACATGCTCTGATGGATTAAAAATGGCATGAGGGTCACCGACTCTTCTGCCGAAACCGTCAGTTCCTAGCGTTAAGAAGCTAGGAGACTCACTAAACGCCTGGGATGGGGTCCTATTTGAACCATAAGGCCCTAGGTCAACTGGGGTAACCGTTGGTTTCTCTAAAGAGCCGCCTTTATTAATCCCGATCAATCTAAGATGTGTTCCTCTGTACATAGTTACTCTTTCGTCTTACCATATCATTGCGTTAACCAAAGGAATACATATTTCTGCAAGCTGATTTTTTGGTCGCGGGTATGAAGTAGATCCAGGAGTTAGGGTAGCATCACCTAGATTTAATGGTGGCACTTCAAGGCTATCCTGCGGGTACTCTTCACTATACTCGCCAGTGCTATCACCTTTATTGAATATAATTACATAAAAGATCTCCTGCCACCTCGCCCGCAACACGTACTTGAGCAACGCTCCGGGCCGTATTTGGTTTAAGAGGCGTTAGCTTCGGATTTGCTAATTCAACCCCTTCGCTAGCACCTACGGCTATATCCTTTCCAAGGAGGCTCGATGCTCTCTTGACCTTTTCTTCTAATGTTTTAGTTGCTGTATCAAATGTATATCTTCCCGATTCAGTCATATCGTTTATTATATTAATGTAGTATGTGTCAACAGTTATAACTCACCCAAGCTAGTGGCGGTTTTTGCGTCAACCTTGAGCTTAACTCCTAGATCTGGGGCAATCTGTTCCATTTCTTGTTGCATTAGTTTGGCAACTTTTTGTGCACTACTCTCATCAACCTCTACAACAATGCTGTCGTGGACCTGTAAAACTTGCTCGGCTCCTTTTGGTAATACTTTACTAAGCTTAATCATGGCGAGTTTTGTTATATCCGCACTTGTTCCTTGGATTGGCATGTTTAGTGCGGCACGTTCTGCTGCGGCTCGGATATTAAAGTTGACAGATCTGATATCTGGAGTTGGTCTTCTTCTGCCGTAAATTGTTTCGACATAGCCCTGCTCTTTTGCTTGCTTTATAAAATTATCGGTAAGTTCAAAAAGCTTTGACCGTATCTCTTTATACTTAAGTAGGAAGATCCGTGCTTCTCCATCTGTCATTCCAGTTACTTGAGCTAGACCGTGAGCTCCCTGTCCGTAAAGAATACCAAAATTAACGGCCTTTGCGTTATAACGCTGCTCTTTTGTAACTTCGCTTTCTGGAATTCCGGCAAGGCTTGCAGCAGTTGCCGTATGGATATCGTGATCTTCGTTAAAAAGTTTAATTAAGTCTTTGTCATCAGACATAGCTGCCGCAATACGGAGTTCTACCTGAGAATAGTCGGCGGAAATGAGTGTTTTACCTTTTGGTGCTTCAAAAATTGAGCGGACTTCTCGACCGAGTTCTGTTCTAGCAGGGATATTTTGCATGTTAGGGTCGGCTGAGCTCAAACGCCCAGTTGCAGCGACATTTAAATTGAACGAGCCATGGACTCTGCCATCTTCTTCTGAAATAAGCTTAGGAATAGGATCGAGATAAGTGCCTTTGAGTTTAGTGATTTGTCTATATTCTTGGATAAGAGAGATTATGGGGTGAAGTAAAGCCATCTTTTCGAGTTCACCAGCCGCAGTCGATAGGCCGGTCTTCTTCTTTTTGACTCCAGTCGGTGCAAGACCTAAATCTTGGAATAAAACTTCGCCGAGCTGTTTTGGGCTAGCAATATTAAATTCTTTGCCAGCAAGTTTATGAATTTTTTTTGTGAGCTCATCAATTCTTCGTTCAAACTTTTTAGTGATTGTGGTGACTTTTTTTTGATTAACATAAAGCCCGGATCTCTCCATTTGGACTAGAGTTGGGACTACCGCTTGGTCAATCTCTTCTTGAACTTCTTTAAGTTTAGGGAGTTTTGAAAGCTGATGAACTTGCCTTTCGTAAAGCTCATTTAGCGCTTGGTTTATTTCTGGAAATACTGTGTCTAGATCTTCTGGGGGCAAGTCTTCTTGAAGCTTAAGCTTAACCTCTTGAGCTGCTAAATCTGTAAGGGTACTTGCGCGTGAAAGTGAGTTTAAAAGGAAAGCTACAATTTGCAGATCATGATGAACAGGAAGATTAGCCAGCCCGCCAAACTTAAGTTCAGCAAAAAAATGTAGAAGCTTTTTAGAATCGTAAGTTACAACCTTTGTTTTTGAAAGCAAGTCTTCTAATTTATCAAGATCTTTAAAGTCTTGAGGATGAATTATGAAGCCTTCTTTTAGATTTTGAGAAATATAGAGACGCTTAGAGTTCTTGCCAAACTTACCTTCTGAAACGCAGTAAAGATAGGTTGGTTGATCTTGTTTAATATCCAAATCATTTAAGTTATTTACACTTTTGAGTTTAAGAATCGCTTTTTGTGCGACTTTTGAGCTTTCGATAATATTAGCTTCACTTAGGGCTCCACGGTCTCTTAAAAAGCTTGGGAGATTTTTTATAAGAGTCCTGAATTCTAAGTTCTCCATTGTGGTAAGTAATTTAGAGGCATTGGCCGGGACTCCATGCATGTGTTTAATTTCTTCTTTAAGTTTAAGGGGTGCATCGAGCATGATTGTAGCGAGCTCTTTGGACATAAAGGCAGAATTTTTGCCGGATTCCAACTTGGTTTGATACTTTGTCGGAACCTTCCAGAGGTTCTCGTAGATGTTTTCTAGAGTTTTATACTCGTTTAGAAGCTCGCACGCAGCTTTAGGACCAATGCCAGCAACGCCTGGAATGTTATCTGAGCTATCGCCAGTGAGAGATTTATAATCTACAAATTGTTCTACTTGGATCCCGTACTTATCTTCGAATGCTTTTTGGTTAAACTTTTGGATGTCTGAAAAACCTTTTTTGATATTTAAAATCTCAGTGTTCCCATCGTGAATTAACTGGAGCATATCTAGGTCTGAGGTAATAAGTTTAGTCTGCAAGCCAAACTCTTTTGCTTGGTGAGCGAGCGTGCCAAGGATGTCGTCCGCCTCGTACCCATCAAGCTCATAAAGAGGCCAGCCAAGTACTTTTAGAAAATCTTTTAAAATTGGGACTTGCTCGTAAAAATCTGGCGGAGCCGGCTTTCTGTTGGCTTTGTAGTCTGCATAAATCTCTTTTCTTTTTGCGGTATTGGTTTTAGATTTATCCCATGCGACTGCTACAAAATCTGGCTTAAGTTTAGCAATAATTTCTAATGCTAGAGTAGCAAAGCCATAAACCCCTCCCGTGGAGACTCCATCTCTTGTAGAGAGATTCGGCATTGCGTAATAACCACGATAAAAAACTGATTTGCCATCAATGATAGCTAATGTCTTACCTCTTAGATCCTCACTCATACAGTTTTAAGTTTAACAGAGAAACCTGCTAAGCTTAAATATTAATGATTACTCTACTTGTTTCTTCTAAGACGATGCTTAAGAAAAATGTTGATTTTAAGCTCAATGGAACGAGCCCTCTTTTTGAAGCAGAAGCTAAAGCACTTAATGCTAAATTAATTAAGCTTAGTGTTAAAGACTTACAGAAGTTAATGCATATCTCTGAGAATTTAGCTAAAGAAACTAAGCTTAAGATTGATAATTGGAAAGATGCGGAAGCGTGGCCAGCCTGGCTCTATTTTAGCGGAGATGTTTATAAGGGCTTAGTTGCAGAAAGCTTAGACCAAGAAGATTTTTTTTGGGCACAAGAAAAAGTCTGGACTCTATCCGGACTTTACGGCATCGCAAGACCGCTAGACTTAATTAAGCCTTATAGATTGGAGGCCGGATTTAAGCTTAGCGTCGCTAAAAGTAAGAACTTGTATGACTTTTGGGAAGATAAAATATCAGCTCAGATTAATGACAAATTTGTGATTAATCTTTCTTCAGAAGAATATATAAAATTGATTAGAAAAAGTTTTAGGGGCAAAATAATTACTCCCCTATTTTTACAAGATAGAAAAAAAGGTGATAAATCAGAAGTTAAGTTTGAGGCAGTTCATGCTAAAGTTGCCAGAGGAATGATGGCTCGATGGATTATTAAAAATAGAATCGACGACCCAGAATTATTAAAAAACTTTAATGAGGATAACTATGTCTATTCGGACAAGAAAAGCACAGAGCTTGAACCAGTTTTTATAAGAAGAGCTGAGGGCGTGATGAAGATTAAAAAAGACTAAAGCTTTGCTTCTGGTCTTTTACCAAGGGCGGCGTAGGCGGCAAGCTTTCCTGAGACAATCGCAAAGCCTACACTTGATCCCGGATTAGTATCTTGTCCAGCATAAAATAAATTTGAGAGTTTTTTAGATTTTAAACGAGGTCTTTTTGGAAGATTTGATCTTTGTATTGGGCGAGTCCAGCAATTGAGCCTCCAGGTGCATAAAACATACTCTTGAAGTAACTTGAAGAAATGATATGCTCCGTTACAATTGCTCCTTGGATGTTGACTCCAGTAGCCACTGAGATTTTTTCGTAAGCTTGAGAAATTAATCTCTTTATAGCAGCCTCTTCGTCTGATAAACCAGCAGGAATTGGAATAGTAACTGTTAGAACCTCTCCCCCATTTGGCGCCAAGTTTGGCTCAGTGAATGTTGGACATGTCACACTAAATGTGCCAATTTGGCTTGGCCAGGCTCTTATATTTAAGTCTGAGCTACTTGGATTAGTAAAAGTATTGTGATGCAACAAATTTGGTACTTTTTGATTTAAGCCCAAAGAGACAACGATCGCCGACGGAGAATATTGTTTAGATTTCCAAAAATCAAGGCTATAAGATTGGTAGATCGGCTCGAGCATGCTTTCTGAATTTAAGTAGTCAGAGGCTGAAATGACCACATCGGCCGGGATTCGTTCTCCTAAATCTTTTATGACCACAGCCGAAGCAACCCCGTATTGGACTTCTACTTTCTCGACCTCATAACCTTCGTAGATTTCAACTCCAAGTTTTTGGGCCAGACTTCTAAAGCCTGATACAACTGAGCTGAAGCCCCCTTCTGGGTACCAAACTCCTTGGTCAAAAACTGTGTATGGCAAGAATGAGTATGCGGCAGGAGTTCTATTGGCTGTGCCTCCGAGAAAGTGGCTAAAGCTATCGGCCATAGCCTTGCCGTCACGAGACTTTATAAACTCGGCATTTCTAGAAGCTATAGTGCCTTTTGGTAGTTTAAAGATTGTGGAAGATACTTTTGGTTTTAGCTTTGACAACTTGCTAAGCCAGTCTTCTTGCATAAGACCAAGCTTAAACCTAGAATAGACTACTTTTGATCTGTTTAACAGTCTTTTGAACCCGATTCCATCACCATGGTTGAACGAGTCAAGCTGATCAGCCATATGCTCCGGCTCTAGGGCATCAAAATATTCACCTTCTGGAGTAAAGGTTCTAAAGGCAGGACTTAAGCGAATTAGTTTATAATGATCTTCCGGGCTAGTCCCAAAATCTTGGAAGAAGTCTTCGTATAGGTCTGGCATGATGTACCAATTTGGACCGAGATCAAATTTGAAACCGGCATCTTGGGCGGCCTGTGCCCTGCCTCCTATTTTTTTATTTTTTTCTAAAAGAACAACACGATATCCGGCACGCGCCATGTAGCACGCTGCCGAAAGTCCGGCAAAACCCCCTCCAATTATAACCGCTTGTTTAGATCGTGCCATTAAATCAGCTTCCCACCAAATAGATTCTTATATGCTTAAGCTTAACTATATCATTAGTTTTCGCTTAACTTCGCTTATTTTAGTTTTATTCTTATACCGGACAAGTCGCTTAGGCCATAAATAAAATCCGGCATAGTTCTTAGATTCAAGAACGAAGCCGGATGGTGGGCGAGAGAGGACTTGAACCTCCACACCTTGCGGTACATGCTCCTAAGGCATGCGTGTCTACCAATTCCACCACTCGCCCATTTTGTTAAGTTCTATATGATTTGGTCAAACAAAACTAATGTATCTATTTTATCAAAATAAGGCCTTAAATTGAACCACCGGGGTGATATATGGTAAAATAGGCTATTAATGGTCCCGTCGTCTAACGGTTAGGACACCAGGTTTTCATCCTGGCAACCGGGGTTCGATTCCCCGCGGGATCACCAGTCTTTGCATAAAGCTTCGACCGGCAAAAAGCTAAATCCGATTTTGGACTAGGCAAAGAAATCCTTAACTATTGTTAAGGTTAGCACCCCTCAATCTTATAGTTAGAGTGCTTCTAGGAATAGAAGGGTGTGAGATTCTCTCTCAAAAGATAGGATGTTTGTGTAAAATGAGAGAAGGAGTTTAACAATTTGTGGGTGATTAGCTCAGCTGGCTAGAGCACCTCGTTTACACCGAGGGGGTCGGGGGTTCGAGTCCCTCATCACCCACCACCTTAGACATTATGGAACCAGTTAAAAAAAAGAAGGCTAAGTCCGAAAAAAATTCTTCCAACAACGGAGGAGTGTCAGAACTTGAACTTAAGATAAACGAACTTACCGAGGCTCTTCAAAGGGAGCGAGCTGATGCTCAGAATCTTATTAGGAGAGCTGAGGAAGAGAAGATTAAGCTTAGTGGATTTTACAAGGCGCAGGTTATTAAAGAATTATTGCCAGTTCTCGATGCAGCTGAAAAAGCTTTAGAATTATCTTCCAAAGAGAAGTTAGATAAAACCTCTGAGGGAATGTCGGCAGTCTTAGTTAAGCTTAAGAAGACTCTTGAGAATTTAGGTCTAGAAAGAATAGAAGCTGAAGGTAAAAAGTTTGACGAGAACCTTCATGATGCGATTTCTATCGATGAGAGCAATGGCGAAAGAGATGTTGTGACTAAGGATATGCAAGCCGGATATAGGCTTGGGGATGAGATATTGCGCCACAGTATGGTCGTTGTTAGAAGATAACAGCGTTATAATAGAAGGTATTGGGGTATTAGCTCAGTTGGTTAGAGCGCTTCGCTGGCAGTGAAGAGGTCAACGGTTCGAATCCGTTATACTCCACCAAGAAATCATTTAATTGATTAATTTATATCTACGTCCGCGAACTCTCCTGGGATATCGAAAAGGCCGAGCATTTGGTCGTTTACTTGTCTTCCATAGAGAGCTTCGCAGACCATTTCAGCAAAAGCGATGTCATAGACACCAGCCCGTTTATTCTTTTCATAGCTATCGAATAGTCCGGCTTCTCGGTCTCTGTCCGCGCGTTCCTTGAGTGATGGCATGTGTGCTTCGTACATAAAATCATGAAACTCGGATGGTAACGTTCCACTTGCGCTAGCTAAAAGCACAGGTGCATCTTCTTTAACCCCTAGTAACCCTTCTGGATTGAATGCTATTGAGCCAATATGAGGGTGTGTGCCCTTGCGACCTATTCTGTTTAGCCTGTTTGCTACATACCTGTAACCTTCTCCAGAATGCACTTGATTATGACCCTTAATGTCTCTTGCTATAGCAAGCCAAGCTAATTTATCTAAAATATAAGGGAGTGCGGGACCATATCGCTCTTCGACCTCACCCGGCCTGTTGACATAATGGACGACTTCGCCGTTAGCAGTTGTTGTGAGACATGAGCCAGTGCCTAACCACGCCCTATGAGAAGGTGAGTGCATAGATGCTAGACTCCCACCGGCCGACTTTCTTACTACATCAAAAGTTTTATCTGCCTCAAAACAATCTAAACCATATTTACCTGAGTTATAAATTGCGAGTTCTCTGATAAAATTGTCCTCAAATCTATCAGTTTGAGCAATTTTATCAGCTTTTTCTCGAAGCTCTTTAACTGCCTCCCAACGAGTATCTGAATTACCTTCAAATACTCTTGGAAGATCTTCTAAAATTAAGCTTTCTGTCCTATTTTTTGCCATACTAATTTAAACTTCCTCCTTTAAAAATTACTTGCATCATAGAGGATGATGGCTTCTCAACGAATTTTGGATCGACTACTGCTTGGTCACAAAAGCCAGAGAGCCTAAATACTTCAATCTCCTCGTTTCTTATATGATCTCCGATAGGCCAGGGAGCATTGATAGTGTCAGCGGTAACCCTTCCTGGCATAAATCCAGTTGCCCCCAGGAGGAAACCCGAACACCCCAATAGCTCGTCCACCTTCGAGAGCAATGCCACCAAGATAACCTTGCATTGGCGCAATAACATCACTAGCCACCAAGTTCCTTAGCCATTCAAGAGATGTATTTGCTATATGTGCCAGATACTCATCGTGCCTGATTCTTCTGAGTTGCGCAGTTGTCGATGATGGCATCTCCAGGTATATTGAGTTGATAAAATTCCTTTTTAATATTTCAGATACATTATCTTGATTAGCAACTTCAAGTATTTCGCCCTTTGCTTCTTCCAGAGCATCGACTGGATTATCTCCTGCAGATCTTATACGGGCGTGTTGGTCTAAAATTGTTTTTTCTAAATTATTCATACTAAAGAAACTTGTATATTTTGTTGTTGTGGTTGTATATTGTTGCATTTTATTGTTATATATGCTAAACTGTTCACTATGTTGAACAACAAAGACGATATCCTAAAATACCTAACAGCTTACGGTCTAACTTCTGACGAAGCGAAGGTTTATATCGCTCTTTTAGAAAAACCTTTGAGTCATTTAGAGGTTGCTAGAAAAACGGGAGTTAATAGGACAAAAGTTTATCGTATTGCTGATGATCTAGAAAAACTTAGTTTAGTGAAGCAGGAGCAACTTGATAGTGGCAAACTACTTTGCGCTTCTGAGCCTAAAAATCTGGAAGTGAGCTTAGTTAATAAAGAGGAAGAGGTCAAATCAAAAAAGATTATCTTAAATGAACTATTGCCCACTCTCTCTCAAATGTTTGACTCACAGGAAAACGATGCCAGGTTTAGTGTTAGCACTTATGAAGGTGTGGCCGGAATGAAACAGATGCTATGGAATGAGCTAAAAACAAAAGGAGAAATCTTGGTTTTTGGTAGTGGTGTCTTAGAAGATTTAGTGGGCTCTAAAAGGTGGGCTGAAGCACATAGGCAAAGGACTTTAGATGTAGACTACACAATTCGTGAACTAAACAACCATGGTAAAAAACCGATAAACTTTACAAAGAATAGTAACTTTTATAAAAATTTTAATAGAAGGTTTATCGGCGAAGATGTCTTAGGTCTAGAACAACAAATTGTAGTCTATAACGACACAGTTGGCTTCTATCACTGGAGAGATGATCAAAAGGTCGGAGCCGAGATACATAACAAAGCCTTTGCCAACACTATGCGGCAGATGTTTGAGATGTACTGGAGTCTCGCTGAGCCTCTAGAGGTCGAAAAGCAACAATAAAGCCTTGTTTGTCTCCGGGCTCAACTATAAAGTCTGGTGTGAAGCAAGCTTTATATTCTTTTTGTTTATCATCTTTAGACTTAAGCTTGGTAGTAAAAACGTAGCTTTCTTGTATTTTTAATTGATTAGAAAGTTTCTTATCATTAATCTCTAGGGTTTTTATTAAACTATTCCCAATTAAGTCTTCTTTTTTGTAGCCAAAATCAGACTTGCCACTAACCTCTAAGATTGTTCCTTCATCATCGATAATGAAGTCCCAGTTCTCCCTACGTTTTCTGTCTTTTTGAGCTATTTTAGAGAGTACTTTTTGCTCTTGAGAGTCTGCCGCCTCTTTTCCAGCCTCGGCTAAAACAATATATATGTCTTTACCCCCAAGATGAGCTGGTCTAATTAATACTGAGAAGATCTTTTCTTCATCCTCTTTTGTTAGAAGAGGGACAATTAGGGAGCTATAGGGATTGTTTGTATGTTTGTTTTCGGCAATACTCTCGATCCAAAATAGAGCAGTTAAGTGCAATTTAGGGTTTAAGAAATCAAGAAAGCTTTTACCAGTCACCTCCTCTTGTGCATAGCCCAGCGCATCAAATAGTCCTTGACTGACAGTAAGAATTGTTCCTTCTTGAGACATCGTAGTCATAAAGCTGGGATTATCTGCAGTATAAGCATTAAACTGCTGGAGATAAACCATACGTTTACAGCGACTACACTTAACCTCTATTAAGCCTGCAAGGAAGGCTCCTTTAAATAAAAGTTTGCCACATTCGCAACGCCATTCGTTGGATTCTCTTTTTGGTTGACGGTTATTCTTTGTTAGTTCAGGATTAGAGTCTGTCATGGTGTATTTTCTATTGGTTGATTTCTGAAAAACTAGCCAAAGAGAGATCCCGCTCTTTCGTGAAATTACTTTAAGAGTAAGGACAGAAAGTATATGCGGGACTTCTTTTTAGAATCTTTTAGAGTCTCTTTTTGGTTAAAGCACATTGTAGCTGGATGTGATAATTATTACAAGCTATTAAACTTGTATGTTTTGTATACCATTTTTGTCTTCATTGATATTCTTAACTCTTGACTGCTCAAGATATGCAGAATGTCTTCTGCCATGATTAATTATTAAAATGATGGCAAGAGTTAAGATTAAGATTCCGACTAGAGTAGCTATGGACGCAATAAGCACCGGGAAGTCTTTAACATCTTCAGTTTGGTCTGGTCTCTGGCTAATATAGGAGATGAGCGAGTCCACCTTCGGGTGATCAGGATATAATGACCTGACTTCTTCTAGTTTTATTAAAGCTTTTGAGTATTTTGCCTCATAAATTAGTTCAATGGCATCCTCCCAAGTTTTTTGTGTCGAGCTACTTTTGGCTAAACTTATATTCTTTTCGTAAACAACCTCCTTAAAGTCTGCAATGTCCCTGATGTAGTTATATACTCCATCACCTTCTCCTGAGCCATCAATTGTATATGTAGCAATACCGACAACTTCACCAGAATCGTTAAAGGCAGGACCGCCACTATTGCCGTGCCCAATGGTCGCATCCGTTTCGATAAGCTTGCTGTCAGAACCGCTGGCTGTTTTTATGGCAGAGACTTTGCCTGAGGTTAGGGTAGCAATTGACTGACTCGCCTCAACTAAAGGATTTGTGCTAGCGGCGCCTGGGTAGCCGATTATATTTAAGTTGCTGCCCTGGACAATACTGGAAATATCCCCGAGCTTAACGTTAGGATAATTAGAGCCAGATATCTTCAAAAGAGCTACGTCTGATGCAGTAAAGACTCCGGTCTGGGCCCCATCAACTTCCCTGTAATTATAGCCAATAAGTTCAGCTTTTTGAGTTTTTAGTGGAAGTGTATACTCCTGATTAAGCTTAGTAGCTTCGAGAAGCTTCGAGAGATCCGGCTGCTGCTCTCCCAACCCGACTAGTATGCTCTCTGATTTATTGGAGGCTGTAACTCTGTTTGTAGGGATTTTATAAAACTTGTCGATAGCTATTTTTAGCTTGTCCTTATTAGTGGAGCCGGAGTCTAGATCTGCTTGCGTTAAGCCTGAAGCGCTTGCTAATTGAGAGAAATAGAATGAGTTTCCGTTATTGATCTGCTCAAACGCGTACGTGATAGCAATACTTAGTGGGTCATTTACAACTACGTGACCGTTTGTGGCAAAATAGCCGTCACTGCTGACCAAAAATCCGCTGCCTGTTGTTGCGCTACAGCTCCGTGGAATAAATATCTTACTGTTAAGATTGATATCCATACAGTAGAAGTTGTAGATCTTTACTACTGCTGGGCCATAGAGCAAGCTAATTCTTTCTGACGGGTTATTCTCGTTTAAAAATGATTGTGCGTTAGTGCTTTTTGTAAAAGTCAGTCTATCAAGTAAAGACAAAGTGGAGCTACGGTCAGTTACTATTTGTGCGCTGTCGTTGGTTTTAATTTTAATATTTAATGAGCTTGGGGCAGAAAAGCTAAGAGAATCTAAAGCTTCTTCAAAAAGAGATAGCACTTCATCCTCAGAGTTAAGGCCACTGTTTACGACAACCGTAAAAGGTGAGTTATTTACTAATCCGGTATAACTTATTAAGCTTAAATCAGATGCTAGCGGTTGCTTGTGCTTCTCATTATCTGAAAGGGACCAGTTTGATTTTAGAAAATCTAGGCCATCGATCTCTTCTGTTGAGCTGCTTTGTAAAACGAAATTTGGATAATCAACGCTAACATACTGAGCCTCTAGCTTCGCCAAATCTGCTGATACACCCAAAGGGTTATCCTGGTAATACTTTAAACTTATGTAACCACCTGTGAGTCCTGTAGTATTCGAGTTAGATGATGGGGATATCTTTATCGTGGAGTATGGTCGGGACTCGTTAAGCTCTTTACCAACGTAAATTGAATTTGTGCTTGAGTCTAGACCACTCGCCTGCAGCCTAAATGAGTTATATAATAGAGAAAACCCGAATGAAGATATTACTTGGTCTGATTGATAACTAGTCTCCTTGTCGTTTTCTGGATCTATAAATTTAGTAATTAAGTCTTTTGCTGATCTTAGAGCATTGTTATTGTTAAGCTTAATTGAGTATAAAGAAAGTAGCGTAAATGTTATTATTGCTACTGATAGAATTAATAAGCTAAGGTGTCGTTTTCTGAAGGCTTTTGAGTGATGAGACTTTAAATCCTCAGCTTTATAACTTCTTTTTTGTTTTTTAGTCGGCTTCTTAGCCATAAATTATTACTTCTTTCTTACAGGATCTTGAAGGCCGTCACCATCTCTATCTTTAATCTTACTCTTATCTTTTTTAAAAATATGTAATCTATGCTCATTCACCTCTTTTTTTTGAAGTCTCTCAAGTTTTTCTCCTGTGACTTTGCTGGACATAATTGCGAAGTGCTCTTCGAGCTCAACTAACTCCTGGTCGGTGCGACTGTCGAGATCCATGAATGCATTGCTAGCGTTCTTTTGGGTTCTAATAAGTTCGTCGAGCTTTAGATGAATCGATTTAGAGTCTCTATTCTGGGTATTTTGAATCAAGAAGACCATTAAAAAGGTAACCACAGTTGTACCGGTATTTATTACTAATTGCCATGTGTCTGAATAGTTAAACAGAGGACCAACAGACGCCCAAATTAACACGACTAACACTGAGAGTATAAATGCCGAAGCCTTGCCTGTGGCATTAGATATTTTTGTAGAGACCTTATGAAAGAAATCACTCATATTTAGTGTTGCTCTTATTTATTGTTATTGTTAATTTACTTAAGCTTAATCTTATCATAATTTGTTAAGATCTATAGGGTAAAGACTATTGAAATATTTGCTATGGAAGCTCCGATCGATAAAACATGGAAGTTAGCCCTAGGTGCTGTATTTAAATCTAAAGAGTTTAAATCTTTAGCTTGTTTTATTAAAAAAGAATACTCTAGCAAGAAGATCTACCCCGAAAGCAAAAATATTTTTAGAGCCCTGAACTTAACTCCGCTAGATGAAGTAAAAGTAGTAATAATAGGCCAAGATCCTTACCATGGATCAGAAGGCGGATTACCGCAAGCGCAAGGTTTGAGCTTTTCGGTTACAGAATATATTAAGAATCCACCGAGTCTGCAAAATATATTTAAAGAGCTTGAAGCAGAATTTAATAAGAAGCCCGAAGCTGAGATTAAGTTTAATGGAGACCTAACAAGTTGGGCTAAGCAAGGAGTTTTACTACTTAACTCAACTCTAACAGTAGAGGCTGGCAAAGCAAACTCTCATGCAGATTTAGGCTGGGAGAGCCTAACTAATGAGATTATTAAACTCATCTCAAACAAATGTGATGGAGTAGTTTTCTTGCTTTGGGGAGCCTATGCAAGAAAAAAGAAAAAACTTATTGATGCTAATAGACACTTGGTTCTAGAGTCTGCCCATCCATCCCCATTCTCAGCATATTCAGGATTCTTCGGGAATAATCATTTTAGAAGAGTAAATGAGTGGCTCAAATATCACGGTAAAGATGAGATTGTTTGGTAGTTAAGTACCCAGAGATCATCACTAAACTTAGACTAAAAAGTAAGCTTAGAGTTTGAGGCTGTCCTGTTTTTGCTAAGCTTAATGGATAATTCTGTAAGGCTTCGATCCTTGGATCTTGAGAACTAGAAGCATTAGCAGTAGACACAGGGCCCGCACTTAGCAAAGAAGAGGCGATTGGTGTTTCGAGGTCATGAGGGTCTGCTGGATCTGTGATAATTGTTTTTGCCTGGAAGAAGGCCACAGTTGGCCCTATAAAGCTAATGTGCTCAGTATTGCCGTTGTTATTCTCTGGCTGGTCCGGAAAGTTATCATCGTCTCCTACAATAATCAACATTCTTTTTACTAGGCTTAAGATTGAATCTGAGCCAGAACTAAATCCGATAAATCTAGTTGTATTGTGCCCACATCCCATTTTGTTGATAAGATCTGTAGTCGTATTTGCTGTGCCACAAATTGATTGGTCTAGGTCTCCGTTCGTAATCCAGTTATTTGGCGGGATAGTGCGCTCTAAGATTAACTCGTCATTGGGGTTAAAAATACGTAGAAGTGCAGGAGTACCATTGCCATCCGTTCTAGTCTCGAGATCGCCGAGCCAAACTCCGAATGCCTGAAGCGGTTCTGAGAATGTGAATAGTAGGCCGTTTCTGTAATTATTCTGATCTCCGAACCCGTTTTGAGACTCGTTAGCATAATATTGGCCAGCAAACTGATTGGGTATGGGAGCGAAATCTTGCATAGTGTTGCCATTATAAGTATTGGCTCCGGAGCCTGGCAGATCGAGCTTGGCTTTATATTGATAGCTATCTGAAGAGCGAACTCCAAGATCATTTTGGGTACTAAGATTTCTAATATCGACATTATCGGCTGTGACTGCAACTTGCTCGTTATTTAAGTTTAAAAAAGTGTATACATTTGGTGAATCTGGGCTGATCTGTGAAGTAGAGACTTTGAGCTCGGTATCCGGCTCTTTAAGCTTATTTAGACTTGATATCCACTCGTCATCTAGAGTATCACTTTGGTTAAAGGCCTCTTGCTGGCCAGTTCTCTTTTGGGCTGGCGTTGTACCCCAAGCTCCAACCTCTTCGGAGATAAATATATTGAGATCTGGGGTAGATTCAGCAAAGACTGATGGGTCGCTGACTAAGCTTAATAATAGAACTAAAAACGGGACGAGTAGAATTCTTGATTTGGTCATACGGCAATACTTTCTGGAAAATTTAGGAGATTACTTACACTTAAGCTTAAGTGATTTGTGATGATAAGTAAAGTGCTAAAATAGAAAATGGCCCTGCTTTTTCTGAATATTTATATGTTCAGGGAGTTCAATATTCTGATGAAGCCCTCGTGCGGATTCTATGAGAACACCCACTTGGTTTTAAACCAGGAAACATTGCAGGGCTTTTTTAAGTATGTTAGTATCCTCCCTTAATCTTCTTATCCCTAAGATCATTAACCTCTTTAATGGCCTCCTCAATACCGAGATTAACGAATGTATCGGGTTTTATGTGATGAGCCTGCCTAAAAACTAGCCTTTCCTTATCTTCGAGAGCTTCTGCTATATCTCTGGCCAGAGCAAAAGGAACACCTCTTCTTAGTAGAGTGTCCACTGCATTATAGAAATCGATCTCCCCTCTAAATACCTTTTCCCCTCCTAGGTCCATTATTAACTCTTCGTACATATCCCAGATATCTTGGGGTGCCTCAGAATGATTTTGCCGCCATAGTTCTGAATGGACCGTAGCTAAGACGCAACAACCGTTCGCCATTGCCCTCCTGACTAAAGTATCCATAAACTGCGCATACTCACAAGTTTTTTTGTCTGATCTACGCCTTTTAGCACCACCTGTGTAAACCATGAAGTCAAGATTATCTACTACTAGCATCGCTCCGGCTACATCACCCAGCTCCTTTATTAATGTTTCTGTGAAGCTCCTACCGGATATACTTCCTGAGTTAATATGACATGAGATCATGGCTACTGGGGAGCCCTCTACGTAGTGCCCTCTATAGACATCTTGAGTTATATGGCTTTTCCCGGCTCCAGGGGCACCCCCAAGAACTAATCCTCCAAAAGAGGATAGTGCTCCTGAGTGATCTCTCCAATTATGGAACCAGGGATCATAACTAGACGGAGTCTCATCGTTTTCTAATACTCCATAAGCTAGCCCATACCCGTTTTTTCTTATATCAAATTCCATCTTATATATTATACAAGATGCGTTATACACATGTCAATAATGATTTGGTGCGCCCGGAGAGATTCGAACTCCCGACACCTGGTTCCGAAGACCAGTGCTCTATCCAGCTGAGCTACGGGCGCGCTTACTCTATTATACCACTGTTACTTTGAGCTGTTAATAGCGTCAATGAGTGAATCTTCTTTTGATTTAGACTTATTTTTTAAATTCTGAGTTTTTTGTGTTTGAGAATTAGCCATATTTTGCTGCTGTGTTCGAGGTCTTTTTTGTCTGTTGGTATTGGTATTGTAAGCTTGTGTAGATTGTTTAACTTGTTGGGCAAATACGATGCGACCTCCAGCAGTTTGGATTATTTTACTAGACTTAAGCTCTATATTCTGCCCGATTTTGTTTTGAGAGTTTTCTGCAACCACCATGGTTCCGTCTGGTAAATAGCCAATAGCCTGACCTTTGTCGTCTCCTTTTTGGATTAGTTTAATAGTAAAGTTTTCTCCAGGAAGAATCTGTGGCTTAAGAGACTCTGCCAAGTCATTAGGACTCAAGATACTGACCCCCTCTACTTTAGCTCGCTGGGCTAGATTAAAGTCTGCCGTAAACAATTGGGCCCTTAAAGATTTTGCTAAATTTAAAAGTTGTTGATCTACCTCAAACTCTGATTTTGAAAGGTTTCTAGTTACTACACTCACTCCAGCTAGTCCTGAGAGTTTATTTAAAATGTCTAAACCATAGCGGGCACGAGATCGCTTGAAGCTATCCCCTTCATCGGCTAAATACTGGAGCTCGTCGAGAATTATATTTGTACTAATTAGCTCGGTGCTACTTAAAAAACCAGCCTCTGCCAAAGCCAAGATGCGCCCATCAATCACAGCAGAGGTGTCTAGAACAATTCTTTTTTTACTACTCTTTTTATCACTTAAAATTGGTTTGTGCTGCACTAGTACCAGCAATAAAGTGGCTAGCTGAAAAATAGCTAAGATAGCTAAGATCAAATCAGTATTTTGAGTTGTCATTTAAATAAAGTATAGCACCCTTGAGGAGATATCAAAGATGAATCTGCTCGTGTTGAATTGTCAAAGCAATCTCATCTGCAGCCCCATAAGTACAGGCTCCGGCCGGGGGTACTACAGGCTCAAATCTGCCATCCTCACTTGTAGTTCCATAGCAAAAGACTGGCGGCTGCTAAGTTTTGTCCTCCCCGAAGAGACGTCCACTTATAAAGAAAATGCTTTTTCATCAAAGACTATATCACCTAAGTTTGAGGCTATGTACCCTAATACTTCCCCCGTTTCTTTTTGGGTAGCTTCGAAGACTCTAACAGGTGCATCACCGTAGGGTCGTCTAGACGTTTCGATCCACATATTTAAGCCCCTGGGCTCGATTCAATATCAGCCCCACGTACTCTTCTCTGAAGTTCTTCTGGTCCAAAAGTTGGTACGGAACCATTTCTAGCTCCTTCTGCCAAGTCAGCTAACCTTTTGATTGCTTCAGGATTTGCTTGGAAATACCCAGAAATCCATTCTCCTGCTGTCATAGGGATAAGTAGTCCAACCATCTTTCCTGCATGAGTTAGTACAGCCATGGACACGCCGTCATCTCTCATTTTATCAATAGATCCAACAAGCTCGTCATCACTTAGGGCGATAGCACCATCCTCAATTCTGTATGCCATAAATGTCTCCTTTGATTCTATTATTTTGATTCAATCATATTCTTGAAGCTATGTAATTGCAAGCGTAAGCTTGATGTTATCTGGCGATGAACCAGTTATTTAGGACTTCGCGCAGGTTTGTAGCGTCATTTATAAAGTTGGATTTTGAACCGGAACTTGGTGCCAATAAACCCACAAAGCCAAGTTTTTTTGCCTCGTTTAATCTTTTTTCTAGATTCGGTATTCTACGGATTTCTCCAGAAAGTCCGAGCTCTCCTGCGACGGCTAGATCTTGCTTTAAGCTTAGACCTTTTGCAGCTGAAGCAATTGCCATGGCAACGGCAAGGTCTGCGGCAGGTTCTGTGAGCTTTACTCCACCTACGACATTTATATAGATGTCATGTTCTGAGAGATTAAGCTTAGTGCGCCGAGTTAAAACTGCGACTAAAAGGTTAAGTCTATTTAAGTCAAAGCCAGAGGCAGTTCTTTTGGGATAGCCAAAACTTGTTTTATTAACTAGAGCTTGGACCTCCACTAAAATTGGGCGAGTTCCTTCTATGGCAGCAAAGACGATGGAACCGTCTGTTACCTGCCTTTCGGCGAGGAGAGATTTGGAAGGATTATCAACTTGTTCTAGACCTTTTTCGGTCATATTGAATATTCCGGCTTCAGAAGTAGAACCGTATCTGTTTTTTACTGCTCGGAGTATTTTAAAACCGCCGTATCGGTCTCCCTCTAGATTTAAAACGACATCGACTAGATGCTCGAGCATCTTTGGTCCAGCTAATGAGCCCTCTTTGGTGACATGTCCGACAATTATTAATGCTGTGCCGGCGGATTTTGCTGCTTGAGTTAAGATGTGTGTTGAGTTCGTTACCTGAGATACAGAGCCAGTTGCAGATGAGACCTCTGAGCAAGCCATAGTCTGGATCGAGTCGATAATGACTAGTTTGGGTTTTATTTTTAAGATAGTTTCGGCAATGTCATCGGTCGAAGTTGAAGAGACTATCCCTAAATTGTCTGAGGAAAGATCGAGACGCGAGGCACGATGGGCAACTTGCTCGGCCGATTCTTCTCCGGATACATAGAGGACTTGCCCTGAGCTTTGAGAAACCGAGGCTGCTATTTGCATAATTAATGTTGATTTACCGATGCCGGGCTCACCAGCGATCAAATTGACACTTGCTTCGACTATCCCGCCACCTAAGACGTCATCTACATCAGAGATATTTGTTTTAAGACGAGAAGATGTTCCAGTTCCGTCACCATTTTTAGCGATGTCTTTAATTGACTTAAACTTAAGTTCACTCCCCTGCCCAGATTTAGGATTTTTTGATAAGTTAGATTCGACAAACTCGACAAGAGTATTCCAAGCACCGCAATTCTCACACTTGCCTGTCCATTTAGGATAATCCTCTCCACAGTTAGTGCAGACGAATTTAGTCTCTCTTTTCTTAGCCATCTAGCTATAAGTTTAACAGAAGTGGATCTATTATCTCTGCAGTCTTAATGCCTCTCTTCTCTAACCATTCTTCTGCCTCAATTGCTTTAGACAGGGCTACATCAGCACTTTGTACGATGTCTGGGCCCAACTCGCCTAATATGAATTGTGCAACATGCTTTTTAGTAATATCCACATGACCGGCTTCGTTCAAGATGAAGTTATAAGGAAGATTATGTTCTAAGATATATCTTATCTCTGCAGGATATCGAGCAATACGCTGCATTTTCCTTGACTCTTTCATACCATCCGGCCGATTCATCATCTGGCTAGAAAGATCCTCCATACTAGACTGCAAAAGATATACGGCCTTCATATCGACTCTGGCCTTAATAATGTCAGGATTTTTAGACTCAACAATCTGCCTCACCCCGCTTACCTCTATATCCATAACTATTGGCTGGTTATACGGAGGCACCTTAGAACCATATAGCTCGCCTGAATGCGGAGAATATTGAATATATACACCTTTTGAGATGTTGTCTTCCATGAGTTCTCTAGGTGTATTGAAATTGTATGCTAATGGATCTTCACCGTGATCTACCCTACAGGCTCTTGTTGTATCAGATATATCCAGTGCTCTTTC
The DNA here is from genome assembly GCA_023898665.1 of Candidatus Nomurabacteria bacterium. Taxonomy (NCBI): domain Bacteria; phylum Candidatus Nomuraibacteriota; species Candidatus Nomurabacteria bacterium. Next base: position 119,303 of record CP060233.1, read on the forward strand.
TTTTCCCCAAGCTAGCCTATCTAACTCAGCTAGGGTTTCTAGAATAACCGGGAGTACACTAGACTTGCCTCCTGCCATTGGCCCTGAAACAACTACGATCTGAGGTGTTTTTATTTTGGATTTTGCTCGCATTTTAAACTAATTATACATAAAAAGAATTTTGCCTGAAGTTGTGAGATTTGCTATGGCTGGGGAGGGGTAAGTTGAGTAGTGATTGAGGGGTGGTGTATATTAAGCTTAGTTAATACTTATACCTCAGGAGGGTATTAAAATATGGCTGATTTAAAATCAATGTTAAAAGACGTGAATCCCGTTGCTCTGGTTGCAGAGATGCTGGGAACATTCATGCTGACTTTTGCAGTTTTAGTAGCTGCTAAGTTTGCGGCTGGTGGAGCACAATTAGTGCAACAAAACCCACTTGCTGGCGGACTGGAGTCTGTACCAGTCTACTTTATATCTGTACCACTAATTGCGGCATTTACTGTCGGATTAGGAGTAATGACTTTAGGTAAATTTAGTGGTGGTCACTTTAACCCAGGCATCAGCTTTGGGATGTGGACTGCTAAAAAGATTAGAACAGCGCCTGCAGTTGCTTACATTCTAGTCCAGTTGCTCGGAGCTTTTGCAGCTTTTGGAGTAATGCAGTTATTTGTACCAGAAGTTACAGCTTTGACATTTAGTAATGCTGAGGCTTGGAAGATCTTTGCGGCTGAAGCTCTAGGTATGTTTGTGTTTGCCTTTGGAGTTAGTGCCGCTGTGAGTGAAGAGCGCTCTACATTTGAAGCAGGATTCATGGTTGGTGCATCACTCTTCTTGGGCTTAGCTTTTACTGCAGTTGCAACAGGAGATCCAGGATTCTTAAATCCAGCAGTCTTTATGGCTACTGTACGTGAATCTCTTGCTGACTTAAGTTTAGGGCCAGTGTTTGGACCGCTTGTTGGTGCGACTCTAGGAGTGGCTGTATATAACTTACTTCAAGATCCAAACTCTTTGAAGTTGACTCTTCCTAAAAAGAAAGTTGCTGTGAAGAAAAAGAAGTAGCTATAAAACACTATTTTTTGAGATATTAGACCCGAGAGAAAAAACCTCGGGTCTATTTCTTAAGTAAAACTCAATTACTAGATCCTTCGCTTGCACTCAGGATGACGGCTCAGGGAGCCACTTATAAATCCAAGGTGTAAATGTTATAATAATATCCAGTTCAGCTTGATTTGATGGAGAGGTACCCAAGTGGCTGAAGGGGCGGCTTTGCTAAAGCTGTAGGGGGATGTTAAGTCCTCGCGGGGGTTCGAATCCCCCTCTCTCCGCCATAAAAAATAGTCTAGACATATACTTTGGTCTAGACTATTTTTTATTTGAGCTTAAGTTCTTAGGACCTTTTTGAAGGATTCCTTTAGCTTGGACTCTGGTTCGATGGCGATCATGGTATCTTGTCCTACCCTCAATAGTCCTAGAGCAGTAATGAAGGTATGGTCGGACACTTTTTCGGTTAGATCTTTAATGCCTTTGGCGGCGTCTGCACGAATTAGACCAACTCGTGGTTTATGGGCGAATGGAAGATCTTTAAACCAGCCCTCGGTATTGAGAGATTTTGGTAGGATCTCAAGCGAAGATCCACCCCCACAAAGCATTATGACACTAGGCAGGGCCCCGTACTTTTCTCCTTGTTCTTCTATAAACTCAGAGATACTAAGTTCAACCCCAGCCGTCCAAACTTCGGCAGTTTTTTGAAGTGATTTTGTAGCAGCCGCTCTTTGAGATGCAGAATACTCTGATGAGCCTAAGTTTACTTTGAGCTTTTCTGCGGCAGCAAAACTAATACCAAGATCTTCTGATATGGCCTTAGTGAAGCTTCTACCACCGATACCGAATGACCGAGTGCCCTGTACTCCACCCTCCTCTACAAAGGCTATATCGGTAGTGCCGCCTCCTACATCAATTAATATTGCCGAGACTGAGCTGGATGGATCTGTGCCAATAACTGTTCGTGATACTGCAAAAGGCTCCGCAGCGATAGCCATAAGATCAAGCTCTAATTGATGAGCGACCTGTTGAAGAGCTCCAATATGGACCATTGGCGCAAACGCCGAATAAAGTCTAATTGAGAGCTTAGAACCCTGAAAGCCAATTGGGTTAGATATTTTATACCCATCTACAAACATAGCGACAATAGCGGAGTTAATAAGCTTAACGTCTATATCGTCTTCTCCGGTCTCTTCAGAGAGTTGCCGTGAGGCTTTTGATCTGCTTTGGTTTTGGGCTTTTTCTATGACAAACTGCATCTCCTCTGCTGTAATTTGAGCCTCTGGGTTGGATCTTTTATAGGTAATAGTATAGGTTATGCCTCTCACTAATTCTCCAGCAATACCTAGAACTGCTTTTGACACCCCAGCTCCTGCCATACTTTCGGCCTCTGCCAATGCTTGTTCACAGTTGTCGACTACTCCGGCGATATCAGCAATTGCTCCAGCGTGCATATCAGTTAGATTCTGGTGTTTTTTGCTAACGCCAATGACATTGATATTATCTCCTTCGATTTCTGCCACCAGAGCTTTTACATATTCCGTACCAATATCTAAGCCAGAGATAACACTACGACTACTGTTATTTTGGTTCTCTGGCTCTTCGGTATTTTTCTCTTTTTTGGTAAAGAAAGATTTTTTTAAGTCTTGTAGTTTGTGGCTAGAGGCTTTTACTCCACCGAGTCTTTTATCGATTGATTCTTTAAGTTTCATTTTTTGGCGAATATTCATGAGTAGTTTTAGCAGAAAATTTGTACTAGTAGTTTAGCATAAGCGTGGTGGGTAGGGCAATCGACTTACGGGGTAAATATATGGCTTTTTGATTAATTTTGCGGTATAATCGTTTTTAGATTTGCTCCGGTAGCTCAGTTGGATTAGAGCGGGCGGCTTCTACCCGCCAGGTCATAGGTTCGAGTCCTATCCGGAGCACCATTCGAAAAGCTCAAAGTAAACCCATCCTTCATAGTTATAAATAAGACTACGGAGGATTTTTTGTTACTAATGACTTGGGATTTCATTCCCCTCCATTAACTCAGGGTTTTCCTCTATTAGTAGTAATCGAAGATCTTCTCTACCCATTGGCCCGATTCCATTTATACCGGTTGCCACCGCTTCTTGATAAAAAGACATAACTAAAGGATCTGACAATATGGCATGACTTACTATACCTCTTCTTTTTGTTCTTTCTTTATATTCATAATATGAACCCCAGCCTCCAATATATCCATGAACAAAAAAGGTATCTAGGTCTTCAAACCATTCTGGGTGAGTTCTTTCAACAATTAGCCTCCAAATCGGCCTAGCAATTGCCTTACATCTCGCCCACTCTTCATTGGGAACCCTAACTTTAGTAGTGCCTGGATAAGGTATGTCGGGAAGAGAATCACCACTAAGTGCACGCCTGCTATGGATAACTCTTACTAAATCCATCATCCTGTAATACATTGGTTCTAAATATGGGTAAAATTTATAATTACTCCTAGAATTGAGGTCAACAACAGCATCAGGTAATTTACCATACAGCAGTTTGTATGTTTCTTCTCTCATTCTTGATGCGTCATCTACGTAATCTACTATTTCTTGCATCATAGTATAGTTAAGAAAAGTTGATCTAGTAGAGGCATCTACTTTTCTTCCTATAGAAGTAAGCCTAAAACAAGTGTCAAATGGAATTTTACCTTCTTTTATTAATTCGTTTATTTCCCCCATCGGGCCCCAGTCATGGACATAATCGTATAGGTAAAATGTCGGGGCACTTTTTTTGTCGAGAGCTGAGTCCATTTCTATATTCTAACTGTTGCCACACCACAGTACAAATATAAGCACTTTACTACTCGTTATTACTTTTTCTTTTTTTGCGCTTTTTTTCGAGGGTTTTTCTTTTTTTAATATATCTTTTTAGGTTGTTGGCTGAGTTTAATAAACTGAATCTATTGGCGTTCTTTCTGACTGGCACAACCTCTGTTTCACCATCTATACTTACTCTATACCCTACCCATGCTGCGAACGAGCCCATCCTGCGCCACCTACCTTCACTTACGTTGTTTAGTACTTCTTGTTGTTTTTTTCTTTTCTTTTTTTCTTTTCTTCTTGCTATCTTTTTTTCGAGTGGATCTGCCATGGAGGGTATTCTACTCCTTAAGTGAGTTTAGTTCAATAAGAAAATCGTGCTAAACTTAACCTTAATGAGTAATAGTGCGAGTTTATTCACAGAATTAAGCCTAGTAGTTGCTATTGGGGCTTTTGTAGCTGGGCTTATGCATAGATTTAGACAACCTCTGGTTATTGGGCATATTTTAACTGGTTTATTAGTTGGTCCGGCTTTTTTAAATTTAATTCACGAAGAATCAGCTTTCGGGGTTTTTGGGACGATTGGAGTATCTCTGCTTTTATTTATTATTGGTTTAGAACTCAATATAAAAGTATTTCAAAGACTCGGTAATATCGTTGTTACTACTACTGCTGTACAGGTTGGAAGTATAACAATTATAGGAGTGTTGGCTAGTAAGCTGTTAGGTTTTGGGAGTATGGAATCTTTTATTATCGGTTTAGCTTTGGCGCTTAGTAGCACGATAATTATTATTAAGATCTTAAATGATAAGAAAGAGACTACCAGGCTTTATGCTCAAGTGGCGATTGGAGTCTTAATTTTACAGGATCTTGTTGCAACAGCTGGAAAGATCTTTATCTCTGCCCAATCTGGGGATGCCGGATCTTTTTTTAGTATTTTGTTTTTGCTCGTAAGAGGAGCTGCGGTTGCTGGGGTACTCTATTGGGCGAGCAAAGAGCTACTACCTAGATTAACTAAGGAGCTAGAAGGATCTAAAGAATTACTACTTTTGTTTGCAATGGGTTGGGGGTTAGGTTTTGCTGTTCTATTTGAGAAGGTAGGGTTTTCTACAGAAATCGGGGCTCTCTTTGCTGGAGTCAGTATGGCTACCTTGCCATATAGTCATGAAGTCGGGGCTAGATTGAAACCACTAAGAGACTTCTTTATTGTTATCTTCTTTATAACACTTGGTTATGGAATCGTACCGGGACAGCTTTTTGAGGTATTATTCCCGGCGATTATATTAAGCTTAATAGTTGTTATGATCAAGCCAGTGGTCGTAATGTCGAGTATGGGATTCTCGGGCTATACAAAAAGGGCAAGTTTTAAAGCCGCTGTCGCACTTGGACAAGTCAGTGAGTTTTCTTTAGTTTTCCTATTCTCTGCTGTTGGTTATGGGTTGGCAAGTGACAAAGCAAAATCTACAGTAACTCTTGTTGCTTTAATAACTTTTGCAACTTCTACTTATATGATGAAGTATGATGATGAATTGTTTAATAAGTTAGAGAAGCACTTAAGATTATTTGAGAGAAAGGTGACTAAGTTAGAGCAAAAAACAGCGATGCAAAGATACCCAGTTGTACTACTGGGCTATAGAAAAGGTGGGGCAGAGTTTATCAGAACTTTTGTAAAAATGAAGAAGAGATTTGTCGTAGTAGATTATGATCCTGAAGTGATAGAACTACTTGAGAGACAAAAACTAAACTTAATTTATGGGGATGTAACAGACCCTGAGATGACCGAGGAGCTACAGCTTGATTCTGCCAAGTTAATTGTCTCGACAATTTCTGACTTTAATACCAATGAGTACTTGGCTCACTGGCTCACAAATCATAATCCAGGGGCAGTATTCATATGTGGCGCTGAGACAGCAAATGATGCGGCTGAGTTATACTCTAGAGGTGCAGCATATGTAATGATGCCCCATTTTATTGGATCGGAGAAGATTGGTAATTTCTTACAGAAGAGTGGTCTTAGTAAATCTGAGTTTAAAAAGTTTAGAGAGAAACATTTACAACATCTAGAGACTTACTTTTCGGAAGAGATAAATAACGAACCGATTGAAGAAGATCTTTAGTCTTATCGTTATTTTAATTTAAGCTTAAGTTAATTCAGGTTTCTTAGGGCTGGTTATTGTTTACCGTAACAGTTATTGAGGATTCACCGATATAGTAGCCCGCATCCTGCACGACTACTTTTAGCGTGTGCGTTCCGTTAGTTAAGTTTTGGGGATACACCTTCACTCCTGGTGAAGCAGTTAGATTCTGTGTTAGGTTGCCATCTACATATAACGAGGCAGTCTGTAGAGCGTGGGTCCCTTGCCCTAAGTTAACTGTAATTGAATACTTACCTGATGTGCCTACTGCAGAAAGACTTACTGTTGGTTTGACATCTGAACATTGGTGGAAATCGTCATTATTCTTAAGGTCGTATCCTTCGGCTTGGTATTCGACATCATTTGGACCTGATCCCCTTACTCCAATAGCTTGGACCCTTTCTTTAGCAGCTTCTGGAGTACACTCGGTTGCAAGCTTTTTAGAAACCCTATCCACTAGGAACTCTTTTCCTGGTAGTGGCTTTGGGGCTTTGAACCAACTCTGGAACCAATCTGTACGACCGTCTACTGTTAACTTTTGGATACCAGCAGGGCGCTCAAAGAAGTCTTCTGACTTCCAGCCTTTTAGTTGGTAAACACCTTTCATATAGTTGGTCCAAATCGGACCTGTCATACGGCTTGTGATAGCATGCATACCTCCACGGTCACTTCTATCTACAAGAACTCCTGTTACTAGTTTAGGAGTAAATCCCATTTGCCAACCTTCTGCGTTTCTGTTTGTTGTACCAGTTTTAACTCCGTTTTTTATACCGGGTATAGTTAAGTCTCGACTGTTTCTTCCAAAGGTACCGGACCTGGCTTCGTCATCGCTTAATATATCGGTTAATAGCCATGCGATTTCTGCATTCAATGCTTGCTCTCCTGGAGTATCCTTCCATTCTTCTAATATTTCTCCGCTACCTGTTTGTATTCTTAAGACCTTTGCTTGTGGTTTATATTTTCCAGCTCTAACAAAAGTTGAGTAAGCATTCACATGCTCTTCGAGCTTAACTTCGCATCCACCAAGAACAACAGCTATGTTATAGCTTTTGCCAGCTGCTTTTGTCAACTCACACAAGTCTTTATCTCCCATCGATTTAGCAAGCTGCACAGTAGGCTCTACCCCTGCTATCTCAATTGCACGAAGTGCTGGCAAATTCCTAGACTCTGGCAAAGCTTTTCTTATAGGCATTGGTCCTTTAAATTTATTATCGAAATTGTTTGGAGAGTAGTCATTTCCGTCACCACCTAAGCCTTTCCAGGTTTTTGGAGTATCAAGTATTGTGCTACCTGGACCCCAGTCTGAGCTTTGCATTAACTTCGCGTAAGCGAATGGCTTAATACTACTTCCTGGTTGACGAGGTTCTGTGGCTTCGTTATACTGCCCAAAACCTTCATATTTAAAGTCTCTGCTACCTACATACGCCATAACTTGTCCGGTTGATGGGTCTTCGGACACTAATGCAGCATTATCACCTCCGCCATTATCTATTGTCCTCATACCTCTTGCTACTGCATCCTCAGCAATTTGTTGCATGTCCCAGTCAAGGGTAGTTATAACTTTGTATCCTCCTGTTTGTAGAGCCTTGTTACCAAACTTATCTTCAAGTTCTTTTTGTACGTCTAGTACAAAGTGAGGTGCTTTTATGTCATCATATTGTCCTTTTAGGGCGAGCTCCTTAGGCTGTATCTCATCAAGAACAGCTGTTACATCTACATTATCTGCATCTTCTTGGGAAATATACTTGAGCTCTACCATACCCTTAAGAGCCGCATTCATCCTAGCTTCTAATAATTCTGGTCTAAATGAATCTCTATAAGGGTCGTATCGTGATGGGCTTTGAGGAATTGACGCTAAGAAGACTGACTCTCCAATTGTTAAGTCTTTAGCATGTTTTGAATCTCCAAAATAACGCTGTGAGGCTCTTTCAACTCCAGTAGCTGTACCACCATAGTTATTTGAATTTAGGTAGAGAGTTAGAATTTGATCTTTTGAATAAGTCCTTTCAACCTCAATGGCGAGAATAAGCTCTTTAAGTTTTCTTGAAATACTTTTTTCGGTTGTTAATAACTCATTCTTTACCAACTGTTGTGTAATTGTGGATCCACCTTGGCTAGTGGCATTTCCACTCGAACTATTTCGTAGCACTGCCCTAAGGAGGCCTTTAGGGTCAAATCCTCTATGACTATTGAAGTTTCTATCCTCAAGCGCGATTGTGGCATGTTTAATGTTGTCTGATATTTTGTCACTTTCAATAACTGTTCTGTCTTTTTGGCCTTTTTGTTCCCACAGTAGAACCTGTCCTGTCCTGTCGTAGTATTTAACTCCACTATTGTTAATCCTATTAGCTATCTCTTCTGGTTTAAGTTTATTTAAGTCTTTGCGGTAGTATGCAAACAACCCAAAAACAAAAAGCCCGAAAAGTAGGATACCGATACCAAATGCTTTAAGGCTAAAAATTGCTCCTTCTCGAGAAAAAAGAAATTTAAAGAATCTTTTTGGGTGGGCGTACCAGAGTGCTTTCTTAATCTTTCCTACAGGTGGTTTGCCTAAACCAGCTACTGTCGATCTTGACCCAGTTATTTCACGAGAGTTCAGTAACCCCCTTTTAGTTGGAGTTTTTGAACCAGGACTGGAAAGGTTTTTATAGGCGAGTGATGAGTTAGATTTAACTCGGCTATTTTTTTTTGTAACGTTATTGATGCCGTTTTTAACGGATTTAGAAAGCTTATCTTTACTGGCTTTCAAACTGTTCTTATTAATCATAAATTTCTATTCCACCACCTGAAAAGATATATTTTATAGGAAACTAATAGTGCAAAATACAGATCTCTTCTTATAGTCTCTATTATATAACAGAAGTGACTAATCAATCAAAGTATACTTTTAAATAAATAAAAGCTTAAGTGTTTAGAGGCATTATAAGATGGATATGGGTTATAGTTGTTTTAGATTCTTTTGAGCCGTTTGGTGAGATAATAAGAGGTGTTATACCTTGAGAAAAACGAATATCAAGTATATCTTCTTTAAATGAGTTTAATGCTTCTAGTAAATATCTTGAATTAAGATTAATTGATCCAGTTTCATCTGTGGAGATAGAAATTTGAGAATGGTTTTCTCCTACTTGATTTGCGATAGAGTTAATTGTCAAAAGTTGATCGTCTTTATCAACCTGAAGTGATATAGTGCCCGCTGATTCTCTTGCAAAAAGTGAGGCAACTTTCACGGTTTGTAAAAGCTCGTCTTTATCTACAGAGAAGTTAATGTCACTAGTTGCTGGAATTAAGTTTTTATAAGCAGGGTAATCCCCAGCAACCAAACGACTAATAATAGTAGTATTATCCATAACAAAACTTATTTGATCATCCTCAGCTATAATATGTACTCTATCTGGGTTTTGAGATTGAATGACTTTTTGTACATCTTGAATGGTTTGGTTTGGTACAATTATATTTTCTATGGTATTTTTTACGGCATCTATTTGAATGGTTTGCTCTGCAAGTCTGTAGCTATCCGTTGCAACTAAGCATAGAGTGTCATTGGTTGGTGTATAAAACAATGTTCCCCCTAAGACTGGTCTTGTGTCGTCTTTACTAGAGGTGAAAGAGACGTTATTCACTGCTTCTTTAAAGTAGGTAGTAGTAACCTCTATCTTGTTTTCATTAGCAATTGACGGGATCGCTGGAAAATCTTCTGGGTTTAATAAATAAATTGTTGATTGATGGTTTTTAGTACTAAGCTTAAGTTTAAGATTTTTGCATTCTTCTAGAGTAACTGTTTCATCATTTATCGATGAGAGAAACTCTGTAGTAATACGAGCTGGCACAGCAATCTTCCCGTCATTAATCACTCTAGCATTTAGTTTGGATAATATTGCCTGGTTTAAGTTTGTAGAAGTTAAGTTTAAAGAAGATTGATCTTTGTCGGCTGAAATAAGCACTGAACTTAAGATTGGTAACTCAGCATTTTGGTGTGCACCACGAGACTCTAACTGAAGTATATTTAGTAAGGTTTGACGGTTGACTTCAATTTTTAACATATAATTTCTCTTGCTCCTTAAAGGTAGGTTTAATTGTAGATGTTTATTAGCCCAAATGTTAGTGAATACTTTTTTTGATTAATGTTTTTAGTATTACTTATATTAAAAGTAGTAGTAGTAGTATTTGTGGAAAGAGTGTTAAAAAGGTTTATAACAGGGTGGTAAGTTACAGCTATAGAGCTGTTAAACTTTGATTGTGGATTGCGTGTGTAAGAAGTGTGAGGTTTTCTTAAAAGTGTTACTTTTTTAGCAACAGGGACTATATAAAAAATGTGAACAAGTTGTAAGATATACACATTCAATCCACTCGTTATGAACATAAGTTTACACATAATTAAATTTAATACTCTCATAAAATTAAACCCTTCATGTTACTCATAAAGTTTTTGTCTAATTGCTCCAACATGTCGTCTTAGATTGAAATCATCATCTAGATTTTTTGTAATCTTACCAATAGAGTGCATAGCAGTAGTGTGGTCCTTTCTGCCAACTGCAGAAGAAATTTTTGGCAAGGACATCTTAAGTTCTGTACGCATTAGATACATTGCTATTTGACGTGTTAAAGCGATCTCCTTGTCTCGACGCGAGCTAAGTACGTCTGACTCTTCTATACCGAAGTGATCGCAACAGACTGTAATAATTTGTCGTGATGTGAATCTCGTAGGAGTTTTTGTACTAGACTTAAGAATATTCTTAACTAGGTCTAAATCTGGTTTAATATTTTGAACTTGACATAAGACAATTATTTGATTTATAGCCCCTTCTAACTCTCGTATATTATTTTTAATATTAGAGGCTATAAACTCTACTACTTCATATTCGAGCTCTATATCTTGTGATTTAGCCTTAGACTGAACAATTGCACACCTTGTTTCGAAGTCTGGAGATTGTATATCTACGGTCATTCCCCATTCAAATCTCGATCTAAGTCTATCTGGCAGTGTTGGTATGGATCTTGGAGGTTGATCTGCTGACAAAATGATCTGTTTGTTATTTTGATGGAGGATATTAAAAGTATGAAAGAATTCTTCCATCGTTTTGTCTTTTCCGGCTATAAATTGAATATCATCAATTACTAACACATCTGCATTATTGTAGACTTCAGAGAAACTACTGGCCGTTTTATTTCGTATGCTGTCGAGAAAATCGTTTATGTATGTTTGAGTGGAAGTGTAAACGACATTCTTCTCGGGAAAGTTTTCTATAATTGCATTGGCAACTGCTTGCATAAGGTGTGTCTTACCAAGACCTACTCCGCCATATAAAAAAAGAGGATTAAATCTTTGTCCTGGTTCTTTCGCTATTGCTTGAGCTACTGTGTATGCTAACTCGTTACTACCACCCACGATGAAATTATTAAAACTGTATTTTGGATTAATAGGCAGAATAATACCTCTACGGTCTTTTTTTGTATTAAACGATGTAGTACTGTAAGAATTTCTTTGAGAAGTAGTTTTACTTGATTGATCTAGTTCTGACGCTGTTGTTTTACGCGCGCTACTTCTTTTTGAGCCAGCAACTTTAAAATCAATCCGTGTCACTTCGGTTATTGGGTAATGCTTTTTAAGAAGAGTTAATATTCGGTTTATATAACGATCCTGAAGATTCTTACTAACAAAATTATTAGGTGTAGTTATAACTGCCGAGGCAGTCTTATCATCTATACTGTCAAGACGAGTTGATAGAAACCACGTTTTGAAGTTAGCTTCACTTAGCTCCTTTTTAACGTCTTCTAAGACGCTTTGCCATACAAGTGAATAGTCGGCTTGATCCATTGTACCCTCTCCCAGTAACTTTTCTTATAAGTCTTAAGTATAAGTTAAATTAAATGAGTTTTCCACAGGTGTTGTGTGGTATACGTAGTAAGAGTCTTTAAAATAACTATAAGTTATACACATACAGTAAGGTTTAACCTGTTAGAGGGTGTGGATTTATGGTGTGAAAACATTGATTTGTGCAAATAATTGAAGTATAATGTTGTACACTAGCTGAGTATTTAATTTATACAGTCTAGGGGTGGTTTACGCTAAATCTTATTAGTAATCTAATTTATTAAGTATAAAAAATATTTTAATTTGAGATGATAGCGTAAGGAGGAAGTATTCGTATTAGAAGAAAAACCCTGATTAGGGAACAGAAATTTAAAAAACTAAATTTAATAAAACCCTTAAGGGCGAGATTAAGTTTAGTTAATAGAAAAAAGTTATTTACGGTCTTAACAGGTGTTGTTATTACCTCTGTTGTAGCGCTCTTTGTTCTTGGAGCAAAGCCTCAAAGTTTGAGTTCAAGACCTGCATCTGAAACTTTTATTAGTGCCAGAATTAGTGAGTCAAAAAACTCTCCACTGAGCGTGTTGAATACTTCTAAAGATGAGATAAATGCTTCAACATCTGATATTCAATCGGCCGATTTAGCTGCTGTCGTTGGACAAGAGTCGAACATGTTAGTTGAAAGCAATGTAAATGAATATAGGGATACATTAGTTCTACAAAAGGTTGTTGCGCCAATTCAGGCTGATATTGTTGATAAGCCTCAAACTACTATTGCTAGTGATTCTGTTAGAGAAGTCACTGAATATGTAACAGTTAACGGAGACACGGTTCCGGGAGTTGCTGATAAATTCTCTATTACGCCGGATACAGTGAGATGGGCGAATAACCTAATTGGCGATTCTGTTGCGCCAGGTACTACACTTAAGATATTACCAATAACTGGTGTATTGGTAGTTGCTAAATCAGGCGATACACCTAAGAGCATTGCTGATAGCACAAGCTCATCGGCAGAGGAGATTGCTCTCTTTAATGATATTGATATCAATGCTCAGATTCCTGCTGGCAGGCAAATTATTGTCCCTAACGGAAGTCCAAGAACTACTGTAGTTGCAAGGAGTTCTCGAAGAGCGTCTTCTGCTGCAACTAGTTATGGTTACGCTGCTAACCCTGTTTTTGGTGGAGGTAACACTTATAGTCGTGGCTATTGTACTTGGCATGCAGCCAATAGAAGAGCGGGTATAGGACGACCAATCCCTAATAGAATGGGGAATGCAATTAGATGGGCATCAGTTGCATCTTCTCTAGGTTATGCTGTTGATGGTAATCCGAGAGCAGGTGATGTATTGTGGCACAGAAATATTGGTGGAGCTGGCCACGTGGCCTTTGTAGAGGGAGTTAATAGTGACGGCAGTTTGCTAGTTAGTGATATGAATTACCCTACATGGGGAAGAGTTACCTATAGAACTGTCCCTACTAGTGAGTTCGGCAAGTACCTATTTATCCATTAAGATAGAAGATTAATTATCTAAACTATTTTTTGTTAGGGTATACTTAACGTATAAATGTCTTTAAATATAAGTGTAATTCTTAAGAAGCAAACAAAGAGATTTCTGATTGGTCTGTACGGTCATTACGTAAGGAGGTTCCTTAAGCTTAATAGCCAGATGAAGTTGATCGGGATCTCAGGAAGCGTAGGAAAGACTTCTACGAAATTTGCTGTAGTAGAGATATTGAGGTCCTCTGGCAAAAAGGTACTTGTGCACGAGGGTGCCTATAATGATCCGTTTGCCTCTATGTTTGTTTTGTTGGGTGTAGATTACCCAAATGTACAAAGTCCAGTATCAGTTTTAAAAGCTTTTTTTAAGCTTAAAAGAGCTAGTAAAATAGATATTGATTATGACTATGCTGTAATTGAGATCGGTACTGATACACCTGGAGAGATGAGGCAGTTCGGAAGATTTGGGGTCCTTGATCTCTGCGTAATAAGCGCTATTACTCCTGAGCATATGGTTAACTTTAGATCTTTTGATGAAGTCGTACGAGAAGAGCTGGAAGTTCTTAAATATTCTAAAATGATAGTTGCTAATAGCGATTTGATACCTAAGAAGTACCAAAAAGATATTATTTTATCGGGACTTAGTATTATGTGGTTTGGTACAGAGAAGTCTAATAGTGCGGTTGTGAGAGTGGGAAGCTTGGTTGATATTGGACTTAAGACTAAGCGTGAGATTTTTGTGAAGATTGATGGTTATGATAATAAGATTAGGACTTCTCTTTTGCATCTACACTCTGGTTTTGTTATAGCTGCCGCTCTTTTGGTTGCTAAAAGCCTAAACTTAAGTACTACGGCCTCGGCAAGAGTACTAGAAAGTATATTGCCTGCCCCAGGGAGAGGAAGATTAATTGCAGGTAAGAGAGGCTCGATAATAATCGATGATAGTTACAACAATGTTGGTGCTAATGTGAGTATTGCTTCGCTGGATCTCTTATATGAATTTAATACACCGAGACGAATAGCTGTTTTGGGCGGAATTAATGAACTTAGCACTGATATTGAACAGGAGACTCACACGGAGGTCGCTGTTTATCTAAAAGAAAAGAAGCTTCAGGAGGTCGTTTTAATTGGAGCTTTAGCTAAGAAATATTATAAGCCAATCTTAGCAACCTCTCAGATACCATTTAAATGGTTTTCTACACCATATAAAGCAGGTAACTATCTTCAGAATAAGCTAGTCGCAGGGATGGTTGTCTTGGTTAAAGGGTCTCAAAATGGTATCTATAGTGAAGAAGCAATCAAACCTCTTCTACAAGACCCTAAGGACTCTTCTCTACTTGTTAGGCAATCAAAAGCCTGGATAGAAAAGAAGAAGAAAAGCTTTGGGCCTTAATTTAGCGTAAGCTGAATTCGGCACCCTGTTCTAGCTGATCTTTACTTATTGTTGCTTCTGCTTGCTCCGATATGGTGGATAGTGGTGCATCTGACTGAGCTAGGTCTTGTACTTTTTGAGCTACTTCTGGGGAGTTTATTATATGAGACTGGTTGTCACCATCATCATTAATTAAGTTAAGTGGCTGAGAAGAGAGGATTTGGCTAGCGGTACTGTTTGCTATTTGTGCAGCCTTGTCTACATCTACTTCTACTCGCGTTGCTATTGGAGAATTGTTCGCATCGAATACGTCTATTATGTTAGATTCTTTAGGTTTGTACTTTTGCTTAAGAGCCTCTACTTCTTTAAGACTAATTAATCTTTCGCTTTCTCCTGTTCCTAAGTCTTGAGCGTTGGCTGACATTACTCCTCGCGTTGACCATCCTCTTGTATCAAGCTTAGAGCCAAGCCCGCTAAAGTTGCTATAGACATCTTCTCTGCTAAGACCTTTTGTATAGTCTATTTCTACTTTTTTTGGTGCAGTTACAATAACATGTTGCTCATAGCCTTCTTGGTCCCAGACGCGAGTTTTGGGTGCGAACTTAAACTTAAGCCACGAAGCTAAAAATACTTCCACTGGTTGGTCATGACGCTGGTATAAACCTAGTACAAAGGTGACAAAAACAAATGGTAAGAATGGTAGAGCAAGTAGGATATTTACTCTAGCAAAGGTGTAGGCTAAAAATAGTCCGCCAAAACCTGCCAAAACAAATAAAAACTGCTTTAAGCTCAAGAAGCCAATTAACTTATCGGCTGTTTCTACATCTTGTGGTACGGTGTGTCTTGCCATAGTATCTTTTCAGTTAAAGATTATAGCAAGTTTAATCCAATAATGTTTTTAACTTGAAAGTCTATCTGCCCTAGCTCTTAGTCCTTTCTTTCTACCCTCCTTAACTCTCTCACCTCCGTATATCTGCTGATGTTCTAATATCTTTCTAGTACGAGTAGTGACTGGATCAACATAGTAGAACCTTTCAAAATGACCCATGAGCGTCATGAGTGTTTTCTTTCAGCTATATCAAAACGCCTAAAGTGGCCGCTAAGCCTTTTTTCTAGGCTCTCCTGTGTGTGATCTGGGTCTTGAGAAAGATCGTATGGCGGCAATATGCCCGGCTCAAGGGTGGGTATTGGTTGCATGTTCTCAGGGTCATTAATGTGTCTCCCTGGATGGGTTGTTTCGTAGTCGGGATCAATAACTTCATCGGACGGTACAAATACCAGGTGTTCATCAAGTTTGCGTTTAGCATCATCTAGCAAAACTAAACGTCTTATCATCGATATGCTGTGCGAGATCGCCGATTCGTATAGTCCAGTCGGATAAATCTATTCCGTTCCCTTCTGTGATCATCTCGATGGCTTCTGCACCTGTGTAAAACGCTTCTGTAGTACGACTATGTCATCGATTGGGTTAAAGGAGTCATCTTTCCATGCCGTTTGGATCGGCAGGAATAGGATTGCCTCTGTCATCCATGAAGTAGAATCTGCCGTCATCGCCTCCCTGCCTAACTCGGCCGCTTAAGTAGGTATCATCTCTTGGTACAAGCTTATATTCGTCCCCAACTTTTATGTAGAGCTCATGTAGGGTTTCTGGAAGTTGCTGGCCTAGTCCGTCTAGTCCAGGCTCGTAAATTGGGTCGCCAATCTCGTGTGGTTTAGCGCCTGGCTTGGGTGGTTTATATCCAATAACTTTAAAGCCTTGGGCAGGTTGAGACTCAAATCTTTTACAATGTACCTCCTGCCATCAGGACCGACTACGACCTTCCCTATTCTTCCTACTTGATTCCTTGTCTCCTCGTCTTCGGATTTGCTCCTTCTCTCCTTGCCTCTCTTGTTTGCCTTTGTAAAACCGAGGTAACTTCTCCTCTAGTATCCATAGTGGCGGATATTCTTTCTTCGGTATAGCCGGCTTCAACCATCTTGCTCTGGCGTCTGGCGTCTCTGCGTTCTCTTTTGCGGGTTTTCCTTCTTTCTGAACTTGCTGTCGGCTTTTCTGCTCTTTTATGTCTCCTCTTAGTACGGCTATGCGTCTGTTTGTCGGCCAAGGTCATGGTACCCTCGTTTGGCCTTAATCCTCCAATTGGCGAAGTTCTGTGCGGGCTTTGGCTATAAAATGGTGTGTTTTGCGCATTGTTTGGAGTTCTCCCGTCTAAAGTCTTTTCTGGGCTACGTCGCGTAACGACATACCTAGCGGCCTGCTGCGTCTCTTAATGCTAATTGCTCTGCTTGCTCTTGAGCGCTTTTTACTGCCGCAGAAACAGTATCTAAAGTATCTTCTGTCCTTAACTCGCTGTATGGGATTGAGCTAACTGCTTCGCTAAAGTCCGTGCTTAAAGATACTGCGATATTACCTATTGCTATAGATCCGGCTTGAGCTCTTATGACATCTGGAGGAAGTGTCGGGTCTATCCATTTTCAGCCAGGTAGTTCACTATGCCTCTTGGTGCCGGTGCCGGATGAATGCGCTCTTCTCTTATTGTAGATAGATGTTTGGTCATGAGTTACTACTTTTTAATGGACTTTTACCTATCAGCTTTGGCTTGATCCCAGGCAGTGTTTTCTACACCAGTTGCATTAATGCTCCTTGGGGCTGCTCCAAGAGGCAGAGGTGGCAGACTTCTGTTATGGGCATCTATAGCCGTTCGCATGTCCTCGATTATGCCCGCCGCCTCTTCTGCTGCTCCGGTGTTATTTTGTTCACCGGCTGCTTGGGCCATTGTTAGGGCATGTTGGGTGTGCTCTTAAGTTGAGCTTCAGCTTGTTCTTGAGTAATAGTGCCTGCTGCGGCTCTTGCGAGGATAGTCTGCACTTGCTGACCCTTAACAACTCTAATGGTTTTAGCTTGCTCCAATTTAACCTTTCCTAGTCCATCATACGGTAAAGCCTTGTCTCCTGAGAATATACCATCTACACTTCCGATTGTGCTAGCCTGGTCAGTGGGGCTCAGGCTAGCAAACTCCCGCAGCATCTTGAGCGGTTGGTGCGGTAGCCTAGAGCGTTACCGGCTGCACGCCAAGTTGGTTCTGAAGCCAGCGCCCATAGAGGGCTCCGCCAATGTTGCCGGGCTGTGCTCCTCCTCCAATAATCCCTGGGGCACCAAGGTTCTGGCTGATTAGAGATGTGCCCGCCGAGATGTCGTCTGCGGTGCCCACCCCAAGTTCAGCTCCCTTGTTGAGCGCCCAAGTTGATGCCTCTGAGTCCAGGGTACCTGCTTTGCTGTTCCAGCCGGCAAGAGCCGCATTCCATTTAGCCCTGGCCTCATCAGCATTACCCCTTTGGCAACCTCTTCTTGAATAAACCTCTCGACTGCTGCCTTGGCTGCTTTTGTTAGGCGAAACCATACCAATTCTGAGCTCGTCTTTGGTTAGGCTCTTTAACTGCTGTGCGTTGCTCTTCAAACCTGGCCATCCTTGCCTCCATTGATCCGGCATTTTGCTGTATCGCTGCGAGCACTCTTGCATCTCTCTCTTCTTGTGTACCAATGACTGTGCGAGGGTTTGCAGCGCTTCTAAGTGCTGTATTAATCCCCCTTGTAACGAAGTTTCTACCGCCATATCTACTACCTGCCCTGGCATCAGTTCGTCGTTCTGCAACACGGCCAGCTTCCCATTTTTTGGTTTTGTCGATGAGTCCTTTGTCCTTATTGTTGACTATGCCTGCAACTTTACCTATTGCTCCGCCCGCTAGACTAAAGGCCTTACCTATCAGGAAGTACGGAGCTATTAGTATGGCGACTGCCCCGAGTTGATAAAGCATTCCCGCTGCGCCACTATCTCCTCCTTGACTAATTATTCCTGATGCAACACGACTAAGAGCAAAAAATGCCATGACAAACGGGTACATTAGCATTAACTTGCTGAACCAGTCCCACCACTTCTTAAACCAACTTTCTGTTTGAGGTAAAATCCCTGCCGCTATGGCTAGGGGGGCCACTATTATTAAGCCGATTAAGGCAACCCTCCGAATCATAACTACTGCGAAGGCCAGTAATATGCCGGTGGCGCCCGCGACTGCTACCCCTAAGATTGGTATAAGACCAAGCCCTACTGAGCCGATTGCGAGGCCTAGGGCAACTGCTAAGACGGCACTAAAAGTGTTGCCAGTACCGCTAAAATCAATTGTTGTGAGTGTGCCTGAGAATGGAGCAAGAATAAGACCATACGCAGATTCACCCAGCGCGTTAACGGCTCTAATAAAAATATCCATTAGTGCCCAAGAAAGATTTATGCCCACTAAAGCCATAACAGCCCTTGGTATGATCTTTTTTATGTCGTATGCGCTAAACATCTTTCTTTATTTTATCCTTTTATAGCTTTAACAAGTAATGCAATTAAGAATCCAATTATTAAGAGTATTGTTCCTAGACTTCTGAAAATATTCCAACTATCCTTTATAGATTGAGCGCCTTCGGTGCTTGTACCGATTTCGTCAACCTTAAACTTCAGAGCAGTTTCTATAGTTCCTTGGAGTACTTCCGTAAAACTTATTATTTTGTCTATCACTGGACAGACAAACCAGCCTAAGAAATCATCAGAGCTAAGACATGCGTCAGCTTCTGAGGCACTACTGCTAGAAGATGAGGTGCCCGTGTTGTTTGTAAGGTCGTCTGCTATGCCTTCGGTTGCGATACCAAGTTGGCTTAACATTGACTTGAGGCTGGTCCCAAAGGCCGGGTCAGAAAGTAGGCAAGTTTTTAGTGTGTTAGCTTGTTCGCTTGTTGCTTCAATAGTACTAGAGCCTGCTCCAGTGTAAACGAGGTTGTCTTTAATTTCTCCTGAAATTAACCATTCTGCAATAGAATCTGTGCCTATTACTGGTAGGGACGCTGCGGCAGTACAGAATTTAATGATGTCTGGATTCGAATTTAAGAGTGAAAGCATGGGTCCTCTAACAGCACTATCTACAACTTCACTTAAATTAGAGGCACGTATATTTGCATATAGGTTTTGAGGGTTGTTGCGGAGTATACTTGTGGTGACGTTGTTTTCAGACATGAAGGTTATAAGGTCAAGATTGCCCGATTGAGCACGAGACGCGAGACGCGAACAGGTTACTTTTTCGATGTCTCCAATGCCCACAGGGATGTTTGAACCATCGTCCTTTCCGTTCACATACTTATAGTCTTTGGAGAGTCCTGATATATCGCTTGTGCCGTCTGTTGACTCTTTAAAACATTCCGCAAATGCTATCGAATATCTTATTTTTTCAATATCACCAGTGTCGGCTGCCCCAACAAAAAGGCTGGCAAGAAGTTTCTCAGAGGCTTTTATTCTTTCGGTTTCGTCTTTACGGTTATATTGCGAACCTACCTTGTCATAAAAAAGATCTATAAAATCTGAGGTACTCCCGAAAGCCTCAGAAATTCTGCTTTTTCCTGGTACTACTAACTCCTCACAGGCCACAACTCCATCGTCTCCACTGACTCCTCCAGAGTATTCGAGGTCATGCCCTACGGTTAATCTCCCTTTATTGCCTTCACCTGTTCTAAAGATGTCCATTCTTGCATACTCTGAAGAGTCTAAGCTCTCTTTAAGTGCTGGACTACCCCCATCGTCTGTGGCTAGTGTGCATCTTGCAATTGCGTTAACCCAGCGAGCGGTAAGATATTGTGCCGGTATAGGGGAGTTGGTTGGTGTGGAGGCATCTGCTTGACCACTACTAACAGTTACTAATGCAGTAAGTAGTGGCAGTAAAAACAATAAACACAAGATCCTGTTTAATCTTTTTTTGATCATACTTATTTTTCTTCAATTTCCCCCACTAAAAACTTTGAGGTTTCAGTAATATAGTCTAAGGATTCTTTATTCGTAGCATTGATTGTTATGAGCCATATATAGTTTTGTTTTATTCCATAAATTTTAGACATTGTTCCATTTATTGAGTCAAGTAGAAGCCTTGTTCCGTCTGAAAGCACTACTACCTTAAGGTCGTCTTTAGGCAAATTACTCAGCTCCAGGAGACCCTTTAACTTGCTTATGTCGTCGCTTGAGCTATCTTTTTTTATAAAGCGTGTAATTTCTATTGAGCTATTTTTTAAGTTTTCACTATCTCCAACATATGTTGAGGTAATGGACTCTGGTGTAGATGAGGTAACCTCAAAGTCTTTAGGTATGCTATATGAGAAATATCGTCCATCTAAAGAATATAATGTATTGTCAATATTCTTATCTTTGCTGTTACCTTGAAGTAGCATACCTACTATAAGAATAGCGCTCAAAACAGCGATTCCACCAACTATGTAGATTTTATTTCGTTGATTTTTTTGAGGGGTCATTTTTGATTTTACTTATATAATAATGTTAACAACAAAACTGCTTAATTTCCAGCTTATATAAGTGGTGTATAATTTTTGATATGATCGCTGGATTAAGTTTAATTGCAGTTACTGAAACGAGGGAGCTCTCTGAGATATATGGTTATCTTGCTGACTTTACTCAGCTTTTGACTCTTTTAATTGGTGCGGTCTTAATTATAAGTACTATTGTCGCTGGAATTCAGTACACTACCGCAGGCGGTTCAAGTGAGAAGGTAGAAAAAGCTAAAGCGAGATTGGCAAGTAATGTTATGGTTTTGGCTATATATCTGTTTTCTGCGGCGGTATTAAATTGGATATTACCAGGTTAAGCTTTATGAGATTTTATAAAAGAATAATTTTAGTTTTTATTTTTACTGCACTTTCACTAAGCTTAATTGGTGCAAAAAATGCTAGTGCACTGAGTGTCGGTGAATCTTGTGATGTTGAGGACAACTCGCTGTTGGGGGTGCCAACTTGGTACAAATATCTCCCTGCTGAAGGATCTTTACAGATTGTGCCACTGAAGGCGGGGGGCTATGAAGAGAAAGTTGTTTGTCAGCCTACTTTAAAAACAATCGATGATGAGAAGATCCCAATAAATAATATTTTGCTAATTGTTGCTGCTATAACTGAGATATTGATTAGGATCGCTGGTCTTGCGGCATTTATTTACTTAATATATGGGGGGTTTATGTATCTAACGTCTGGTGGGAACTCTGAAAATATTAGCAAAGCAGGTACCACTCTTTTGAATGCGGCTATTGGTCTAGGTATTGCAATCTCAGCAACTGCATTTATTAGTTTTTTCGCAGGAAGATTAGCCCAAAAGTAAACTCCATTGCTTATCCCCTAATGAGTTTTTTTGTGTTAAACTAGGGTTATGTTTGCTACCCTATTATTTAAGCTTTCTAATATATACGAAGATGCAGGCCTACCTAATGCGAATACTAGTAATTTGGTAACTAATGTTAAGAATCTAGTCTTTGTGGCAGCTGCTGTAGTTGCTCTCTACTTCTTAGTAATTGCAGGGATGAACTATGTGACCTCATCTGGTAATGCAGAAAAAGCCAAGAAAGCGACACAAACTATAATTTTTGCATCTTTAGGTCTATTTCTAATATTAATGAGCTATACGATTATCACCTGGGTATTTAAGATAGGTACAGCAAAATAAAATAAAAAATATGAAGAGGATAGCAAGATTATTACGAGCAGGGTTAATGCTGAGCTATTTATTTATAGTAATGTTTTTCGGATTTGGTGCGCAGTCATCTGCTCTAGTAGATTGTGATCCTAACCCCGCTGATCCTCTAAAATGTTTCTGTGAGAACATCAAGGATGATCTACCAGAGGCAACTGATGAACAAAAGTCTATCTGTGACCTGAAAGATGTTGAGCAGAGTCCAACATCTGACGAGACTTTGCTGGGTAAAAACGGGATTATTAAGAAGGTTCTTAACCTTCTCTCATGGCTAACAGGTTTGTTGGCAGCAGTCTATCTTATTATTGGAGGAGCTAAGATTATTACAAGCGGTGGTAACAGTGATTCTGTCACGTCCGGTAGAAAGATGATTATTTATGCGCTTGTGGGTATTGTAGTTGTAATTTCTAGCAATTTGATTATAAACTTTGTAATAGGATTAGTTAATAATGCAAGTAAATAAATGAAGAGATTAAAAAGTTTAGCGTTAAGCTTAATAATTATATTTTCTACGTTAGTAGTAGTACCAGTTGTTAGTGCGAGTAATGATGCTGGTAATCAGGCTTGTGCAGGACTAGAGAGCTTGGGAGTTGATTGTAATGCGGATGGCAGAACGGCAGAGGAGATTGCAAAGCAGCCGATAAAATCTCTTATAAATACTTTTTCTATTATTCTTGGTGCAGTTGCTGTGATAATGATAATTTATGGTGGATTTAAATTTGTAACGAGCGGTGGAGATGCCGATAGTACTAAGGCCGCTCGAAATACTATTATTTATGCGGCGATTGGATTGGTGGTCGTGCTGATCGCGCAAAGTATTGTCTACTTTGTATTTAGACAAGCTAAAACATTGCAGAACATTCCGGAGTCTACAGAAGACCCTGCGGCTGTTTTGATTATTGACAATAGGAACCCTGGTACTATAAGCTAAAGATTATAAAGGTGGTACTCTGCTAAACTACCCTAATTTAAAGAAGGTAATAATAAATACTATGAAATTAATTAAAAAATTATTAAGTTTAACTGTAGCTTTTGCTTTTGTGCTAAGTTCAGTCGCTTTAGTACCAGCGCCTTCGAGTGCAGAATCGTTTAACGACGGTGTTTGTAGAGGTGTTAATACGGTATTGAACGATACTGGTGGAACAATCAGCACAGATACTAATTGCGCTGAGGGAGACGGAAACGACCAGCTTGCACAACTTGTTAATAATCTAATTAACCTTTTCTCAATTATCGTAGGTGCAGTATCTGTAATTATGATAATTTATGGTGGATTCAAGTACATAACGAGCGGAGGGAGTGATGATGCAACTAAGTCTGCGAAGAACACAATTCTTTATGCATTAGTCGGTTTAATTATTGTGTTGATTTCTCAGACTATCGTTAAGTTTGTATTTAGTAAGGCACTAAGCTTAAACAATGGAGGATCAGAATAATAAGTTATTCTGAATAATCATTTTAACAAATAACCACCAAAATCTGGTGGTTATTTTAATTTAGTAAGAAAGATTATTACTTCTTTTTTGAGGCGACTTTCTTCTTTGCTGTACTAGTAGCTTTTGAAGCGGTCTTTGAAACTTTTGCTCCAGCAGCTTTAACATCCTTGGCGTTTACTTTGCCATCTTTGTTAACATCAGCAGCCTTTACAGCTTTTTTAGCTGTTGATTCAGCTACTTTTTCTGTCTTTTTAAAAACACTTTTTAGTTTTGATGTAAGGCTCATTTTATTTTCTCCTTTTGATATTAAAATTAGTTGAGCTGATTAGTAATTCTAACATAAGTATCACTTCTCTTCCAAGGGGTAAGCTCTGATATAATACTTTAGAAGAGGAGAGGTGGCCGAGTGGTTGAAGGCGCACGCTTGGAAAGCGTGTATGCGTGCAAACGTATCGCAGGTTCGAATCCTGTTCTCTCCGCCAGAATTGTTAATATTTCTTGCTGTACCCTAGTTTAGTAAGTTCTTCTTTTACTATTGCGTATTCATCCCAGGGGATCTTTACTCCGGCTATGATGCTACTTGGGTCTGTTCCTTTTCCGGTTATTAAAACAATGTCATTCTTTTTTGCTAAGCTCAAGGCTTTGGAGATTCCTTCTTTTCTGTCTTGGATCTGATAAATTCCTTTTAGTTCTGGCCTGACTTTTTTGCAGCCTTTTACGATGTCATTAATAATATCTTGAGGGTCATCGTCGTATACGTCGTCGTTACTAATGACTACTGAGTCACAATATCTAGCGGCTATCTCTCCCATGATAGGGCGCTTTTTAATGTCTCTGCCCCCTCCTTGTCCGCAGATAAGACTAATTATCTTTCCTCCTTTAGGGAGTGATTCTTTAGCCCACTCTACTAATTGTTGTAAGCCGCTTTCCTCGTGGGCATAGTCGATTACTACCGTAAAGGGCTGTCCCTGCTTTATTAGGTTCATTCTCCCAGGTACGCCACCATAACTTTCTAATCTTTTTGAAATAGTTTTTGGGTTTAGTCCAATAATCTGTGCGGTTGCTATAGCTGCTGTGGCATTTGATATGTTTATTTTGCCGGGTATATTAAGCTTAAATCTAGTGTTTTTAAGTTTAAATGTGCTGTCTTCAATACCAGACTCTATATGGGCAGGCTTAAAGTCACTTTCTTCTTTTACCGAATAGGAGAATTTTTGATCTGCTTTGAATTTTGTATATTCTCCATAGAATTCGGAATCTTTATTGGCAAGAATTGTCTTTGGGAATTTACTTCCATTTATTTTCTTTTTCTTTAACCTGTGGAAGATAGATAATAGTCTCTTGTTGTGTTTGTGTAATAGTTCTAGGCTGTTTTTATGAACGGCTAAGATCTCGTTCGTGACATTTGTAAAAATAATGATGTCGAAGTTGATGCCGATATGGCGCCAGTTTTGCTGAGCTTCACTCGGGACTTCTAGTATGGCATATTTGCATCCACTTTTTTTCATTTGTGAAAGTAACTTTTGGGTGTGCCAACGTCCAGGCATAGTTTTGTGCCAATGGTTCTTTACTCTCCTGTTACCTATTTGGATGTCCGCCGTACCGATTAAGCCGGCAGGTTTTTTTTTGTCATTTAGTATTCCCCATAAGATGTTTGCTGTGGTGGTCTTCCCTTTTGAGCCTACAATACCAATTACCAGCAATGATCTGCTTGGATTTTTGTATATAACTTGAGCAACTCTGGCCTCTATGTAGTGCTGTAGCTGAAAGACCCAACTTGGCAGGAGCCTTCTTAGCAGGTTAAGCGTCATGTGTACTATTCTTTTTTTGGGCGACATAATTAAGCTTAATTCTAGCAGATTAACTATTATTAAGTTTTTGTTAAGACTTATGCACATCAGTATTCTCTACTCTGTTAAAGATGTGTATAAGTGATAATTAATGTGGAAAAGACTTAAAGAAGAAAGTTGCATAAGTGTACATGTAATGATTTAAAAAGCTTTTATTTGGTATTATTTTATTGATGAGTAGTTTTGATTTAAGTGCCTTTGTTAAGAAGCCAATTGTTATGATTGGGGGTGTCATTATTATCTTGATATTGTTGTTCATGATTTTTTTTGGAGGAGGAGGTGGTGAAGATCCTACTGCTAAATCAGTTAAAAACTTAAGTAATCAGCACCAAGCTCTTGTCAATTTAATTGATGGATATTCGAGGAGCGTAAAAAGTGCGAATCTTAAGTCTAATATATCTCAAGTTTCAATAATCCTAATAGCGAATAAGAATGATCTGGATACTTACTTCTCTGGGTTAAGTAAGGAGAGTAGAAAAGTTAAGTCAACTGTAAGTACGAAGCCTAAAAAAGACCTTATCACTAGGCTCGATCAGGCGAAAATCTCTAATAATCTTGATTCTGAGATTAAATCAGTGGTATTGAGTGAGCTTCAGTTGATAGAGAATGCTATTCAGAAGATTAAGAAAGAAAATTCAAATAAAGCTAGTCTATCGGTCTTGACAGATAAACTTATATTAAATAATCAGACTATAATTACACGGCTTAATGAATCAAGGTAATATTTGATAGATAGACCTTTATCTCATTTATCAGCGGTGTTATAATAAGCTTTTAGATACAAAGGGTATGGATTTATTAATCTTCTTTTGTTTTGCATATAAACAGTTAAAAATTTATTTAGCGCGGGTGGTGGAATTGGTAGACACGCAGGCTTGAGGGGCCTGTGGCCGATTTAGGCCGTGGAGGTTCAAGTCCTCTTCCGCGCACCATGCCTCGCTTTTTTAAAGCTTTGTAGGTTAAATCATTTAAAAATTAGGGCGAGTGGCGGAATTGGTATACGCGACGGACTTAAAATCCGTTGAGAGCAATCTCGTGAGGGTTCAAGTCCCTCCTCGCCCACCACTTTGGTTTGCTATGTTAAAGATTGCACGCACTTCATTATGTGTAAATGCTGAGGACCTCAAGGGTCTTTTTTCGTCTAAAAATATAAGGCACGCGGCTGTAGGTCCTGGCTATGGAACCCTCGTGAGAGCTAAGATGGTCCAGGACTATTTAACAGATGGGGCTTTTAGTGCCGTATACTTTGATTGTCGGGTCCCTTGTGGCGATACTCCCACAGCTACATGGACCGAGGCTTTTGCTTGTATCTCGAAGCTTGGCGAAGAGACTGGGCTGTATGTCCCAGCTGTTATAGACCCCAGTGTACCTCGTTATATAAACGCAAATCCTGAACTTGCTGTAATAGAATTTCTCGAATTGGTGTCAGGACAATCTGTTTAGATTATATCCTTACATCTTAGACGGGATCTCTATGCCGAGAATTCCTAATGATGACTCAAGGATACTATAGGTAAACTTAAGGAGCCAAACTCGGGCTTCTTTTTCTTCTGGAGCGGAATTCATAATATTAACTTCTTCGTAGTATCTATTTAGCTCTTTGGCGAGTTCAAACGCATAGGTTGCTAGATGATGGGGCTCGTACTTTTCGGCAGAAGTTCTTACTAGTTCTGGATATTTACTAAGCTTAAGTAAAAGTTCTGATTCTTCTTCGAAATTGTAATCTGATTTAAGTTCTTTTTGGTTGTCTGCGTCTTCAGCCAATTTTTGTAGGATGGATTTAATTCTTACTCCTGCATATTGAACGAATGGTCCAGAAAAACCTTGGAGGCTGAACATACGATCCCAATCGAATAAAATATTTGTTTTTCTGTCTTGGGCGAAGTCGTTAAACTTAATTGCTCCGAGAGCAATCTTGTGAATGTCTTCGAATTTAAGATCCCTGTCCTCGACCGTCTTTGTGGCATATTCTAGCGCGCGATCAATCAGGTCTCTAATATGCATGGCGCCTTTACGGGAACTCATCTTTTCTCTTTTGCCGTCCTCGTTAGTTTCTTGAATCTGCCCAAACCAAGCGTGGAAGAGTTCGGTTGATTCTAGCCAGCCCAGTTTTTTTGCTAGAGCGAAGACTTGTTGAAAGTGAAATCTTTGTTGGATATCTACCGAGTAGATTATCTTCTTTGGAGTTTTTGGATAGTTTTTGAGTCTATGCTCGATTGTTGCAATGTCAGTAGTGGCGTAGAGAGACGTTCCGTCGCTTTTCTCTATCAGTATTGGAGTTTTTATGTCGTATTCTTCGAGATTGACTATGACGGATCCGTCTGATTGCTTTGTCGCGACACCATCTTTTATTAGTTCTTGGACGATTTGTTTTCCTCTTTTTAAGAAGAATGATTCGCCAAGGTTCTCATCTGGATGCACTCCAAGTTCTTCTAGAACTCCGAACATGTGAGCGATTGTGACATCATTGAACTTAGCCTGGTACATCAGAGCCTCTGGATCCCCTGCTTCTAACTTTTTCAGCCAGCCTGCTACCTGCTCTTTTAGTTTAGTGTTTCCGGCTTCTTCCTCTTTTTTAAGTAGAGCTTTTGTTTCTGCATATACTCTACCAAGTTCATACGCTCCTCCTTCTTTTAATTTTTCATCGCAACTCAATAACTTGAAGCCAACAACCCAAATACCAAATGGTGTACCGCTATCACCAATATGCGTATCTCCAACCGTTTGATATCCACTAAGCTTAAGTAGGTTTATTATTGCTTGGCCCTGTAGGGTCGGCCTTAGATGTCCAATGCTAAATGGTTTAGCCATGTTAAGCCCAACGTAATCTACTATGGCCAGCTCTCCAGAACCAGAATCGTTAGATCCGTAAAGTTGGTTTTCTTTGAGATCTAAACTTAAGTTTTCTGCAAGCAATCTTGGGTCGAGCCAAATGTTTAGGAAGCCTCCTGCCGGTTCTAGTTTTTTTATCTCGCTGATATTAACTTCTTGTGAAAGCTTTTGTGCAAGCTCGTTTGGATTTAAGCTTAGTTCTTTGGCGACGGAAAAAAGTGGGACGGCAATGTGAGCCCCAGTTTTTGGGTGAGCTGGGATGACCTCAAAATTATGTGGAGTTTTAAGTAGCTTCTGTAGATTAACTTTCAGTTCTTCTGAGAATCTATCTAAAAAATATGTAGTCATTTGATATTAGTATAACAGAGACAGCGCTCTCATATATTGACGGGTAGTGGTATGATTAAGCTTATAGTTAAATTTATTGAGGTTAGATTGACATTATGGCTCCAGAAGAAATGACTAAATCTGAGGATAATAGTACTAAAAGTTCAAAAAAGAAGAAGCTTAAAATTATTGCCATAGTCGTTGGGGTAGTTTTAGTCTTGGGAGGTGTGACGGCTGCTTTAGTAGTTAGGAGTATTTATAACAAACCAGAGAATGTTGTGGCTACGGCACTCGGTAACTACCTACTAGATGGTGAGGATAAGAACTTTGATACAAAAATCTCTCTTGATATGGAAGAGGCTTTGATGGGAGTTAAGAATGTTGACCTGGGTGCAAATGTACAGATGTCTGGTAAAACTACCCAAATTGACCTAACTATTAATGCCTCAATAATTACACTAAGAGGATCTATACAGTCTAATGAAAATGGTAATCTTTATGTAAAGATTGAGGATATCCCTGCTCTCTTGTCTTCTTCTGCCTTGCAGGCTTCTGGTCTGCCTGCTGAAATGGCTACCCAGCTTTCATCTCTTGATAAAAAATGGATTGAGATAAAGCCTAAAGACATAGAGAAGTTGACTGGCAAGGAATCTGAAGAAAGCGCCCTTGATAAATGTACGAATGCACTTTATGCGGCACTTGATAACGATGAGCTAGGTGGCTCTGTTGATAAACTTTATAAAAAGCACAGATTTATAATAGCTAAGAATGCTGTTGAAGAGAAAGTTGGCGATAAGGAGCTCCTAAAAGTTGAGGTAGGCTTAGATCAAAATAAGTTTAATGAGTTTGCTACAGAACTTTCTAAGTCTGATGTAGCTAAGAAAGCTATTGATGACTGCGGTTTATCATCAGATGGTAATGATAATAGCTCTGATGATGGATCAGAACTAAAGAACGGTAAACTAACTGTTTGGGTTGATCGAGGTAAGAAAGAGCTTGTTAAGCTTGAAGCGACTGGCGATAACTTTACAAAAGATGGTCAGAAGAATATGGGGATGAAGATGACTATGGACGCTAAAGAACCTGCGGTAAAGCTAGAGGCTCCAAGCGATACGGTGAATATTTTGACTTTACTTGAGGGCTTAGGGATTAACCCGGCTATGTTGCAAGGTCTAGGTGGTGGATCTACTGCTCAGTAATATTAAGATAAAAAGTGTTAATCAAAAAGAGCTCTAATATGAGCTCTTTTTTTATAAATTTATTACGGTGTTATAATAGATTTTATATGACAAGTGCATTTAGTTTAAATGAGATAATGCTATCGGGCTGCTTTTAGATAATTCTCTATAGGCAGTCCAAATCTGCTGAATTTTATAATAAACTAAATAACCAACTTGATAACTTAAAACTACAAATGACAAAATTTTATATAACGACAACAATCCCCTACGTAAATGGGGATCTTCACTTGGGCCATGCTCAAGAATTTGCTGAGGCTGATACCCTTGCTAGATATTACAGATCAAAAGGCGATGAAGTCTTATTTAGCGCCGGAACAGATGAAAATGGAGAGAAGAATTTTGAGGTTGCCCAAAAATCTGGGATTACTCCTCAACAATATGTCGATTCAATGCTTCCGAATGTTCTTGCTGTACATAAAGCTTACAATATTTCTGCCGATAGATTTATAAGGACTAGTGATGAGGCTCACCATGCGCGAGTTCAGATTGCTTGGACTAAATTAAAGCCTTATATTTTTAAGTCTAAATATATTGGTTACTACTGTGTGGGGTGTGAGGAGTTTAAGACAGAGACTGACTTTAAAGAGAACAATGGTGTTTGCCCGGATCATAACCGAAAGTACGAAATGAGAGAAGAAGAAAATTACTTCTTTAAATTGAGCGACTTTGGCGAAAGAATTACTGAGGCGATTAACTCAGAAGAAATGAGGGTAGTTCCTGATTCTAAAAAGAATGAGATCTTAAGCTTAATTAAATCGGGGTTGGATGATTTGAGTGTCTCTAGGCCAAAGTCAAAGCTTGCTTGGGGTGTTGAGGTTCCTGATGACCCTGAGCATACTATTTATATCTGGTTTGAGGCACTTCTTAACTACATTACTCTAATTGGTTACCCAGAGCATGAAGATTTTAAAAAGTTTTGGCCAGCTGATTTGCAGGTTTTGGGTAAAGGAGTTTTAAGGCAACATGCGGCGATATGGCCGGCGATATTAATGGGCCTTGGTTTGCCACTTCCTAAAAATCTTTTTGTACACGGTTACGTTAGTGTGAACGGCAAAAAGATGAGTAAATCTTTAGGCAATAGTGTGGATCCTCTATATCTGGCAAAGTTATTTGGGACTGACGGGGCAAGGTACTTCTTGCTCTCTTCTATACCTAGTTATAGTGACGGAGATTTTACCTGGCAAAAGATGTTAAATGTTTATAACAATGATCTTATTAATGGTCTAGGCAATGTCATCCAAAGGACGTCGATGATGATTGGCAAGTATTTGAATGGAGAGATTGGAGATAAAGTTCCGGGATCTAGACACGATCATACTGTGTATCACGAAGCTTTGAGCGATTACCGCTTTGATAAGGCATTAGAATGGGTTTTTGGGATAGTTGATGGGGTTAATAAATATTTAGAGCAGACTAAGCCATGGATGCTTGCTAAGGATGAATCTAATAAAGAGCATGTTAGAGAGATTCTATTAACCTGCGTTGCAGATTTACGAGAAGTATCTGCTTTATTGGCTCCATTTATGCCTCAAACTGCAGAGATGATTAACTCTGTGTTTGGTGGCAGTGTCCTAAATCCGCCTCAAGGTCCAGTATTTGCAAGAGTTGAACTCCCTGGAGAGTTAACTGCTCAAGGTGCTGTTTAGGCCTCTAGATTTCCTATTAGTCCCCTCATCTGCTCATCCATTAGGATTCTAACTAGTTGCGGGTCAGGTGGTCCGGCCATCTTCTCTGGCGGTAGTCCATCTAGCCTGTTTATATACCTAGTTCTCGTTCGTACTTTAGTGCCAGATATTTCAACTTTTTGTATAGAAACTTCATAGAACTCTCCTCCACTTGCTTTGTTTTTTATTGGGCAGTATTCTTGGAGACATGTTATACAGTCTTCTTCAGGTTCGGCATCTTCTGCCTCAAATAAAGCAGTATTATATAGCTCGAGCGTGGGTTGATGTTTGAACGGCTTTATCTCATCTGGATGTTTACCGTTATTTCTTTTCTTCCATGCCTTCTCTGCCTCATATCTTAAAACTAAGAATTTACTGAGAGTCCGAGCACATCGTGGTCTTGTCTCTTTTGACTCATTAAGAATATCTATCTCTTTGCCTTCGGCAGGTCTAGGGTCTGGCACCTCTTCTATTTTTAATGTAAGTTCTTCTTGTGGTATAACAGACTCTAGGGTTTCGGTGATTGGTTCTTCTGGTTGGGCAAAACCGATTTCGTCAAAGCCTTCACGTAGTATTTCATCCGCAACATGTATTAGGGTTACTCCATAATATCTAAGTCTTCTAAGTAGTCTTTCTTTCACGGCTGACATTTCTGGAAGTTGGAGCATGGTGATGTCGGCAACAGTTATGGCCTTTACTGTAGTTTTGGTTATTGAAACTGATACCTCTTCTAAACTTAATATATCTTCTCTAAATTTTAGAGGGCATCTTAGTAGCCCGTCAGGCTCAAGGCAGTTTCTGCAGTCCGATAATGGGTTTGTAAGTATAGCTGCATCACTGGCTTTTTGTAGCCTATCATTAATAGTATCCGGATCTTCAGTATCAAATGCAGTCTCAAAGGACTTTGCACAGGATGGATTAGTGGGCTCGACTAAATCTCCACTTTCTGGAGGTGGTGGCGATTGCCTCTGCTCTCCAATCATGGGGTGGATTGTACCTGTTGATGGGCTTATAAGTCAAGTTTAAGCGGCTATTTCTGGGTTGTCTATAACTACTTTTTCCTCGGGTAGTCTAGATGCTAACTTTTCTTTCTGTTGTTCAAGCTCCCCTGATGATACTGCTGTGTTATAGGCTTCAGTCATCGGCTCCATTTGACCTGGTTTTTTAAGGTTACAGCCAATACACCCCTCACAGTCGGCAGCTTTTGCTAACTCTTGGGCAGTTCTTGACTCACCCTTAGTAATTGATTCAAGCTTACTAGAGCCAATTATAACCGGAGTTGATAATTTGCTAAACGCTAATAGCATTGCCTCCTGACATGAAATTGGTTTTTGTGACTTAACTTCTTCCATATGCCGAGTATTGTATCATACTCTAGCTGTTTTTGTCAATGAGATGCAAGAGGTTCTCGTATAGATAGCTTATGGTTAGAGGTCCAACTCCGCCAATACTTGGAGTTATTTTTATGTCTAATTTGGAATTATATACTTCTGGATCTAGATCTCCTTTTAAGACTCCCCCATCTTCTGAAGTCCCGGCATCGATGATGACTTGGTTATCTTTTATCATTTCGGATTTTATGAGCCCAGGTGAGCCGGTAGCTGTAATGATTATGTCTGAATTCTGTATAAATTCTTTTAGTTCTTCTGGTGAATTTGTCTCATCTAGAGTCTTAACTGATAGGTTTTGATCTTTTAGGGTTTTTAATAAAGGTAGGCCAACTAGTTTACCTTGGCCAATGATTAAGATATCTTTATCTTTTAGATCGATATTGTAGCCGGCCAGAAGCCATAAGATTGCCCCGACTGTAGCGGGCTCCACTAAACTGTTTTTGTTTAAACCGTCAACGTCTTTTTCTGGTGGAATCAAGTTAGTCAGCTCGTCAGTTAAAGTTGGGTCTTCGAGTGGCAGTTGCAGGATAATCCCGTGCACTGATTTGTTTTTTGCGAGCTCTTTTATCTTCTCTTCTGCTACACTCTCAACAATCTGGTGTATATCAACTGTTATTCCTAACTCTTCTCCTCTAGCTTTTTTTAGCTCTAAATATTTTTGGCTAGGTTTATGATTTGGGTTTGTATTGATGATGGCAAGCTTTGGTTGGATGCTTTTGCTTTGGACTAAGCCTCTAATTTGTTTAGCCTGCCTTTCGGAGATGTATTCTACTAGTTCACTGCCTTTTAAAAACTTCATGTATCTGTTATTTTAACAGAGAAAGCGTTACAATACGCCATGTAAGACAGAATTTAATAAGGAGATTCACCGATATGGCAAGAAGAATTAAGTCTAAGACTACTACTAAATCTGAAACTGCTGTGCAGAGAGCGGCTAGATTGACCAAGCTTAAGGAGGCCAGGGCGACTAAATTAACTGTTGGTTTTGTTGATTTTATTCGCGAGCAAGGTGTGGTTGGTTTGGCGGTAGGCCTTGCTATGGGTGCAGCGGCTGGAGCGGCAGTTAAAGCTATTGTAGACGGCTTTGTAAGTCCGGTTATTGGATTTATCTTAGGTGGGTCAACTCTTGCTAATAAAGTTTGGAATACTGGCTTAGAGCGTGGTGGCAAAGAGCTTGTTATTGCATGGGGGTCTGCTGCAAATGCCGTAGTTACCCTATTGGCGACTGGTCTAGTTATATACTTCGTAGTTATGGGGCTAAAGTTGAATCGTCTCGATAAGAAAAAAGAAAAATAATATATTACTTCAGTAGCCTATATTGGGATATCTTTTTTTCTAAAATAGAAAAGACCAATAAGGGTACTTATAATGAATGTACCTAACAAAAAGAGGAGGCTTGAAGACTCAAGGCTGCCCGTAGTAACTACTCTTCCTGGGTTAAAATAATGGAAGACTGAGAAGTATTTAAGTTTATCTAAGTTAGTCTCTAAACTTGCTATTAAGTATAAGACGTATGATATAAGCAGGACCCCACTAATAGCCGCAGTAGATTTTCTGGCATCGTTTGCTATTGCGGAGGAGAGCATACCAAGGCCTAACACCGCCAATCCAAATAATAGCCCTAAGATTGCAATCATAACAGCATCTGAATTGCTAAGGTTGTACTTAAAGAGGGCCGCTAACGGGATAACTAAGACTTGGGAAATTATTACGAAAAATATTATTCCAATTGTTCCAGATACTAGTCTAGTTAGGTACAGTTCTTTTCTAGAGATGGGCATAGCTAAAAGATGGGTAATAGTTTTGTCTTGAACTCCTTGGGCGATGGCGTAACTGCTATAAGATACTGCCAGCATTATTAGCATTAATGGCCAAGTAAAGCCAAAGTGCTTTGAAGCCAGATAGCCTATTAAGGTCTGTGGTCCGGTGGTTATATTAAAGGCCGATATAACGCCTTTAGGTAAGGTACTTATCAACTTATCGTAATCAGCTGAAGATTTTTGGATAGCTGGAAAGGTGGCAATATAAAGAACAAGAAATCCAAAACCAATTAAGCAGAAAGTTGCCCAGCGCACGCGGTGATCTTTGATAGATTCTTTTAGAAGTTGTAGGTTTAGTCTCATGAGTATATCTCCTTAAAAATATCTTCTAAAGTTGGGCTAGAGATACTGAGCTGTTGGACGTTGTATTTAACAAGAATTTCTAAGAGTTTGTTTAGATCTCCTCTGAGTAAAAAACTAGCACTATTTATGGTAGTGGTTAAATCCTCTATATGTAAACTGTTTAATTCTTTGGGCACTGACTTTTTGAAGGTTACTTTAATTGAGTGAGAGCCCACTTTTTTAAGTTTTGAAAGGTCGGTGTCGTCGATAATTTTTCCATCTTTTATGATTGCGACTTTACTGCATAGCTCTTCGACTTCGTATAAATCATGAGAAGAAAGTAGAATCGTCCCTCCCCGGGCTTGATAGTCACGCAGAAGTTGATGAAGAGTTGATCTAAAGAGTGGGTCTAGTCCTCTTGTGGGCTCATCTAGAATAAGTAGCATTGGATTGTGGATTAGGGCAAGTATTATTGCCAGTTTTTGATGATTGCCAGTTGAAAGTGCGCCAACTTTTCTGTCTCCATCAATTGAAAGTAATTTCTTTAGTTCTGTAGACCTTTTGGAATCAACTTTAAATATATGTTCTGCAAATTTGATGTGCCGATCGACGGTCCAGTTTGGGTATAGATTTGGTTCTGCTGGCACATAGCCGATTAGATTTTTGAGTTCTGTGCTGGAGGCTTCTTTATTCGCGTCTTTACCAAAAATGGTTACACTCCCCTTGTTTGGACGAATTGTGTCCGTTATACAGCGGATAGTTGTTGACTTGCCAGCACCGTTTGGGCCTAAGAAACCGAAGATCTCACCCTTACTAATTTTTAAAGAGACATCCTCTAATGCTTTTTGCTTGCCAAAAAACTTAGTGACGTTATTAATATCTAGTACAACTGGGCTGCTCATCTAAGATAAGATTAGCATAAAGAGTATACATGAGGCTATCTGAGCTGACTTAATCTTGTCTGAAGGATTTCTTTTAGGAGTTGTTCTGGAAATGGCTCGTTAAGTTTATACTTTAGGGTGCCTTTGCCTGATTCGTAGGGCTTTAATATTTCTTTTAAATTTTCTATTGGACCTGGAGTTGGGAAGATGCTTAAGTGATCTTTAAAAGCTCCAAAGTAGATCAGTGGCTTACCCTTATATTTAAATGCCGGCATGCCATAAGATATTGATTCTTCTGCTTCTGGCACTTCTTTTCTAACGATCTCGCGCAGTCTTTGGAGCTCATTTCTTTCTTCATTATCTAAATACTTTAGATATTCATCAACTGATGCGGCTCTTTTATCTTTATTCATAGTGCAATCTTATCAATCTAGTTTTGCAAAAGCGAATTCAAGTGACTTTTGTAGAACAGTTGCAATTAGTACTACTGCTAGGATGCCAAAAAAGCCATGGATATTAAGATTGTTGCCAAAGATTAAATCAATCAGTCCAACGAAAACAAACTTAGAGCTAAACATAACAAACCAAGTGATAAAACCGTAAAAAAGTTTTACCTTAATATCTTCTGACTTCTTTAAATCTTTTATTAATCTCTTTTTAATTTTAAGCACTAAAAAAGTTAAGATACTTAAAACAAGTGACCCTAAAAAGATGGTTGAAAAGCTTTTGGCCACGACGATATTTGTGTAGTCATTAAAGAATCCTAATACTGAAGCGTAAACTAAAGCCCCCAGGCTAATGTCCTTAAAGGTTAGTTGTTTAGTAGTAAAGCGAGGTGTTATTTCTTGTTGTTTTGGCATATTAATGTTATCTAAAAAAACTGATTACAATTAATATCATAGCTACTCCACCAAGGGTTTTTCTAAAATTGCTTGAGCCTCGTGTGAGCTCAAGGTACGCCCATGTAAATAGGAGAGCTGTGGCAAGATCTTGAATATTATTCTTAAGTTGAATATCTTTTATAAATAATGAAAAGAGTTCGACTAGTAGCCAACCGGTTAAGGGGATGTTTGGGAGTTGAGCAATCGTAATCTTGCTCTCATCATTTTGGCAGAAACTAACTATTTGAGATTTTATGTTGCTTTTGTTCATCATTTAATAATAACAAAAGACCCTCCCGGGTCTTACGCCGTTTACGTTAGGTGGAGGGCCATTGTGGAGCTAGTTGCAACTAAGATTCCTCAGGCTTATGTAATGCCCTCAGCTTCTCAAAAAGCTCCCTAACCTCTTCTCTTTCGGCTCCAATAAGTGCATTGAACTCATTATCATCAAGTTCGTTATCTATATTTAGGAGACAATTGCAAAGAATCCTTAACTCATCGTTTGTGAGCTTGATTGTATATTCGCTCATGTACGAGATTATAACAAAAAGACGCTTTCGCGTCTTTTAAACATAAGCATATTGGAGGGCCATCGTCTACATTATAGCGACTGAGACTCGGCACTCCGAGTCGCTTCACCATGTAATATAAAATCTAATCTTGCATTTGTATACTGTTCCATGCCTGAGACCTCCGTGATGTCCATTTCATATAGTCCAACGTGTTCAGTTTTTATAGATGCTTCTCCGAAGACCTTTGTAAATAAATCGAGGCTTTCTCTACTTATGATGGAAGCAGTTATGCGTTGAATTCTTCTCTCCACGGCCACTTCCCTTGCTTTTTGAAGCACAGCCTGGCCAATGCCATTCCTGCGTATAACACTGCTTACAAAAACACTCGATACCGACATTCTTTCACCATCCAAAGAAAAAGTGAGCAGAGCATTAGCATGTTCGTGACGTAGCCTCACACTTCTTTCATCTACCACATCGAGAA
The DNA here is from genome assembly GCA_023898665.1 of Candidatus Nomurabacteria bacterium. NCBI lineage: Bacteria > Candidatus Nomuraibacteriota > Candidatus Nomurabacteria bacterium. The sequence goes on from CP060233.1 coordinate 157,083, forward strand.
CAATATCAAATTCTGCCATAAACACATGATACCAAAACAGAAGTGAATCACTTAGAGCATGCGAGACTAGAACTTTTTAACAGATTGAAAATGCTCCTCAGATTGAGAAGCATTCGCGTCGCAGAAAACGTATCCGATATTCAAATTGGAGGACCATTGTATTACTTATTGAACTAGAGCTTAGCAGTGTAAATTAACTTCCCAGGAGGCGGCATGGTAAAAACCGATAATGTATGCAGAGCAAAATCACCTTCGATCTTTAGCTTAGATAATTCTTCCATCTCTTGATCTGCTAATGGTGACTTACTTCTCAGTGTGCAATGTGGCATGTATGCGAAGTTGCTATCCTGGAACTTTATTCCCGATTCAACAAATCTTTGATGCAATGATCGTACTGATGTCTCATCTTTTAATTTCATAACAACTATGTCTGTGCCTGGGAACCTATGCACTTTATCAAAAGAGACGGTTATTGGTGGCGTGCTAGCTGCTATTTCGTCGATTGTTTTAAATAATTCGTCTGGGTCCTGGTCTTGGGCAATGCAACCAACGCCGCTTGAACCAACAATAGTTATCTCGGTAGGCATAGATGCTTGAAAATTATCCCCCTGCTCAGCTCTAACTTTACGTATTGTGCTCGCTATTGGCTCGGGAAGCTCCAAAACAATGTAGGTATCTTGATCAAACATAGTATTATCATACCAAAAAAGAGGTAGATTGATTAGGGCAAACGAGACTCTAACTAGACTAACAGATACAAAAACACCTTCAGTAATTGAAAGGTGTTAGGTGCGAACCAATTTTGATCTGATAAATACTTTTGGAGGGCCAGGCGGGACTCGAACCCGCGACATTCTGCTTAAGAGGCAGACGCTCTAACCAGCTGAGCTACTGGCCCGTATGCCTTTATATTCTACCTACTTTTCGCTGTTATTTCAAGGTCAAAAAAGCTATAATTAAGTATAGAATCATGAAGATAATCAAAAAAAATATTGAAGGTGAAGAACCTACTTTTGAAAGGGTGGATACTTTTGTAGCTCAAAATTGTGATGGTAAGTTTAGTCGGTCTTCTGTTGGGAAGCTAATATCTCAGGGGAGGGTTAAATTAAATGGCGAAGTTGTAAAATCTAAGGCTCTAAAGTTGACGAATGGAGATGTGGTTGAGGTATATTATCAAGATCCAGTTGCGGATGAAGATCTAAGGATTTTGTATGAGAGCGATGATGAGATCGTTATCAGTAAACCGGCCGGTATGCTCTCTCACGCCAAGGGTCCGATTAGTGGTGAAGTTAATGTGGCGGACTGGTTACAGCCCAAGACCACTGATCTTAATGTTCAGAGAAGTGGGATTGTTCATCGTTTGGATAGAGCTACAAGTGGGGTGATGATCTTGGCTAAGAATCCGGAGTCTAAAAGCTGGCTGATGAGGCAATTTAGTGATAGGAATGTACACAAAAAGTACTTGGCTATTATCGAAGGTGTGCCAGATCAGAAGAAGTTTAGAATTGACATGCCAATTGGCAGAAACCCTAAAAAGCTAACTACTTTCTATGTGACGGAGAGTGGACGGGAGGCTAAGACAGATGTTGAGGTTTTGAGTACAAATGGAAAAGAGAGTCTGGTATTACTCTCTCCAAAAACTGGACGGACTCATCAACTTAGGGTACATATGTGGGCTAATGGCTGGCCGATCTTAGGTGATCCTTTTTATAATGAAGTTTTTAAGGACGGTCAGGAGTTGATGCTGCATGCGAATAGTTTGACTATCCAGACTAGTGATAAGGAATGGCGAGTGTTTAGTGCTCCTATTCCCTCTTACTTTTTGGATAAGCTTGTTGAACTTAACCTTAAATTACCTGATTTGAATTAGTACTTCCATCACCCTCTCCTTGACGAGGAAAGGTGGCAAAAAGAATCAGGTCCTTACAGAGCTTCGCACGCATTAAGACCTCAGAAGACATCTTGTTTGACTTAACTTTAGAGTTCGGACGTTTAGCTTTGGGTGATAGAATTAGAGGTATGATGTTGTTTGGAGAGCGGGACAAGAGGCTGCTAGAGGGTTTTTTTAATACTCCTGCTCAGGGGACTTTAGTCGTGCGTCAAGGTGGTTTTAGTAGGAATGAAGAAGAGTTGCTTGCTGATATATTTTTAGACAAGCAGAAGGGTAATCTGTACCTCTTAAGTTTAGAAGATGGCAAAAAAGGCGTTGGCATTGAGCAGGTGCGTAAGCTGGCAGCTGCTTTAAGTACTTTATCTAGAAGTGGAGAGAGACGGCTTGTAATAGTCAGTGATAGACATGCCTTTGGAGTACAAGCACAAAATACCTTTTTAAAAATTTTAGAAGAGCCTCCAGTAGGGGTATATTTTCTGTTATTAGCAAGTGGTCCGGATTCTTTTTTGCCAACTATTTCATCTAGATCTCAGATCATTAGGTTGAATGGACCAAACGAAGAAGAGGTGCTTGAATATTTAATTAAAGAAGCGGGCCTTAATGAACCTGAGGCAAAAATGCTCTATTTGCAGGCTGGAGGAAATCCGGCAGAGATTTTAAGGTTAGTCAGCGACGATTTTGCTAGAAAAAAAAGTTTAGAAGAGCTTAGTTTAGCCAAAAAATTTTTAATTCAAAACAGCTATGATAGACTAGTGCTACTGAAGAATTATCAGAATGCAGGTAAGCGAGATGAAGCGGTTAGTTTTTTAAAAAGTTTGCTGGTTGTTTTGGAGCTTGCCTCAAAGAAGGACGCTAAAGAAGCTTTAAGGTGGTCTAGTCTGGCTGAAAAAGTTGAGAAGTCGTTAGTTAATATAAATCTAAATGCGAACTCTAAAGTTGAGCTATTAAGTTTAGTTTAAGGTTTTACGCAAATATGTAGGCATTGGTTTTGACTGCCGGCGTACTCTAAGATGACATTCGCCTTCCCGCTTGCGTGTAGCTCTTGGGCAGTTTCTACAAGTAGATCGGTAAGTTGTTTGTTGTAAGGCTTCGATGTCCTAAGGGTATGCATTTTGCTTCCGCCAATTTTGATTAGATTTTCGGTATTTTGTTGGATAATATCGGGGTTTCTTCTTGGATCAGCTACTGAAAAAAAGTTGTCGCCCTCTTTTATGTAGTAGGAGCTTGCATCAATATCGAAGGTATAGCCGGTTGCATGGGTGCCTTCTGAGTTCAAGATCTTGCCTGGAGTTTTTAATAACTCTTTCTTATAGTCTTCGGAGCACACCAAAAAAGTTAGTGGCAATAGTACGTTCGAATACCCGTTTTTATACTTGCTTCTTACTTTGGAACGCCAAATCGAAGCGAGTTCATCGAGAACCTTTTTTGCCTCAGGTCTTAAGTAGGGTGGATATTGTAGGTCTGTATCAGGGTTTAGGAGTCTAGTAATTGGTCTATAGTCTTTTGTCTCTCCTATCTTTACTAGTTCTCTTTTTTGGAAAGCGACTTGAATGTCTTGATTGGTTTGGTAACGTGGAGTTTGTTTATGCCAGTTTAACTCTTGTTTGCTGTCTTGTTCAATTTGGAGTTGGTCTTTTTTGGTGACCTCAGTCTGTGACTTTTGGACTAGTTTTCTTTTGGGTCTCAGGTTAGAGATTTTTTTAAACATAGGCTTTTTATAAGTCTAGGGTATGATGTATGTTTTTTCTAGAGGGCTCTTTCTAGTAGTTCGCCAGTGGTTTTGACGAGCCTCATTACTTGAGCGTAGCTTTGTCGAGTTGGGCCAAGAACTCCAATATAGCTGTTTTTAGAATAAGGGCTGTTAAATTTAGATATTATCAGACTGCATCCACTCGCTCCTCCAATGGGGTTTTCGGAGCCGATATAGACACTAAGTGGCTCGCCGGGTGCGGCTTCACGCATCCAGGGTTCTAGGTTATCTAGAAGTTTGGCCACTTCCCGCACTCCTTCCCCACGGGCAAATTCTGGTTGAGCGAAGAGATTGGAGAGACCACTTAAGTACAGATTGTCACCAATAGTTGCTAAACCTAAGTTTTGGGTTAGTTCAACGAGTGTATCAACGGCGTTTTTAATGGTAGTTTCTGGTAGGCTTTTAGAATGGATCCTCCCTTCTAGAGCTCTCTTTGTGTGAGGACCTAGCTGTTTCTGGATATTGTCCCCTTCTTCGCCTTGAACTGTATTGACGTAAAATCTATATCCTTTGTCAGTTGGTATTCTACCTGAAGAGGTGTGGGTCTGAGTTAGGTAGCCGAGGTCTTCGAGTTCGGCCATATCGGCTCGAATAGTTGCCGGGGATACGCCAAAAAGTTTGGCAAGGGTAATTGATCCTACAGGGGATGCTATCTCCGCATATTGTTCTACAATACTGGTAAGAATTTGCTCTTGACGGGGTGTCATGATACCTGTTTATTATACAGATATAATTGGCGTTTAAGCAAGCAGAGTGCTAGTCTCGAATCTTTTTACTGTCCTGTTTGGTTCTGCCGTAGATATTCCGGCTGAGTTTGGCTTTATGTGGATAGGGATGATCCTAAGAGTTTCTGCTTCTGGGATATTTATTAGTAAAAGTTTATTGTAAAAGCTTTTTTCTAAGAACAGTGTTAAACTTAAGCAAGATATTATTTTTTATGAAGTCATTTGTTAAGCCTAGAAACAAGTTAACCAAAAGAGAGTTAATTTTGGTATGTATAATTGCTTTTCTTACTTCGTTATTATTGTTAGTTAGTCTTGCTTTTTTAATTTTGAGGTCCACTGGTTTAAAGTTAAGATCTGAGAATACTCAGTTAGGCGATAAGGTAGTTAGCTTGCAGGGTGATCTTAAAGATATTGGCGAGAGACTCTCTGGTCTGTCTAGTAAAAATTCTGATACTGCTAGTACTGAACCAGGTCTTGTGTTGAATAGAATTGGTTTGACAGCAGTTCCGGGAGATACTCAGTTGACGGTTGATACGCCAGAGGGGTGGGAGCTAGTTGGTCAAAATAGGTTAAAGTCTGGAGAGTCCACTGTTTCTGCTCAGTCGGAAAGTATCGATTTGTTTAGTGTGCCTAACTATAAAGCAACTAGAACTATTGAGTCTTTTCAGACTAGATCTGGGCAAACGGCATTTTTAGTCTTTATACAAGTCAGTTCAGAAAACAAGGGTTACTTAAGCGTTAGCTTCTGTAATCCGGAGACTGGATCGGCATGCTCTTATAGAGGGGATGATGGAAAGTATGTCTTTGTTTTAGCCCATGCCATAAAAGAAGGTGATCAGTTTGTACGTGACATGGACTTTAATTCTGCTGAGGGAATTAAACTTTTGACAGATTTCAAAATAATGATGAAGGGCTTAGAGATCAGCTAAAGAGTTTTTCCATAATCCTTCTATTGTCGGACCTTTCTTTTTGGGTGAAGCCGAGTTTTCTATAGAAGTCTACTGTATCTGGGAGCGATTCTAAAAATAGCTTTATCTTCCCTTCTCTTCTAGATTCTTCCTCGATGAGCTCCATAAGATGTCGGCCTAATCCGGCACCTCTTAGTTTTCTCGGTATAAAGACCTCTCTAACAAACGTTGCTGAAGGCTGGTCAACGGTGATGCCATAACTAGTTATGCCTCTGATGGATGCAGGTATTGACGTATCATTGGCGTAGTACATGAATCTTCGCTGTGATAGTCTGTTATCGTGCAATTGGAGGGTCCTAGGCGGGTCGATTGCTCCGATGCCGATTCCGCCGTGGACGTCAAGTAAAAGTGGAGCTGCTTGTACTGGCCATTCTGGATGAGCGTAGTTTGCCTTTTCTAAGTACATAGAAAAAAGTATGAATTTAGTTCAGTAGGACTTCTTTAGGGGCTTTGGCATCTTGTAGTATTTTATTGACTTCGTCTTCGTCTAAGGTCTCTTTTTTGATTAGCTCATCCTTTAAGGTGTCAAGATATTTATGGTTTGCAACAATTACTTTTCTAGCTCTTTCCGTAGCTTCATCAACTAGTTTTTGGACTTCTTCATCAATTATTTCTGCAGTTTTTCCAGAGTATTGTGTGTGACCTCCGGCCATCATCCCGGAAGTATCATATGGATGAGCTTCCTCTTTAAAGGCTAGGTTCTTTAGCTTTTTACTCATGCCGTACTCCACTACATAGCTTCGGGCTATGCTGGTAACCTTCATTAGATCGTTACTCGCTCCAGTATTAATATTGCTTTCTCCGTATATAACTTCTTCAGCGACTCTTCCGCCAAGTGCTTGAGCTAGGAGGTCTTTAATGTCCTTAGCGCTTTGGTGATGTTTGTCGTCTTGAGGAAGGCTCCAGGTTATCCCGGCTGCCCCCCCTCTAGGTAGTATGGTAATTTTGTGGATAGGATCAGAATTAGGAAGAACGTGTCCAACAAGTGCGTGGCCACCTTCGTGATAAGCGGTGATCTCTTTGTCTTTATCGGTCATTGGAGAGTTCTTGCGTTCTGGTCCTATGGCAACACGTTCAAATGCTTCTGTTACGTCGTTGTTTTGAATTGTTTTTGATTTTCTTCTTGCGGCAATTATTGCAGATTCATTAGCGAGGTTGGCGAGGTCTGCTCCGCTCATACCGGCAGTTTTTTTGCTTAGTGCTGCTAGATCGACATTTGAGTCTAGAGGTTTGCCCTCAAAGTGGACGTTTAAGATGGCTTGACGATCTGGTCTTTCTGGCAATGGGATGTGGACTCTTCTATCAAAACGTCCTGGCCTTAGGAGTGCTGGGTCAAGCACATCGGCTCTGTTGGTTGCGGCAAGTACGATGACATTTTCGCCTCCTTCAAAGCCATCCATTTCTACTAAGATTTGGTTGAGGGTCTGTTCACGTTCGTCGTGACCTCCTCCAGTACCTGAGCCACGACGTCGTCCTACGGCATCAATTTCGTCGATAAAGATAATACATGGTGCATTCTTTTTGGCTTTGGCAAAGAGATCTCTAACGCGGCTTGCACCAACACCTACGAACATTTCAACAAACTCTGAGCCTGAAATTGAAAAGAATGGGACATCAGCTTCGCCAGCGACTGCTTTAGCGAGCATGGTTTTACCAGTACCTGGGTCTCCCACCAATAAAACTCCTTTAGGGATTTTAGCGCCAAGTTGTTTGAACCTTTTTGGGAACTTAAGGAACTCAACAACTTCTGATAGATCCTGCTTAGCGTTATCGTTTCCGGCAATATCATCAAACTTAACTTTCTTTTTGTCTGCTCCATACAGTTTGGCCTTGCTTTTACCGAACATGGCCGCCTGATTGCCCTGGTTACCTGCTTGACGAGCGATAAAGTAGAAGAATCCTACAAAAATAAGAACTGGTAGGGCAATGTTTATTATTAAGTCTATTGCTGTTGAATTACTATTCGACTGATTCTTGGCAGTATATTCGACCTTGCTTATATCCAGTCCTTGCTCTTTGGCACTAGCTCCAGTGGGAAGTATTGCAAATTTGCTTGGCTTGTCTTCATTTTTTTGAGTTATTAAGAGTTTTTGACCATCTTCTTTTATTTTAGAAACCCGATTGTTGTTTACGTCATCTACAAGGGTGCTAAACGGGATCTCATCTTCTTTTTTTAGTCCGTCTTTATTGATATTGCCACCAACTAGTGCGAGACCAACTAAAATTACAAGAGTAACTGTTAGAAATGTTCTAATTCGATTTGATCTTTTAGGGCTTTTGCCCCCCCTCATTGGTAATTGTGGTTTTTTTGGTTTCATTTAAAATCCTCTATTGTTCTTATCAAGCACTCTAATGTGTTAAGTGCTAATTATAGCACTTTTCTTCCCAGTAGACGAAATCTTAAATTCTTCTTTTGAATCAATTATTAAGCTACACCCTCGGAGCTGTAAAACCTTTTTTGGATCTTTCTCTTTCAAAAATTGATCTGATCTTACTACTGCCTCTTTTGAGATTTCGTAGCCATATTTAGACAAGATATTGTGAAGAATTTCGTATCTTACTTTTTGATCTTTAATATTTAGATAAACTGTTCGTGAATATGTGTCTTTATTTACATTAAGATTAGTAATAAGTTTTTTAGTTAATTCTGAAAGTTTTTTAGTGTCAGTTTGATTCTTTTCTAAAATTGATATAATTTTTTTCTTTTTCTGTTCGTGTATAGATTTAAGATCTTCTCTAATTTGATTTCTCAAATATTTGGTATTGTGGTTGGTAGAGTCCTCGTGCCAGGTTAGTTTATACTTTTTTGCGTAATTTAAAATATCTTGTTTAGTGATGTCTAGATCTTTATATAAATAAGGTCGCCATACTCCTAATGTGTGATGCTTGAGGGATGTGAGACCTTTAGGGCTTGTGCCTCTTTTGATATTAATTAGTGCAGTTTCTAGAACATCATCCGCGTGGTGGGCAGTCACTATATGGTCAAGGTTGTTAGTTTCTAAGACCTTGTTAAAGTTTTTATATCTGAGCTCTCTGAGAGTGTTCTCTGAGCTATCTTTATCAACACTAAGCTTAATTAGGTTAAGTGGTAGTTTATATTTTTCGGTTAGATCTTTAATATGAAGAATATCTTGATCGGTATCTTCTCTTTGAGAATGGTCGATATATATAGCCTCTAGTTTTTTGATTGGGTTATCATCTAAAAAATTTATTATTTTGTTTTCAATTTTAAGAAGTTGTTGATTTTCCTGATTGTTTCTTCTATAAAATTTAGAAATTAGATCTAATAAAACAATAGAATCTACTCCTCCAGAAACAGCTAGAAGTGCCGACTTTGGGATATTATTAGAATCTTTTTTTGAGGTATGTACTAATTTTTTACTCATTTGATAAATAACACTTGAAAAAAGACAAAGAGCTTATGTATACTTTTGATTAAATAGCTTAATATAAAATTAAGTTTAAAAAGAAAAGGGTGGGCATATGACTCCTGTAAGTGATGATTCTACAGCGCAAACAACTACAGCGCAAGCTGATGTAAACGATGATTTAGCAAAAGCTTTGGCTAGCGTTCAAGCTAGCTCGCAGAGCTCTACTCAACCAGCTGACGATTCTACTGGTCAAGAGATGAATTTTGAGACAGTTGGCGAACCTGTCATGAGTGGAGCTCCTGTGATGAGTGCTCCTCCTGTTGCGCCAGTTGCGCCCGTATCTCCAATGCCAACCTACACTCCAACAGTAGACTCAAGTAACCAAGAAGTTGAGTACTCTACTCCACCGGCGAGTATTGATCATACTCAAGATTATGGTTCGGCTTCAGCTGGAAGTAGCGCCGATAGTATCGAGCAGATAAAGATTTCTGCATTGCAGCAACTTAGACCTCTGATGCAGCATATTGAGCTTACTCCAGAAGAAAAGTTTGAGAAGTATTTGATGATGCTTCGTGCTAGTGATGATCAGGATTTAATTCAGCCTACGTACGAAGCAGCTCAAATGATTAGTAGTGAGAAACTTAAGGCTCAGGCTTTACTTGATGTCATTAATGAGATTAATTATCTAACATCACAGCAACTAGTTAATTAGTCGGATAAATTTATTGATTGGCTCAAAGATCATGAGAGGATCTCAACTGGGGTTCTCTTAATTATTTCTGTTTAAAATGTGATAAACTTAAGCTTAATAAGTGGCTTTTTATACAAAAGAAGGAAGACCTATAAAGTGAGCGTAATTCTATGAGGTGGGGCTATACTAACTTAAGTTTAGTAATGTGGATTGGATTAACAGCCCATGTAATTATATTGGCTATTTTTTTTAAATTAATATCAGATGGAAAAAATAAAAAGAAAGCTTTTAATTTTTCGGCGGGACTGATAGTATTTGTCCACTCTTTGATGTTAATAAGCTTAGGGCTTAACGACTCTGCAGCTAGTTTAAAGAGAGTAAGCTTTGAAGTTTGGGTGTGTGGTAAACAGGTTGAATTGGCTGATAACTCACCAACTGGAAGAATTTTTAGAGACGGAGGATATTTCTCTGACAAAAAGCTAAACTTAAATAGTGACAATGATCTGATTAGGCTTGGGACTGAGCTTAAGGCTGCTGGGCTGAATTATTCAAACAACTCAGTGACTCTTCCAATATCTAATAGTTTTGAGCTCAAAGTTTCTGGTGACAGTAATTTAGAGTGGTTAAATGATGCCCTCAAATATCCCACTAGCTCAAAACAACCTTCTTTAGTGATAAATAATGAAAAACTAGTTTGTCCGAGCGGTGACTTGGGGGTTTGGAATTTGTTCTTAGCGAGAGTCGATAATGTAAAAAAGACTTACTCTTGGCAAAAGTTAAGCTTAGCGGACTTGCCCGCAGTTAAATCTAGGGCCTCTGATGGTGATGATTTGGCAGATTGTTTAGTAATGGACTTTGATATATCTAAAGAGACACCAGAATATAGATGTGCCGATATTTTAAAAAAAGATTTTAAGAGGTGTCCAGAGATTGATAAATCTAAATGTTTATATAAGGAGGTGCGGAGTTAAAGTATGACAGACTTGTTTTTGCTTGTTCTTGGTGTTTTGGCGGTTGTTTTAGCTGGGGTTAATCTTAGATCTTTAGGAAATAGTCTAATTTTTTCTGTTAGTGTACTTGGTAAGCATGCGGATATGCGTAGGATGGGTATAAACTCTTTGGTATTTTGGTTAGGAACTACTTTAATCGTTGGTCCGGCGTTAGTTTTGTGCTGGCAAGTATCTTCTGCTTTGGTTAGCTTAGGGGGCTTAAGTTATCGTTTGTCAGCCTACAGTGTCTCTACTCTCTTGATTGTTTGGGGTTTGTTTAATCTTTATGTCTATAAAGTTGGACCTAGGAGAGACTCTGAAGGACGTCTACGAAGTAAGATTATTAATCTTAGCAGGAACACTGGTACGATAACTCAAGATTTTATCTTTGGTATGTTTAATGGTTTTAGTGTTATTGCTTCGGAGTTAGGAATCTTTATTGGTGGTATTTGGCTAATCCAGACGGCTGGAGGCTTTGGTTTTGCAGAGCTTGGAGTGGTTATACTAGCGGCAACTTCCGCAATTTGGGCAATTTATATGAGTTTATTATATGGGGCTAACTTAAGTGTTGCTGAAAGATTTAGAAAAGCTCACGGTGCTAAAGTGAGCTTTGTAATTGGTTTTTTAGGAGTATTCGGATCGTGGTTAGTGCTCGCTAAAAGCATGGGCTTAATTTAACCTTAAATTTATAATGATGAAAGCTTGACGCTTATGTTTAAACTGATTACAATCTTTTAGTAATAGTTATAAAAATTCAAAATAAAAACTTAAAAAGTAATAAATATGTTAAGAATTCATAAGCAAAGTGGCCATGTTGAGCCCTACAGTGCTGATAAATTAAAGTCTGGAGTAATTCATGCCTGCAGAGCAGTTATGACTCCTCTAGGTGCTGCAGAAAAGTTCGCTAGCGAAGTCGAAGGTAAAATCTCTAAGAGTGTCGGGCGTTACAGCGCGATGACTAGTCGTGATCTAAAGCGTTTAACTAAAAACGCGCTAGCAACTTATCACCCTGATGCCGCCGAAGTTTACGCAATTAGCGAAGAGTTTTAAGATTCTTGGTCAAAACCTTCCCAGTATTGGTCCATTGCTGACTGGACTACACTTAATGTTGCCTCTTTACCATTTAAGAAAGGATTATAGCCTTCTCCGCTAACTACTCTGTCTACGGGCTGGTCATTGCCTATGTTTAGAGTCATTACCTTCCTTCCATCGCTAAGCTCTATCCCATGATACCAGTATCTCCATGCTGCATCACCAAGTTGTGGTCCCGCGATATCAAAGTGCGCGAGTGCAAGCGCATCGTACATACCAATTTCATAGAGAGTCCCCTCTACTAGGTCACTTCTATTCTCGGAGCCTCTTAAGCCGTAAGATGAAAAGCTTGGAAAGTTGGACTCAGCGATAACTTGTTGCGCGCTTTTACCACCTAGCTCGTCCGAGACGATCTCGGGAATTTGGTCAAGCTCTTGAACAACTAGGTTCAAGCCTGACGCGTGCACTCCTAGTTCTGCGACCACCGGATGTCCGACTATAGCCTCAACTATGTCTATGTCTGAGTGTATTCCGTAGCCAAAATAGTAGCCTGGTCTACTCATATATATAGTTCCATCTTTTACTTCTATTCTGTCTCGTATTTCAGCCATAATTTATTTTAATTATATTTATATATTATTTTATCAAATTATAACTATAAAGTCAATACTATGGTTGTAAGTATAGAGATCAGAAGGTTTAGTGGTCGCAGTCGGGTTTTGGGGCGGGTTTCTTTTTTGGGTCGTTTGAGTTACCGCCGATGACGTTAACTACCGGGATGACGATTGGTGAGCGGTTGGTATGCTCGTATAGATAGTGTGTGACGAAGTCTTTTAACTCGTATTTAAACTCATCTAGCGTGCTTCTGCCGTATCGCTCAGCAGTCATTTTGCGTAAATGATCTCTTAGTCCGTTCATGAGATCCTCATTCTCTTTTATGTAGATGAAACCACGAGTGATGATGTCTGGGCTTGAGATTAGTCTTCGTGAGCGCTTATCAATTGTTAAAACGATACTGACGATGCCATCTTGCTTCATGATTAATCTGTCTTTAACAACTAGGCTTGGGACGATCATTCCGGTTTCATCTATAAGTACTGTACCTGAGTGGACTTTGCCGCTACGTTTGGCAGCTTCATCTTCAGTAAACTCGAGTACTTCTCCATCTTCTATTAAGAAGATGTTGGATGCAGGCATTCCGTTCTCTAAAGCGAGTTCTGCTAGGTACTTACGGTGGCGAGGTCCAGCGTACATTGGGATTAGATATTTTGGCTTTAGAAGCTCGATTACTTCGGCAAGCTCATCACGACGTGCGTGACCTGAGACGTGAAGTGGTCCAGACCCGTCAACCTCGTGATTTCTTGCTGTGAAGAGCTTAACACCCATTCTGGTTAAGTCGTCTTCGAGTTTCTCCATACTGACCTCGTTACCAGGCACTGGAGTTGAACTTAAGATTACGGTATCACCAGCCTTAAGCTTAAAGTCACGGTGCTCCCCTGTACTCATTCTTGTTAACCCAGCGTTAGCTTCTCCCTGGCCTCCGGTAGTGATAATCACTAATTGGTCATCAGGAACATTAAGGGCTTCTCGTACAGGTATTATTGAGCCGGCTGGTATTTTAACTAGACCAAGTTTTACAGAAAGTTCTAGGTAATTAAGCATGCTGCGTCCAGTAATACAGACTTTACGACCATGTTTGTATGCCTCTTCAACGATCATCTGAACTCGGTTCATGTTAGAAGAGAAGCTTGCTGCATAAATTCTTCCGTGAGTTTTGTCCATGATTTCTGAGAAGCTGGTTTGTAGGGTACTCTCTGTTGGGACTCTACCTGGGGCCTGAGCATAAGTCGCCTCTTCCATTAAAACTAGGACTTTTTTATCGTCATTAGCTAGGCTGCGTAGACGCTCCATGTCTGTTGGGCGTTTATCGAGTGGTTCTGGGTCTAGACGGAAGTCTCCGGTGTGGATTAGCCTACCAACTGGGGTGTCGATAACAACCATTGATGAATCTGGAGTTGAGTGAGTTACGCGGATTAGCTCAATTGTAAAAGGTCCTACAATAAGTCTTTCGTGGTTATCCATGTTCATTGGGACACATTCTGGGATGTATTCTTGGTCACGGAGGTGGAAGTGGTCGTCTTTGAATCTTTCTTCGATGAAGCCACAGGTAAAGGCAGATCCATAAACTTTAGCAGGTACTTTTGGTAACACGTGAGGGACTGCACCAACATGATCTAAATGTGCGTGCGTAAAGACGTAACCTCTTACTTTGTTTTTAATTTTAAGTAAATAATCGATGTCGCTTACTCCGAAGTTGACTCCTGGTAGGGCTCCTAGTGTAAGGTCCATTCCGCAGTCGATTACGATGGCATCGTCGTTGTATTCTATAACCGTAAAGTTGTGAGTACCGATACCGTTCATTCCTCCTAAAAAGAGAATTCTTAGGGTATCTTTTTTGATCGGTCCGGCAGAATCGTTTTTGAGCTTACCTTCGACAACGTTAAAGTTAGTAATAGCTTTATTGGCATCGTCTTGAGAGCGTCTTGAGGCTTGAATTGCCCGAGAACGAGAGCTTTTTAGTGGGCCTGAAGTGGCAGGACGATTATTCTTTCGGTTATTTAATTGTCGATCTCTCTGTGGTCTATTGTTTGTATTTTGTTTTATGTGATTTATTTGATCTTGTTCCATTTTTAATTAATATTTATAAGGAGTCTAACGCTTTTAAACGATTACTAATTTTTTTGCGTTCTTGACTCTATTTTTTTTGTTAAGAGTTAATAATCGTAATTGATCGTTATTTAAGCTTAAATAAGGACGGATCGCGATTATTTTTGTACGGTTATTTAAGGAGAGAATTGTTTGTTAGCACTTAAGATTATAGCAAAACTTATTATCGAAGTCAATTTTTATTCTTGGTAGTTTATTTTGAGGGAGGGCTCGGTTTTTATTTCTCGTGGGTTGACTGGTTTGGAGTATTCCGCCATAAAGCAGCCTAAGGCGGCGATCATGGCTCCGTTATCGGTGCAGAGGTCGATTGGGGCGTAATTAAGCTTAATAGGTAGGGCTTCTTGCAGCTCCTGTCTTAAATATTGATTTGCAGCTACTCCTCCACCGATAATTACGCTTTTTGGGTTAAATTCTTCATATGCTCTTTTGGTGGTGTTAACTAGGATCTCTACAGCTTTTTTCTGGAAGCTGGCCGCAATGTTATTGATTTGCTCTTCTGTAAGTCTTTCGGCAATTTGCCAACTTGGGAATCTGAAATCTTCTTCAATAAGCTCTTGTGATCTTCTTAAAACTGCTGTTTTTAGGCCTGAGAAGCTGAAATCGTATTTGCCAGAGACCTTTGGGGTTGGTAAATCTAAAAAGTTTGGATCTCCTTTATGAAATGCTTGATCAATTGCGGGTCCGCCAGGATAATTTAGACCAATAAGTTTAGCGACTTTGTCATAAGCCTCACCAACGGCATCATCGGTAGTCTTTCCTATTAATTTAACTTTGAGGTGACTTTCTAAATAAAAGAGATGGGTGTGGCCTCCGCTGACAATTAGTGCTAAAACTGGGAATTCGGGCTGTTCTTCTAAAAGCCAGTTAGCGTAGATGTGACCTAAAACGTGATGAACTGGGTAGATTGGTTTGCGGTGGATTAAGGCTAGTATGCGGGCCGTGAGGGTTCCGATCATTAGGCTTCCAAGCAGACCTGGACCGTTGGTTACGGCAATTCCGTCGATCTCCTTCCAGTTAAGCTTAGCGATTTGCATGGATCTATTGACTACTGGCATAATGACCTCGATGTGGTTTCGGGCGGCGACCTCTGGTACTACTCCACCGTACTCTTTGTGGATATCGATTTGAGTTTTAACTACATTTGCTAGCAACTTGTGTCCGTCTTCTACAATGCCAGCAGAAGTTTCGTCGCAAGATGTTTCTATGCCGAGGATTTTCATAGATCTTCTAGTCTTATCTCCTTAACTTCATGGTCAAAGTCTGATATTGTTACCTCAATCTTTGCTAGTGGTTTTACGGCTTCAAGTGAACGGAGCTCTCGTTTGCTTTTATGGATTGGATCTTCTAAGACTACCCAGTCAAAATTATCCGGATCTAGTAGATATAGATAACCTTTAGATTTTTTTGCTATTACTATAACATCTCTTGTAGCTGTATATGTGGTTGGTCCGCTATTGTCTCGGCTCCATCCGCTTGCACCTGAACTGGGGTCTTCTAGTCTAGATCTATTAAATAGTGATATAAATATTGAATCTTGTAGATTTTTTCCTGCGCATACCACTGGTTCTCCATCAGGCATTCCATGATGTATCGCTTGTCGAGGCTCGAGTTCAGTTATGTTAGGGTCGGGTGACCCATGGTAAAGATAACCCCGAGTTTTGATCTGTAGTCTTTCATCGAATTCTTCTGGGAGAGCTAACAGCTCTTGGATTGTTTTTGGGTGATTACTGTTCATTAAGTTCAATTATAACAGAGGTGAGGGTCATGAAGGAACTGATTGGTCGGTGCCTGTATCCAAAACAAAGCTCGGATGTTCTACTCTTCCATCTGGGTAAATTACTCCGTGAGTCCTTGGGACGTCTTCACAATTTGGGCAATATGGCACTGTGATACTCTCGACTTCACCACTACCAGATAGTGGAAAGAGCCCGTCTCTGACCGTTAGATGTGCTGTCTGTCCTATTAATTGGGTACCGCATTTATGTGTCCAGCTTATTTTTCCTTTCTCCTCGTTTTTTTGAGATTCATCTATAACTGCGAATTTGTAACTTGGTCTGTTCATATGGTGATATTAGCACCATATTTTGTGTAAGTAAATTGCTAGTGCTTATTTAGCCGATTAGTTTGAGGGAGATTTTGTGGGATTTTTGATCGATATCGATGATTTTGACGGTTACTTCTTGGTCTTCTTTTACTACGTCTTCGACTTTTTCTACTCTGCTTCCATCTAAGCTTAAGTTTGAGATGTGCACTAAGCCGTCGATTCCGGGTAAGATGTTGACGAAGGCGCCGAACTCCATAATTTTAACTACTTTACCATTGTAGGTTTTGCCGATTTCAGGCTCTTCGGTTAGTTGTTCGATTCTTTTTTTGGCTAACTCTATATTCTCTAGGTTTGGTGATGCTATTGTCACTATTCCCTCGTCGTTGATGTCGATCTCTGTTTCAGTCTCTTTGGTGAGGGCTTGGATGTTTTCTCCGCCTTTACCAATCACAGCCCCAATTTTTTCTGGGTTGATTTGGATTGAGACTACTCTCGGGGCGTATGGGCTGAGGTCTTTTTTTGGTGTAGGTATAACTTCGAGCATTTTTTGTAAGATGTGTAGTCTTCCTGCTTTTGCTTGCTGTAGAGCTTCACTCAAGATTTGTGGTGTTAAACCTTTAAGCTTAATATCCATTTGTAAAGCCGTGATGCCTTTTGGGGTTCCGGCGACTTTGAAATCCATATCTCCAGAAAAATCTTCAGGACCCATGATATCGCTTAAAATTACGTATTTACCGGTGGGCTCATCCATCATTAAGCCCATGGCAATTCCGCTGACAGGAGCCTTTATTGGGACTCCGGCATCCATTAAGCTTAAGCAAGTAGAGCAGGTTGCGGCCATTGAGGTTGAGCCATTTGATGAGGTAATTTCTGTTACGACTCTGATAGCGTATGGGAACTCTTGCTCTGTTGGGAGTACGGCCTCATTAGCTCTTTGAGCGAGGTGACCGTGACCAGTTTCTCTTCTGTTAGTCCCGCCCATTCTTTTTATCTCTCCCGATGCGTAGCCCGGCATGTTGTAGTGATGGAAGAAGCGATCTTCGCGCTCTCCGGTCATGCCATCGATGGTTTGTGAATAACTAAGTGGGGCTAGAGTTGTTATGTTTAGCGCTTGGGTCTCACCTCTTGTAAAGACGGCTGAGCCGTGTGTTCTTGGTAAAATCCCTACTTCTGCGGTAATTGGTCGGATCTCGGTAGAGGTTCTACCGTCGGGGCGAGCTCCGTTGTCTAAAATGCTTTTTCGGATATCTTTTTTGATCGCTGAGTCATAAGCATCCCAATAATTTGTTCGGTCTGGATGTTCAATTTCTTGTTCATCCATCCAAGCTATAAAATTTTTGCGCAAGTCTGCAGTAGCTGCGATACGATCTTCGTTGTTTTTAGAAATTACGTTTTGGCCAAGTTTATCGCTTAAGTAATCATTAACTTGCTGGGTAACTTCTTCTGGGGGTAAGACTAGCTGATATTCCATTGGTTGAATATTAAGCTTAGCGGCGAGATCTTTTTGGATCTGAATAGCTGGTTGTATTGCTTCTTGTGCTGCAATCAGAGCCTCGGTCATGTGCTCTTCTGAGACTTCTTTAGCTCCGGCTTCGACCATCATGATGGCATTTTCTGTTCCGGCTACGAATAAATCTAAAAATGATTCTTTTGATTGGGATTTGGTTGGATATTGGATGAAGTTGCCGTTTTGGTCGAGGCCGTATCTAACTCCTGCAACTGGACCTTCGAATGGGGCTCCGGTTAGCATTAATGCAGCTGAAGCAGCGATTAAAGCTGGAGTCTCAGCTCCGAGTTCTGGATCTAGGCTTAAGACGGTTACGACAACTTGTGTTTCGTTCCTAAAGCCTTTAGGGAATAATGGTCTGATTGGTCTATCTATTAGTCTTCCGGTTAAGATTGCTTCGTCAGTCGGTCTTCCTTCTCTTTTTAGGTATTTTGAGCCAGAGATTTTTCCGGCGGCGTACATGCGCTCTTCGTAATCTACTGAGAGCGGGAAATAATCGAAGCCTTCGGCAACTTCATCTTTAACGTTAGCTATTCCTAAAACGACGGTGTCTCCATAAGTTACGGTTACTGCGCCTTTAGATTGGAATGCTAAGCGGTTTATTTCTAGGCTTAGTTTTCGGCCACAAAACTCTGTTTCTAGTTTTATAATTTCTTTGTTGTATGGATTTAATGTGCTGATTTTCTTATTTATTTAATGATTTAATTTGAGTGAGTTAATCGAGGAATTGAGATAGATAAACTTTTTTTTATCTAGCCGGATTCACCCGATTTAGCACTTTTTTAATTATAGCAGAATAGGGGCCACATATTGATATACCATACTTTATATGGTATAGTATCCTCCGTATATGATGGATCAATTAGTCGAGACCAGGTATGGTATCGAGGATGTTTTTGACGAGGAGTTCAGAAAAGGCTCTTATGAAGCTAGCTTGCCATATGGTGATGTCTTTAGCGGCAGAGCACTTTGTCTTGCTTATAGTAGAGCGGAATCTGGCCTGATTGATATTTTAGGTCCTTGTGCAGGTTGGTTAACTTATATTAATAATGAGGGTGATATGTATGCGGCAATTCCAGATTTGGAAAGACTTCTAAACGCCTGCAGAGAGTCTGCAACCCCAGTAATGCTAGTTAATGAAGCGAAGTTTGTTCAAATGGGAAGAGTCCTTGATCCAGAAATCCCCGCTAACACTTATGGGCGGGTTATTGTGGAAGACGAGGCCCACCCAGTATCGGTTGTCGCAGATTTCAGTATACATTGGCACGATATAGGCATAGACCATTTTCCTGCTCCAGCAGTTGTGGGTAAGGGTTTATTCGAACTACTAATCCCTGGTTCGGGAAAAAGAGACTTTGTGGGTATTGCCAAAGCATATGATGAGTCTACCCAAGAGATCAGGGCTTCAATATCGGATTACCTAGGAAGAAACTATAAAAAAGACACAATATTAACGACTCATAGGCGTGCAGATATTGAAAAAATATTAGGTCTTTCACCTAAGTTCGCAAAGTCTAGATTGGATAAATTAGAGGAGTTGATAAGGCTGGGGTTGGAAAGACTAGAGCTAGTATAGCTACTTTCTTAGGCCGAGGTCTTTAATAAGGCCAGCGTAGGATTCGAAGTCGGTCTTTTTGAGGTGAGCCAGGAATCTTTTTCTCTGCCCTACCATTTGGAGTAGTCCACGACGGGCGTGATTGTCTTTTTTGTTTGCATCTAGATGGGCGGTTACTTCTTTAATTCTTTCGGTAAGAACTGCCACCTGAGTTTGGATGGAGCCAACGTCGTTTTTAGAAACAGCGTGTTTTTTGATTATGTCTTGTTTTTTCTTCTGCTCGATCATTTGTTTACTCTTATTATCTTTAATAGTATAACAGATTGTTTACAGTGGAGCAACAGCTTAGCCTAACGCAAAGCAATAAGTAGAGCTAAGAAGGTTGTAATGCCAACGGCAATGACAGCTTGTTTGTTAAGTTCTTGTTTCTCTCTTTCGATTTGGACTTTCGGCACATCTTGTTCTGATTGTTTATCCTCAATAAAGGCATGAGATTTGGCGGCAAAATATCCAAAACCAGAGACAACAAATGTCATTAAAGGAAGATATAGAAGTTGGTTAAAAAACAAGAAGTTCTGAGCCCAAATGAGCTGTAAGAACATAATTGATGATCCGAATAATGCCCAGAGGCTGGCTAGTTGTGGGATAGCAGATTCTTCGTATGCAAATAGGCAGTGTTGAGCAGTGCTATAACAGACGATCCAGATGGTCATTAGCGCTAAGGGTAGTGGTGTATTTGGTCCAGAAAAGCCAGAAGCCCAAGCTATGGCGGTTAATGCTAGGCCTTGGGCTAAAAGAGCTTGTAGCCGCATCCCTTTTGGGCTGGTCTGTTTCCTGAGGTGAACATTCCAGTATAAGTATAGTCCTACAAGAGATATCTGAAGAAGAGTTAAGATCAAAGTGCTTTTTGTAACTAGTGCGTCAATTTTGAATTGAGCCATGACAAGGAGAGTCAAAATGCTAAGTTTAAATATAAGATCTACTGCGCTAAATTTTAAGTTAGCCCACCAAAACCTTGGCTTAACTATAAATATCTGCCATTTACTCAAGATGATTAAGCTTAATGCTACCCATGGTAGATAAAAAACAGCGACGAGGCTGTAAACGGCTAAAGGTAAAGCTATGCTTAAAATGTGATGAGTAAAGCGTCCGCTAATCTCCCTATGGGAATAGCGAGGGGATGGAATTTTAATCCGTTTTTTAGTTGTTATTTCTGTATTTTCGAACCCTTGTCCTGCTACTACTATATTATTCTGAGAAGAGACGACCTTATCTCCATCATTATCTTTTGATCTTTTTATTCTTCCTTTAAGATTTGGCTTGGAAATTTTAGGGATTTTTTTCATGGCTTTTTCTTTATGTGTTCTTGCCGACTAGTATAACAAAATCTGCATTTGGGTAGAGCTTTGAGTAAGTTGTTTTTTTTGTATCATATTCAAGTGCTGATAATAGCGACATTAGGTTGCTTTTAGAGTTTTGCTTTTGTGTATTTAGAACTACTAACCTTGTTCCAGAGACTTTTTCGGAGGCATTACTAACTTCAAGAGTCTTAACTTCTGTGGGTAGTTTATTAGCAACAGTTTGTGCAGAGCCGCTGGTGCCCCCTGCATTTAAAACGACTACGCTTGACTGCTCTATTCCGGCAGATGTGTGGGCGTCAGAATTTGTACTTGAGGACGGAGCAGTTAACGGTCCGACTTTTTCTTTTACAAAGTCTTGGATGCCGCTGTAATTACCAATACCGTTTATTGGTATTAATGCAGCTCCGGTACCTGCTGATGAATAATTTTTTAAGACATTCTCTGATGTTAGCCCAGCTGACTCAATTTGGACCGCTGGATCTCCTGCTAGATCGTATATTCTTCTGGCTTCTCCTGTAGAAAAATCAGTTTTTATATTATTGCCGATGGCATCTGTGAGTTGATTAAGCTTAAGTGGGTTGGCGAATATTCCGACTCCTAGGGCTTTTTCTTTAAGAGCAATAAGCATTTTTCTCTGATTCTCTGCTCTATCGTAATCGCTACTTGCTAAACCGTAACCGCCATTGGCATTTCTGGCCCGCGCTAGTAAGAGTGCTTGGGTGCCGTTTAGGGTTTGTACTCCGTTTTTAAGCTTAAGCGCGTTTTTCCCGTATTGTCCGTCGAAGTTTGGATCGTAAATTCCTCTCGAGTCAGATCCTTGGATGTCCACCTGGATTCCTCCTACTGCATCAACTGACTCTTTAAAGGCATTGTAGTTAATTTTGGCGTAATAGTTGATGTCGAGGCCTGTGATCTTTTGAATCTCTTTTTGTAGCAAACCTATTCCTCCTGGGTAGTAACCTTCTTCGTCAAACTCTGCATCTTCTCCATAATGATATAAAGCGTTTATTTTTGTGGAGGCATAAGGTGTTTTTACCCATAAATCTCTAGGGATAGAGATTATAGCTGTTTTTTTTGTTGCTACCGTGTAGCTGATGACCATAATTGAGTCAGTTAAGTCTTCACCAGGGTGACCGGGATCTCCTTCTGAGGTTCCTACTAATAACACGTTCACTCTTCCCTTGTCTTCTCCTCTGAGTTTGGTGCTCTTTAAGAATCCAAGGGGGTTGCCGTCAAAGACTTTACCAGAGAGATTCATTAAGTTGTAAAGATAGTACCCACCGACTAGTAACAATGGGATAAGTGCAAACTTAATAACTCTTTTAATTTTTTGTTTTTTTGTTCTGGGACCGCCAGTTCTTTTGTTTCTTTTCCTATTTTTATCTGATAGATCTGGAGAGTTATCGTTAAGAGATGAGCTAGATCTTGCGCCAGAAAGAACTGAATTCTTTAATGTACTATCTTGCCAGCTAGTGTCAGATGCTCCTCTAGAATTTTTGGCTGCATGCTTTTCTTTACGGGTAGTGGGTGAATTTTGACTTGATTTAAAGTCATTTAGTTCTGAGGGTGCTCCTGTAAGTGGCGCCTGATAGCTATTTGAGCTGTCCTTAGATCTCCTCGGGACAAAGCCATCTAGAATATTTTTGTTACTCATTTTGTATTTCTAAAGCTTGTCGCCCACCTTTTTAACTCGCTTTATTGTTGTAATGAATTATCTTTTAAATACTTTTTATAGATATAATATGTATTTTTGAACTTAATCTATAGTAATCTTCGGTAATACTAAAGTAAACTCTATATTAAGATACATTAAATTTAGAGTGACTTTAATCTTTAAATAGTACTCACCAGTATACTAGTTTTATGTAGTTAAATGCAAAGCAAATTTTAAATATTTCTTTATGAGTGAACCAGGTTTAATAAACAAAAATGAGGGATTTTCACCAGATAGCTTGGAGCATCAAGCAAGTTCTAATAATTCCAACAAAAAGCGAGGTGAGGGTTTTGAGCAGTTTAAATCTCTACTAACTATTTTAGCTACTTCACTCGCTCTATCGTTCGTGATGTTAACGTTTGTTTTTAGGACCTATAACGTAAATGGGAGTAGTATGAGGCCAACTCTTACGAATGGTGACAGAGTAGTGGTTAATAAGCTTACCAAAACAAAACAAAGGGATAATTTTGTGCCACAAAGAGGTCAAATTATTGTTTTTAACAGTAAGCTAGAGGGTAAGTCTTTGATTAAGCGTGTCATAGGTCTGCCTGGTGAGAAAATTAGTATGAATAAAGGTAAGTTCACTGTGAAGAATGAGCAGTATCCTAGTGGTTTTAACCCTGATGCAAGCTATGAGGACATTCTGCCAAAAAGTGACGAAACTACTTTTGATGAAGAGATTATACCTGAGGGACACGTGTTTGTAAGTGGTGACAATAGGGCTCCTGGACAAAGTTTGGATAGTCGTAATCAGCTTGGTTTTGTACCTATTTCGGAGATTGTTGGCAATGCCTCTCTTCGGTATTTTCCGCTAGACAAGAGTGGCAGACTACGGTAGTTTATAAGGGCCGATTTTGGTGCGACGGAGAGCAATCATATGAGCACCGACTTCTAGGTTTTTACCAAGGTCGTCTATTAGGCTTCTGATATATGTCCCGCTTGAGACATGGACCGTAAAAGTCACGATAGGATAATTATATTGGTTAAGCCTAATAGTATTAATTTTTATTTTTCTAGGATCTATTTTAACTTCTTTACCTTCTCTGGCTAGCTTGTAGGCTCTTTGACCGTTTATTTTAATTGCGCTATAAATGGGAGGAATTTGTTCGATCTCTCCAATAAATTTATTAAGTTGAGTTTTTATTTCTGATAGGCTGGGTTTTCTAGTTGAAACAGGGTTTAACTCTCCCTCTGAGTCATAAGTGCTAGAAGATGCGCCAAGCTGGGCTTCGGCTATATAGACTTTATCTAATTTAGTTAACTCCCCTGCTTTTTTGGTCATTCTTCCGCTAACTAGAATTAATAATCCTGTAGCTAACGGATCTAAGGTTCCGCAGTGACCTACTTTTATCTTTTTTCCATGAACTTCTTTAAGCCTAGCTCTTAATTTGTATACTGCTCCAAATGAGCTCATTCCAGCCGGCTTATCAAAAAGGTATACTCCATCTACTAGTAGCTCATCTGCAGAATTTAAATTAGGGCTAAATAGAACTGGTCGAGGGAGCTTAGAGCTTGTATTAGAAGAGTTACTTGGCATTTTCAGTTGGTTTGGTAGGATCGAAGTTCAAAGTGTTGCCAAATGGTTCGTTATCAATTGATGAGGTTTTTGGAGTGTTAAGTAACGGATTTGGTGGGGGAGGTGGTGGTGTTATCTCTGGTGGCATTTCTAGCCCAGGGATCTCTGGTAGATTACCAGTAGAGTTGGCAGTTTGATCAGGTTTAGTCGATGATACTTCTTGTGTCGGACTTTCACCAAGGATTGAATTTACATCTACTTTCTCGTCTTTTGTGGCTTCAATTGGCCTTAGTTGTGAAGCTGATTGTGCGCTTTGTACAGATGTATCAACAAAGAGGTTTGAAGAATCAGTTATTTGTGGATCTTTGAGTGCTTGATCTTGCGCTGGCTCGTCAGTTATAGCTATGTTTGTGGCAACATCTTGACGTGGATTATTAGCCGGATCAAATGGTTCGGCACCATAAATTTTGTCTATTTCTGAGCGAATCTGATCTGCTCCAGAATTATTTATACTTTTATCTTTAGTATTATCTTGGGCTGCTAGAGGCGCTTGAGCTTCGGGTACTGAATGTTTACTACTTTGGGGTGGAGTATTTATTTGTGAGCTTGGTGGAAGAGGTTGGGCTGGTGTTGGTTCTACTTGTGGTGTTGAAGTAGAAGATGGTTGTGGTGGAAGTAAATCTGCTGGGACTACAGTTTGGCTAGCATCAGCTGGTTTTGGTAGAAGGTCAGCAACAGCAGGGCTTGGAGAAGGCACAGCTAAAGGTGGTTGAGAATCTTGTGTATTAGGGCTTTCAACAGGTGCAGAAGAAACCATAGGGGAGGTATTGGTCGCTGGAGGATTTGTTGTAGATCCACTAGTAGGTTCTAGTGGGCTAGAGGCTAGTGGAGTTGGTGTTGAAGTTGAGGTTGAAATAGGATTGCTCGAGTGAAGATCTAAGATTAATTCTTGATTTTGTTGATCTGTCTCTGTTTGAGTTTGAGGAACTGGTGCTGCTTGGTTAGGGGTAACAGTATGTGTGGAGGCAGCAATACTCGAGGTCACTAAAAGGTGGTTTGCTCCTGCATTCATAAGCTGAGCTGAAATTTCCATAACTCTAGGGCTTGTTTTGCTGTTAGAGAATCTATCTGTGTCAGCGACTATACCGGTAAGAAGGGCTGTTGCTACTTCTGGTGAAAGTAGATTAGGCACATTTAAGTTCTGTATTAATTGTACTGCCATGGCACTAGAAGATGTGACGGTTGGGTCTGACCAGTTGATTGAGCCCAACTGACTTGGAGTTTGTCCTGGCATGACTGTTGCTACGGTTGCTTCGTGAAGGATTCTACCGTGAGCTGCGATCACGGCATCGAGTTCTTCTTTGACGTTAATACCCACTGCTATGACCATTTCTACATTGAAATCCCCTTCGCTGTATTCTAAGTCCGTAGGGGTGATTGTAGATTTATATGGGGTGATATAGATTTTGACGATTTCGCCGTCTTTTGCAAACCGAAGTTTATCCGCTTTTTCTTTATTAAGAGAGATTATGAAGTCACGTAGACTATGGACATTATTCTCGAAAGTCTTTTGGGGCTTTAAAAAGCTCATAGCATTTGGAATCTGTCCACTAAAGACTGCTGTGGCGTGCTTACCGTAATTATTAAGTGCCATTGTTAAGCCTAGTGCTGCAGAAAGTTCATCTACTGTTGGGTTAGACTTAACAGTCACAAGGATATTATTGACTTGATTTAAGCGGTTGATAATATCTTGTTTGTGATCTTGAAGTCCGGGTTGCATGGCTTATCCTATGTATTATTGTTTATTTGGCTGTTTTTGTTTTTATAATCTATTTGCTATTGATACTAGCATAAAACAGGGATAATTGCAAGTTAATTGGGGAGAGATTATTGTGGTAAAATTTGGGTTAGAAATTAAGTGAGGAGATGTCTTTTTGAATAAGCCGAAGGTTTGGTCAGTGATTAATCAAAAAGGTGGAGTTGGTAAAACGACTACTACTGTTAATCTTGCTTATAACTTAGCTAAAAAAGGCAAAAAAGTTTTGCTGGTAGATTTAGATCCGCAAGGGAATGCTTCTTCGGGTCTAGGTGTTTCTATTAAGACTTTAGAGAAGAGCTTATACGATTGTTTAGTTTCAAATGAAGAACCAGACAAAGCTATTATTAAGACTTCTTGGGTTAATTTATTTTTGTTACCAGCGAGCACCAAACTGGCAACTGTTGACAGTGAACTACCTGCTACACAAAGGGATAGAGTTTTAAGACTTAAAAAGACTTTAGAGAATATTGATGCTGATGTGGTTTTAATTGATGCACCCCCATCGCTGGGGTTGCTTACTGTTAATGCTCTGGTGGCTTCAGATTCTGTTATCTTACCGGTACAGGCTGAATATTATGCTCTTGAGGGGCTGGGTCAATTACTTGAGACAATGCAGATTGTTAGAACTGGTTTAAACAAAACATTGGGTGTGATGGGAATTTTGATTACGATGTATGATGGTCGAACAAGTTTGAGTAGACAAGTAGAGGAGCAATTAAAAACTCATTTTAGCAACTTCTTGTTTAGATCGACTATACCTAGAAATGTTAAGTTAGCGGAGGCTCCAAGTCATGGCATGCCAATTGGGATTTATTCTCCTGGCTCATCTGGGGCAAAAGCTTACGACTCACTGACCAAGGAGGTTTTAAAACATGTCTAGTTCTGCTTTGGGTCGAGGTTTAGAGAGCTTAATCCCCACTGATTTTATTATTGAGGAGCAGTTTGACCCCACTGTGAAAAGTGGTGATGATAGTGGGAAGAACTTAGAACTTAAGCTTAGTGAAATAGAGCCAAATGAGCATCAGCCAAGGATGAATTTTAAAGAAGGTCCAATGGCAGATTTAGTAGAATCTATCAGAGTACATGGAGTGATTCAGCCAGTAGTTGTGTCTCCTAAGTCGGGTGGTGGTTATAACTTGATTGCTGGGGAGCGTCGTTGGCGAGCAAGTAATTTTATTGGCCTTAAAACTATCCCGGCCATAGTTAGGACTCCGAATGATCAGCAGAAGTTAGAGCTAGCTCTGGTTGAGAATGTTCAGCGTGAAGATTTGGGTCCACTTGAGACGGCAACGGCTTATGTTAAGCTTCATCAGCAGTTTAGTTTATCTTATGAAGAGGTGGCTAAAAAAGTTGGTAAAGCTCTTTCGACTGTACTTAATGCGATACGTTTATTAAATCTTCCAGCAGAGGCAAAACAGGCTCTTTATGATAAAAAGATTAGCGAAGGTCATGCTCGAGTACTAGCTGGGATGAATGCTTTTCCAGAGGCTCAGCAAGAGCTCCTGGGTAAGATCTTAAGTGAGGGTTGGAGTGTCCGGCAGGCTGAGCAGTTTAGTGTGGTGGTTAAATCTCAAGATAAGCTTAAAAAAGCTGCTAAAACTGAGGATGTTTTTAAGTTTAGAGAAGAGGCTGTAACTAAGCTTAAGACTAAACTTAACACGAGTGTTGAGCTAAAACCACGCTCTAAGGGAGGTCGTTTAGTAATTGATTATTTAGATGATGAAGATTTAGCGAGGATAGTTTCTAAGCTGTAAGTATTATATCTTATTGCTTATGTTTGCTAAAGTAGTTTAAAAGTGTTGACTTTTTTATGTATGTTTGTTACAATCTTTATCAAATTAAATTTGTGAGAGTTTGATTCAGATTTTATAAATTAAATAATTTAAGGATTTTACAAATAATATATATGACAGCAACATCAACACACGGACCTTTAAGGGGAGGACCTACCTTACCGCCTCCTCCAGCACCATCTTCGGGAGGAAGTTCTTTAAACTTTGCTAAGGCTACTGCTATTGTTGCCTCAGGTATTGCTGTGGCGGGTACCGCTATAAACACAGTCGCTGGGCTTACCCCTTTGGATGGGTTAAGTGATGCTAGTAACTCAAAAGTAGCCGTTTCTGGCCTTATATTGGGTACTGCTGGCATGTTTGGTCTAGCTGTTGAACGTGACAGAATGGGTAGAGAGGTTACTCCTACTGCCGTAGGTATTGGTTCTGCTGCTGTAGCCGGCTATGCTATTGGTAATATGTTTACCGGTGGCTACCTTGAAGAGGGGTCTATAGGCGCTGGAGTTCTTGCTGCGGCTGTAGCTACTGGATTCTCTGCTCGTAACTGGTATCAAAACAGGCGAACTGCTGGCGGAACGAGTACTCCTAGAATTGGTAAAATTTCTGGTGCTTGGAATACCGTAAAGAGTGAGTTCAATGGCTTGAGCTCAAGAAACAAGAAAGTTGTATCTGGGCTTGGTGCTTTTGCAGGAACTCTAGCTGTTACTGAGACATCTAACGCTCTTAACTGGCCATTTGGCGGATTCAACAATGTTGGTGCCTTCTTTAGCGCTGGAGTAGTGAGTGCTGGTGTAGTATTCGGTGGTAAGATCAAGGATAAGGTTAGTGATTGGAATTTATATCACCCAGTCATAACCAAGGTTGGTTTAGCTGCTGTTGGCCTAGCTACTCTAGGGATTGGTGCCTACGCCTGGAATAAGGGATGGATTGGTGGCCACGGGCATGGTGGTGGCAAGGGTGGAGCTAGTGAGCATGCGGATAAGGTTCCGACAACTAGTGGTAATGGTAGTTCAACTACTCAACAGGTAACATCTACTACTGCAGCTCCTTCAACCACTGGGGGTAACGGATCTACTAGCTCTGTAGTAAGTACTACTGCTGCTCCAAGTGGTAATGGGACTAGTACTACAGTTGCTACTGTCCCTCCTGCAACCCCAGTACCTGGATCTAATGGTGGTGGATCATTTACTCTTGAAACATTCACTGCTGCTAATAAGCCTGGGATGGTAACTAAAATCCAAGAGCTACAACCGGGATTGTCCACTGCTAAGGCCAACTCAATTGCTGATCAGATCATGGCTGGACAGTACGCTAACGTAACTGAGCACGGTGCAGAGTTCACTAAGTTCATTTCTGGTGATAATCAGGCAGCTGCTGATGCAATGTTCCGATATGATGTTAGTGTTCTAGCTGTTGCCTAACAACAGATAAAGCAAAGAGCTAAAACATCTCATTAAAAAGACCCCAGTTCGGGGGTCTTTTTAATGTTCGTGGGGGTAAGAGTGGGCTACTCCTCGAGGTAGGATTTTAGTTTTTTGGCGTTTTGGTTTTTACGGAGTTTGTTGAGAGCTTTGGCTTCGATTTGACGGATTCTTTCTCTGGTGACGTCGAACTCGTGACCGACCTCTTCTAGAGTGTGTTGTTTGCCGTCCTCTAAACCGAATCTAAGCTTTAAGATCTTTGCCTCTCTATCACTAAGTTCTCCTAGAACTTCGTCGATCTGTTGGCGCATGTAGGCTCTTGTAGCGGCTTCTGCAGGGCTTTCCCCTTCATCATCTTCGATAAAGTCGGCAAGGATGCTGTCGTCGCCGTCTTCGCCTCCTCCGATGGTGGAGTCCAAACTTCCGACATCTTGCTTGATTTTAAAGATGTACTCTACTTTTTCTGGCTCCATCTCCAATTCTTTAGCGAGTTCTTCGATAGTTGGTTCTCGGTTTAGCTCCTGAGTCATCCGACGCTGAGTACGCATAAGCTTATTGATGTTTTCAAACATGTGTACTGGGATACGGATAACACGCGATTGGTCGGCAATGGCGCGAGTGATGGCCTGACGGATCCACCAAGTAGCGTAGGTGCTAAACTTAAAGCCTTTATCTGGATCGAACTTTTCTACTGCTCGCATTAAGCCGTTATTACCTTCTTGGATTAAGTCTAAGAAATCGAGTCCTCGACCGGTGTATCTTTTTGCAATAGAGACGACTAGACGCATGTTACTTTCGGCCATTTTGGCTTTAGCTTCCATGTCGCCTTCTCTAATTTTTAGGGCTAGTTCAATCTCTTCTGGGCCGGTTAAAAGAGGGACGTTACCGATCTCTCGTAAGTACAAACGGACGCTGTCGTCGGCGATCTCTTTTAGGTAAACGTTTACGTCTTCTTCTATCTCCAATCCTTCGTCTTCGAGGTCATCTGCATCGGGCTCGTCATCATCAATGATAATTTCTTTTTGGGCAATTGAGGTTGATCCTTCTGGGGTAGGAGTGCTTTTTCTTGGTTTTGGTGTCGCTGCTTTTGCTCTTGTAACTGGTTTATCTGTTGATTTGCTACTAGCAGTTTTTTTGGTAGCTGTTTTAACTTCTGTTTCAGCTAACTTCTTTGCTTCGGTAGCGGGTTTTTTTGATAATTGCTTTTTTACGACTACTTTCTTTTTTGTAGTTGCTTGCTTAGCAAATTTAATACCATCTGATTTAATTGAGTCTTTTATTTTTTTTAGATCGTCTTTGA
Organism: Candidatus Nomurabacteria bacterium; assembly: GCA_023898665.1. NCBI lineage: Bacteria > Candidatus Nomuraibacteriota > Candidatus Nomurabacteria bacterium. The sequence continues at coordinate 187,254 of CP060233.1, forward strand.
CTAGAACGCTCTTTGGGTCAAACTTTAGTATTGCTTGATCTAAATCGATTTGGGATACAGTATTTTCTTTAACAGAATGTTTTTTGAGATCTTTTATTATTTTTGCTGTTATTTTTTCAGACTGGGATTTAGTGATGTTTTTTCCTATCATAGACTCCTTAGTATAGCTGTTATTGTTAGATATGACAACGGGCGAAGCCCAGCTGACCTCCTTTTATAGCTGGGCGTGTTTATTTTGTACTAAGAGTATTACACCTGTTTAACTTATTTTGTTTCATATTTATCTTTTTCTGAATTAGAAAGAACAAAGCATCATTTTGATTTGATAAGGCCTCCCCTCTGTTTACTTTGTATGTCTACAAGGTGGCAGGCCTCAGGCTTAAACTGGCTCAATACCATAGGTATAAATGCACGTGGAACATAAGCTTAATGGTTTTGCTATATTTTTAAAACATCGGTTTCCACAGGTGAGTTTAATGTTAACAGTGGTGGAATCTTTATCCACAGGAGTTTGAATGTTTAATTATACTCTAGATTTTTAAGCTGAATCTCTGGGGCAGATTGGATCCGATGTATTTTTTTTAGTAACTTTGCTTGTTGAGTTTGATCCGCTGTTTTTAGTTCCTGTTTTAGTTTTTCTATTTGATAGTTTTTAGATGCTTGTTGGAATTGTTTGTACTGTTCGTCGAGTAAATCTATTTGATTTGTATCTTCAGCTGATAGTTCGAGTAGCTGTGAGTTTATAAGCTCTAATTTTGAAAGGTATTCTATGAGTTCAGGATCAGTTTTGTTTACTTTATTCTCTTTGGAGGGCTCAATTAATAGTCGATAGGCTTGTTTGGATGGCTCTGTGGGCATACTAGACGCCTTCAGGTGCTTTTTTAAGGTGTTTAATGAGGAATTGTCCTCACATGTTAATAAAAGGCTTAAGAAGCGGTCTGTGACAAGCTTAAGTCTATTGTATGTAGGTGAGATTTTGATATTTGGGTTTGTTTTGATCTCTTTATATCTTTTTAGAGGTGCGTTTTCAGCTAGTTTATCTAAAGAGTCTATTGAGACTTCTAACTTATCGCTCAGGTATTTTTTATATGATTCTTGGGAGACGGGATTTTTTATTAAGTTTAGTATTTTTATTACTGATTTGGCGTAGGCTCCTTTTTGGGTCGGGGATTTTAAATCTAAATCTCTGCTTAAAGTTTCTATTAGCCAAATGTAGGCGTCTTGTGTGCTCTGAAGGGCGAGCTCCCAGCGTTCGACGCCTTCGGCTTTGATCAATTCATCGGGGTCTTTGTACTCTATGGGGATGCTTGCAACTGTAACTTTTAGATCTGTACTAGCGGCTATCTCGAGTGATCTGATGGTAGCGTCTATGCCGGCTTTATCTGTGTCTAAACAAAAGATTAGGTTTTCTGTGAGTCTTTGGACTTGTCTGAGCTGGAGTGGAGTTACGGCTGTACCGCTTGCGGCAACTATCTCTTTTACTCCAGCTTGAGATGAGGAAATGACATCTAAATTACCTTCTAGCAATACGATCTGGTCTTTTTTTCTTACACTTTCTTTTGCAATATTTAGCCCGTATAAGAAGTTGGACTTATTATAGACAATGGTTTGAGGAGTGTTCATATACTTTGGTCCAAAGCCGTTAGACTTAATTAATCTAGCGGTAAAGCCTAAATGCTCTCCGTTTGGGCTGACGAACGGGAACATTATGCGCTCTCTAAAAATGTCATAAAGCTGTCCGGGTCTGGATCCTCTTTTTGTAGCAATACCGGCTTTTAGTATTTCTTCAGATGTGAAGCCATGTTTTTGGAGTAAATTTACTAGTCCGTTTGGTGAGTTAGGGGCGTATCCAAGCTTAAAATCTTTTATACCCTGTTTGGTGACCCCTCTTTGTTTTAAATATTCGAGAGCTGTCGGGTTTTTTAGGAGTGAGGTTTGGTAATATTTGGTGGCTAGCTCGTTTATTTTGACTATTCTTTGTTTTAGCTGACCTTCTTTTCTATCTTTTGAGTTATACTCTTGCAATTCAATTCCAGCCTTTTGGGCTAAATGCTTAAGGGCTTCTGGGAACTCTAAGCCTTCAACCTCCATGACAAAGCTAAAGACATCTCCTCCTTTACCGCTGGAAAAGTCATGCCAAATGTTTTTTTCGGGAGAAACTATAAAGCTTGGAGTCTTTTCAGCAGAAAAAGGGCTTAAACCTTTATAATTTCTCCCCGCACGTTTTAATTCGACGTATTCGCCAATAACTACCTCGATCGGCAGACGCTGTTTAATCTCTTCTTTTGACTCCATCTATAGATGGATTATAGCGTAGAATGTTTATTCAAGTTTTAGAGAGCTGGTAATGTATCGGTTCCCCTGAGTTGTTCTAGGGCATTCTTTGCGTTGTCTACATTTTGTTTAGCTTTTGCTTCTCTGTACGCTCTTTCTTGAGCAAACGACATACCTTGGATAGTTTTACTGGCTTTTTCTGGATCTTTATATGTATGGTAGTAGACTTGACCAGGTCTATTTTTTGGATTTAAGTCAATTCTTGTAACATCTGGTTTTCTTGAGTTTCGGATATTTGTTCTATAGGTAGCGTAAGATTCTCCTGTAGATGAGACCCCATTCGCTATATCATGGTCTTCTGGTACAAGGATGTCTGAAGGTACTGCTTCGTGATCGTAGTAACCTTTGGGGTGATAAGCACCGCCTGTAGCAATAGTTTTTTCAAGCATTAGCTCTTCAAGGGCCTCTTTATACATGCGCTCTACCCTTAAGTAGTTTGCTGCTTCTTCAGGCGGAAGTTTAGCAAGCACTTCAGCCTCTAGTCGTATTTTCATGGCTCTCTTGTCGTATCTAGTGTCGTAGCCAGGATCAATATGCTCTGGGTGCTCATATAGTTTACCTTTAGCCTCTCGTCTCTTTTCTTCTTGTTCAATAAGCTCACGCTTTCTAAACGCATCTCTTTGTGTTTCACGTTCGCTTACTTCTGCTCTATCTCTAATATTTTCATCGAGTTCTGCTGGATTTCTGTTTAGTAGTTGATTTTCTATGTCAGTTGATGCACGTGATAACGTATACCTTCTTGGTGCGTCTTTTAAATTCCAGCCGTCCTCACCTACTAGAGGTGATTCAGAAGGCAGTATTGCTGTTGTTTCGATCTCTGGGTATTGTACGGTTTCGTTTTCTAAAGGGTGTATGGATCTTTTAACTGCTCCAGCGAGAGTCTCAGCTGTTTGTTTTGCTAAATCTAAATCAACATCTGAGTACTCAGGTGTTTTTGTCTTTTCTATAGTGCTCATTTTTGTTTTTTAAAATTTTTAATTTAAATAGGATCATAGCATAGTGGTTATGCTAAAGTCAAGCATTATATTGGAGCTAATACAAAAATAGGTGAGAACTTAGATATGCTCAGGGTAAATGGTATAATGTTTAGTATGAAACTTTTTAGGTTTATGTTTGGCGGTGTTCGTGGTGTCGTCCCATGTGGGGCTTAATTTTATATCACTTAAAATACTAAACTAAATACAAACTTAAATTTAAATCTACTATTTATGAACTTGGCAAAGACTTATGAACCTCAAGCTTATGAGGGAGAAATATATGAACTATGGGAGAGAACTGGGGCTTTTGAGCCAAAAGGGGATGGTGAGCATTTTGCTTTAATAATGCCACCTCCAAATGCGAATGCACCGCTACATATTGGTACGGCAACTTTTGTAAAACAAGACGCAAAAGTTAGATACGAGAGATTAAAAGGTAAGAGAACTCTTTATTTGCCAGGAGCTGATCATGCTGGTTTTGAAACTTGGTATGTGTTTGAAAAGGAACTTGCTAAGCTTGGTAAATCTAAATTTGATTTTACAAATCATGAACTTTATAAGATGACCTGGGATTTTGTGCAGGATAATATGCATCTTGCTAAAACCTCGTATAGACAAATGGGACTTAGTTGTAGCTGGGATAACTTTACGTTTACTCTTGATGAGAAAATTACTAAAAATGTAAAAGTTGTTTTTAAAAAGATGTGGGAAGAAGGACTGGTTTATAGGGGGAAGAGACTAGTTAATTTCTGTACATTCCATGGAACAAGTTTTAGTGATATTGAGGTAGATCACGAGGATAAAAATACTCCTCTTTATCATCTTAAATATGGTCCTTTTGAGTTAGTTACTACTCGTCCGGAGACAATTATGGGAGATACTGGAGTAGCTTTTCATCCGAATGATGAGAGATACATACAGTTTGAGGGGCAAGAAATTGAGATTGAAGGTCCTGAAAAATCATTTAAGGTTAGAGCAGTTGCTGATGAGCTGGTTGATAAGGAGTTTGGAACAGGCGTAGTTAAAGTTACTCCGGCGCATAGCTTTGATGATAGCGAAATTGCTGAAAGGCATAATTTGCCGTATATCGAAGTGATTGGTAAAGATGGTTTGATGAATGAGAATGCTGGTAAATATCAGGGCATGACAGTTTTAGAGGCACGTGAAGCTGTAGTTAATGATCTTAAGGCTAAAGGTTTAGTGATTAAAGTTGACGAGACTTATCAAAATAGGGTTGGAGTTTGTTACAAGTGCCACACTGTTATTGAGCCTTTAATGATGGATCAATGGTTTGTTAGTATGAAGCCCTTGGCAGAAAAGGCAATTGAAGGAATTGAAGCGGATAGAGTTAAGTTTGTTCCTGCAAAGAGAAAAGAGATTGGTCTGGATTATTTAAAGAATATTAAAGATTGGAATATTTCGAGGCAATGTCCATGGGGTATTCAGATCCCAGCTTTTTATAATGAGGAGATTGATGAATGGATTTACAGTGATAGTAACGAAGATGAGGTAACTGAGAATGGTAAGACTTATATTCGGGATACGGATACCTTTGATACCTGGATGAGCAGCTCCCAGTTCCCCTACTTAGCTTTGGGTTGGCCAGACGGTGAGAATTTTAAAGAGTTCTTCCCGACGAGCTGGCTCCATTTGGGTCGAGAGATCTTTACGCAGTGGGGTTTGAGGATGATTATGATGTCGCTTTATATAACAGGCGAAGTGCCATTTAGAACGCTGTATGTTAATGGGAATATTCGGGGAGAAGATGGCAAGAAGATGAGTAAGTCTCTTGGTAATAATGTTGCTGCTAAAGAAATCTTAGATGAATATGGTTCTGATGCAATGCGGATGGGGATGTTAATGATTGATACGACTCCAAGTGCTGACAAAGCATATGACCCAAGTAAAGTGGTTTTAGGGCGTAATTTTACTAATAAGTTGTGGAATGTGGCGAGGTTTATTGAGAACCTGCTTGACGAGCATAAGCTTAAGGCGAATGAGGTGGATATTGCTGCTCCAAAGTCTCCGGCCGATCATTGGATTTTAGGGGAGCTCGATATTGCTATAGATAAAGCTGATAGAGCATTAGAAAATGATAATTTTGGTGAGGCAATTAATGCTGTATATGATGTTATCTGGAATAAGTTTGCAGATTGGTATATTGAAGCGAGTAAAAGAGATTTAAATCTATCTGTTTTAACTGCGGCTTTAGAGACGGCTCTTAAGCTTGCTCATCCGTTTGCTCCTTTTGTAACAGAGGCAATTTGGCAAAGCCTTGGCTTTAGAGGTGAGGATAGCATGTTAGTTACTGAAACTTGGCCAACTCGGTTAGAGTTCAACGAGAGTTTAGCAGGTAAGTTTAATCTGGTGATTAAGGCAACTGAATTTGCACGTAAAGTTAAGACTTATGTTGGGCCAGAGATGGAAGTTTCTGCTGAGGATGATGATTTGGCTGAGCTTACTAAGAATTTGGCCAGGCTAAAAAGTGGAAGTAATTTATCTTCTAGTTTGAATATCCCAGGTCTTGAGGGCTGGAGTTTAATCTTATCTGATGAGAGTTTAGTAAGGTATAGAAATGAAATTGGTAGGAGAGTTGATGAGCTGCAGGCTCAGATTAAAAACATTGAAGCTAGACTTAATAATAGGGCATATATAGAAAAAGCTCCCGAAAAACTAGTTAACGAGAGCAGGGAAGTATTAGCAAGCTATAAAGAAGAGTTGGCTGAGCTTAAGAGCGAATAAGTGTTTCGGCACCTCTTTTAGTCGCCCTAGCAACGAGTTTTGATGCAACTTTTTCTCTGGCGTTAGGCTTTCTATTTGGTGCTGTTCGAGATTTATCTACAGTTCTTCTTACTGCTCCTAAAAGCGTAGTACCTGAAGATGCTTCTTCGAAGTCTGCATGTGTTCTGTATTGAGCTACGGTAGCTCCTTTGGCTGTTTCATCATAAGCAGCTGGATTTATTTTTGGTTTAGAGCCGTCATGAGTGTAGGTTGTTTCATATTTGCCGTTTAGCTTTGGCTTATAGCCTCCTGTTCTAACGACGAGCTCTTCCAAAGTTTGTTTAGGTGAAGCTTGTCTCCCAAGGCCTAGCGCTACCCCTGCTAATTTCATTGTAACTTTCTGGCCTGCTGTAGGCTTTGGGCTTTCGAATCTTGGAATTGGAGCAGGTTCTCCTCCTAGTTCTGGCATAGGTTGTACTGCTTGTGGTGCTTGATTTGGTGCTGTCATGTTTTTGTTTTATTCGTAGATTTACTTAAAATTAATCTTATCATTAAGCTTATGTAAAGTCAATACTTATGCGGCTTTTTTGACGTGGTCAAGTGGGACATAGGTTAGGGTTGCTTCGCCACCCTCGGGTGCACTTTTGGCAGTTAATACTTTTGTCGTCCCATCAGCTTCTTTTTTATTTAAACCGATTGGGGTGTGTAATTGTCCGTCATCATCTAACCAAGTATGCCCGCGTAAAGAGGTGTCCTCTAAGAATTTTTTTTGAGGAGTTTCGGCTCCATCTGTAAGGTCAATAACCCATCCTGCTACTTCATCTATAAGTGGATGTTGTTTGGGCGGTTTGTTATTAGCATTTGGATCTTGCATTTTTTGTTTAATGTCAAGCTTATTTATATAGAATATAGCATAGTTATTATGCTTAAGTCAATATCTAGGAGATATTTTAGTGGCCGTTGGTGCTGAAGTGCCAGGCTTCGCCGGAGTTATTGTAGATACCAAATTTGCCAGCGTTATTTCTGACCCAAGTTAAGCAGTTTCCGCTGCTGGCAAGTGGTGATCCATTACAGGTTAAGTCTACAGCTAGACCCCAGCGGTGCATACTTACTCCTCTTGCAGTTGGATAGCCAAGGTAGGTTAAGCAAGCTTGGTCAGCTGACGAACGATATGATCCTGGCGACTTAAGAAGGTTGATTCCGTTTTCACAATACTTTGCTTTTTTTGCAGCTAAACTTGGGTCAGTGTAAGCTCCTAAATTATATTTAAAGCTTTTGGCGTAATTAACAAACTCGGTAAAGTTGGTGATTGCTCCTCTGTTTACAACTATGTTTGTCCCGCTAACGGTAGTAGTAACTACGTTATCTGATGTCCCAGCTGAGCCTACATTACACAGCGGAGTAACAGAACCACCTTGGGTATACCTGGCACATCTTGTGTATGTTGGAAATTTAACGTTTCGGTCTCCGGTCTTAATGATTACTAAAAACAAATCTTCTTTACTGACGCCATTTCTGTATTGGTTTAGAAGGTTAGTATATTCAGTAGAAGTGATTGGTCTTTGTAGGCAGGCTTCGTATGCTCTATTGGTAAAGCCTCCAAAGCCAGTTTTTCTTGATTGTCTTTGTCCTTCTGAACTGTAGGCTAGTCCGCGGGCAAGATCTTTAATATTGTAATTTGTTCTGACATATCTTTCTCTCCAGTATCTAGATTCGGTTTCATTACGAGGGATTCTGCCTAAGAATGTGGAGTAAGAGCAGCTAACAATTTTATTTACATCTCTATCATTTATAGGCGTGGCGCTACTATTAAAAAATTGAGTGTGCGTAAAGGCTCCGGCTAAGATTATTAGCCCGGCAATAAGAAGTCTTTTTCCAACAGTTATGTTCTTAAGCTTTGAAGGAACTTTAATTTCTTCGTATTCTTGATGAATAGACTTAGTTGGGTAGTTCTTTTTGAAGAGTTTTTTCATGCAAAAATTATTATGCTGTAATTTGCCTATAACTCTAGCATAAGTATAGCTATTAAGTCAATATTTGATTAAAATAATGAAAATTACTTTTGGAGAGAGCGGATGGCGTCGCGGAGTTCGGCAGCGAGTTCGAATTGGAGGTTGGCCGAGGCTAGTTCCATTTGGCTTTGTAGGTCTTTTAGTAAAATCTTTTTTTCGGTTTCGTCGATTTTGCCCTTGGCGCTTTCTACTAAACGGAGTGGATCAGTCTCTCGAGCTTTAATTTCTTCTTTAGTGAGCTTCTTCTTTTTATCTGGTGCGGTAATAATTTCTCTGAGGCCTTCGGAGATCTTTTTGTTTATACCTGTAGGTTTAATCCCATGTTCTTGATTAAACTTAATTTGGATTTCTCTTCTCCGCTTAGTCTCGTCGATGGCACGTTGCATGCTTCCGGTAATATTATCGGCGTACATGATGACTCTTCCTTCGACATGTCTGGCGGCACGACCTATGGTCTGGACTAATGCTGGCTCTGAGCGCAAGAAGCCTTCTTTGTCAGCGTCTAGTATCGCGACTAAGCTTACCTCTGGTAGATCTAGACCTTCTCTTAAAAGATTGATACCTATTAATACGTCGTAAACTCCTAATCTTAAATCTCTTAAAATATCTGTGCGCTCAACTGTGTCGACTTCGCTATGTAGATATGCGGCTTTGATCCCTAAATCTTCGAGATGTTCTGAGAGATCTTCGGCCATACGTTTGGTTAGAGTAGTGGCAAGAACTCTTTGGTTCTTTTCGATAGTCTCCCTAATGACATCAATTAGATCATCAACTTGGTGCTCGGTTGGTCTGATCTCAATTTCTGGATCTAGTAAACCAGTAGGGCGGATGACTTGCTCGGCCGGATCTGGATCTTTTTCTAATTCGTAAGGCCCAGGTGTAGCAGAGACATAAATAGCTTGATTAACGTGATTTTCGAACTCGGCAAAGGTAAGAGGTCTGTTATCTAGTGCACTTGGGAGTCTAAAACCGTGCTCTACTAAAACTTCTTTGCGGGCTCGATCTCCGTTATACATGCCCCTAATTTGGGGAAGTGTCATGTGCGATTCATCGACAATCATTAAGTAATCATCAGGGAAGTAATCAAGCAATGTAGCTGGTTGTTCACCTGGTTCGCGGTTAGTGAGATAACGTGAATAGTTCTCTATTCCTTTTACAAAGCCGGTTTCGCGCATCATTTCTAAGTCTTGTTCGACGCGCTGTTTGATGCGTTGGTGCTCGATAAATTGCTGATTTTTTTTGAACTTTTCTGACTGTAAAACTAATTCTTGTTCAATCTTGCCGAGAGCTCCATTAAGCTTATCTCGAGGTGTTACGTAGTGTGAGGATGGGTAGATTGTAACCTCTTTAGGGCTATCGAGAACTTCGCCGGTGAGTGGGTTGATGACTTTAAGTTGTTCAATCTCGTCTCCAAAGAATTCAATTCTATAAGCTACTTCTTCACCTGCTGGGATGACATCAACGACGTCGCCTTTTGCCCTGAAAGTTCCGCGCTCCATGGCGTAGTCATTTCTTTCATATTGAATATCGGTAAGATGACGCAAGAATTTATCGTATTTTCTTTGTTCGCCAACTTTAAGACGAATGGCCATATCTCCGTAATCTTCTACTGATCCGATGCCATAGATGCAAGAAACTGATGCAACAATTATTACATCACGACGTGAAAGAAGTGATGAAGTTGCAGCGTGTCTTAATCTATCGATTTCTTCGTTAATTTTAGAATCTTTTTCGATAAAAGTATCTGAAGATGCAATATATGCCTCTGGTTGGTAGTAATCAAAATAACTAACAAAATAATGGACAGCGTTGCTAGGGAAGAAAGATCTGAATTCTGAATATAGCTGGGCAGCGAGGGTTTTGTTGTGGCAAATGACGAGTGTTGGTTTGCCAGTTTCTTGTATAAGATTAGCCATGGTAAAAGTCTTACCTGATCCGGTTACGCCTAATAAGACTTGTTCTTTTTGGCCATTATTAAGTCTGGCTAGGAGTTTTTTTATTGCTTCTGGCTGATCTCCGGTGGGCTTATAAGCGGAGTTAAGTTTAAACTTTTTCTCTCTAGAGTCTTGATTCACCCCTATATTTTAACATGAGCATTGTCTACGGTTTAGCAATAGGGATGTAATAGTGTAAACTTAAGCTATATATGCCAAAGAAAAAATCTGTTAAAAAGTCTGTAGGAAAAGTTAGTAAAAAGCCAGCTAAGCACGGAGTGCCTGGTGGCTTTTGGCAACAAGTTATAGCTTTTATGGCTTTGGTATTTGCTTTAGTTTTAATACTGGCGATTGTTGGAGCAGGCGGTGGAGCTCCAGATGAAATGTTTAAAGCCTTTAGAAGCCTTATAGGCTTAATCGCTTTTGTTATACCTTTTATTATAATTTATTTGGCTCTAAAGAAGATGTTCGCTGAGAGTAATATGTTGCCAGTGAGTGTCCATTTTGGATTTGTTAGTTTCGTCGTTGCTTCTAGTGCAATGGTCGCAGTAACTTTAAGTGAAGGGACTCGTGTGCAAAATTCTGGTGGGGAAGTAGGAAAAACTATATCTCAAAGTACTTTAAACTTTTTGCATCCAGTAGCTGCGTTTTTTGTTTTCTTAAGCTTAACTATTATTAGCTTGATGTTTATTTTTAAGATTCAACCAAAAAAGTTGATCGAGATAATAATGAAGTTGTTCAGACCAAGAGAGAATACAAAAGTTAAACAGCACAATGACAACGAAGAATCTAGCTTTGCTCTTGATAAGCCGTCAAAGCTCAAGCTTAATCGTGGAGTAGAGGTAGAAGATGGTAGTGGAGAGAACTTCGGGGAAGTTGATGTTAAGGAGCCCGAAAGTGCAGCTAGCTTTAAAGAGAGGCTTAATTCTATTAAAGGTAATTTACGACCAGAGACGGAAGTTAATGATGAACCAAAGTCTGCTTTAACAGCCGTAGAAGATGAAGGCTGGGAATTCCCACCAGTTGACTTGTTAGATAATAAGACGTTTAAAGCTGATGCAGGTGATATCACTAAAAATGCAAAAATAATTCAAGACACTTTGTCTGACTTTAAGATTGATGTTGAGATGGAGGAGGCAAATGTAGGGCCAAGAGTGACTCAGTATACTCTAAAGCCTGCTGCCGGGGTTAAACTTAATAAGATTACCTCCCTTGACACAAATTTAGCCCTTAATTTGAGTGCAAGTTCAATACGTTTAGAGGCGCCGATTCCTGGTAAAGGAGCAGTTGGGGTAGAAGTGCCTAATAAAAAGAGTGCGATGGTGACAATGCGTAGCATACTGGAGAGTAAAGAGTGGAAGTCGGCAAATGATCCACTAGCTTTTGCGGTTGGTAAAGATATAGCCGGACATGCAGTTATTGGGGATCTTGGCGGGATGCCTCATCTATTGGTGGCTGGTCAGACTGGTTCTGGTAAGTCAGTAATGATTAATACTTTGATTTCTTCACTATTATTTAGGCATGGTCCATCAGAAGTCAAATTAATCTTAGTTGATCCAAAACAGGTAGAGCTTGCTCCATATAATGGTATTCCTCATCTTTTAACTCCAGTAATTGTCGAGCCAGAGAAGACTCTTTCTGCACTGAAGTGGGCAGTTAATGAGATGGAACGAAGGTACTCATTGTTAGCAGAAAATGGACATAGAAACATTAAAGGTTATAACGGTGATAAAAAAATTGAAGAGAGTATGCCCTATATAGTCATTGTGATTGATGAGCTTGCAGATTTGATGATGGTCGCAGCTCGTGATGTTGAAGGATTGATTGTTAGAATAGCTCAAAAGGCGCGGGCAGTTGGTATCCATTTAGTTTTAGCGACTCAAAGGCCGAGTGTTGATGTAATAACAGGTTTAATTAAGGCTAATATCCCGGCTCGTATAGCGTTTACTGTTGCTTCACAGATTGACTCTAGAACAATTATTGACCAGGCAGGGGCAGAGAAACTATTAGGGAAAGGTGACATGTTGATAACTACAGCGCAGAATCCTAAGCCTAGGCGTGTGCAAGCAGCTTGGATTGATGACCCTGAGGTGGTAAAGGTGATTAACCAGATTAAGACTCAGCGGCCTCCAGAATATAATGATGAGGTTGTAGCTCAGCCGGTACAACTTAATGGTAAGGGTGGTGTAGTATTCGATGGTGGAGGGGGAGGCGATAGCGATGATGACATGTATAACGATGCAGTGGCGGCTGTAATGGCAGCTGGTAAAGCATCTGCTTCTCTCCTGCAAAGAAGGTTAAGAGTTGGGTATGCTCGCGCGGCCAGGCTAATGGAAGAAATGGAAGAACAGGGCGTGATTGGTCCGGCAGATGGCTCAAGACCTCGAGATGTTTTAGTCTCTGGAACTCAAATGAGTAATACGATGAGCACGTCTAACATGGATATTGAAGAGGAAATTTAACCTTAGCTTAAAATTGAATTGATTAAGCTTATGTTTACTCTGTTAATCATTTATTTTAGGGCTTGACTTTTTATGATCTCTTTTGGTATATTTGTGCATAGTTATTTAAGATAAGCGAGAAACAGAGATTGAGAGTCCAGATTTCTAAAAAGCTATCAATTGAGATTTAGAAATAATTTAAGCTAAGAGGATTTAGTATGTCAGAGAAAAAATCTACTAAAAAGAAAACTAATGTTGTTTCTGCTGCATTTAAAAAAACAGTAAGTTTCTTTAAAAAGAAACCACTTCTATTTTTAGCACTTTTAGCAATTGCTGGTAGCTCTGTAACCTTAATTGGTGCCAGTGCAGCTAGTGGTGATTGTTCGGACAACTCAATTGTTAAGTGTGGCGGATTTAGCAATGGCTCTGGTCCCTCTCAGGCAAACTTTAATAGAAATGTAGCGACTTATCATAACGCTGGCAATGTAGATAAGATTTTTGATCACTATGGAATCGATGACACTAGACTAGGATCTTTACCACTAGGTACTGTTAATAGTGACGGCAAAGTTTATCTTAACGGTAAGGTGGTGGCCACCGGTGCTCGATCTACAGGTAGACAGTGGGTCTCTGGATCTACTGCTATAAAGATCCCTGGTTATGCGGATATATACGAAAGAGATGTCAGTAGGATCTTTAGGCAGGGATCAATTCAAGCCTGGATTAAGTTAGACGCCAATGGAAGGTTTATGTATGCCGTGTTAACAGTGTGTGGCAACCCTGTTGTTGGTACTCCGGTTGAGCCTCCAAGACCAAGACCAACTGGTACTGCTCTTTGTACCGCTCTAAGAGTTGATAAGCTTGATAGAACTCGATTTAAGTTTGGTGTTAGTGCTAGTGTAACTGGGTCTGCTAGACAGTATGGTTATATAATTAGTTACGGTGATGGAAATAACGGAAGCGTTGTTAACTCTGCAAATAAGGTTACATTTAGCCATAGTTATGCTCAACCAGGAACTTATAAGATTCAGGCAGCTTCGGTAGCAATGCTTGATGGTAAAAAGATTTATGGTGCTGGTCCAACTTGTGCAGCTACTGTTACTGTCGAAAAACCACCAGAGGAGCCAAAGACTCCTGACTTTAAGATTATTAAGTATGTTGATGGTAAGGATGCTAATGATAATGCTTCTGCGGTATCTGTAAAAGCTAACCAAGAATTTGAATACAAAGTAGTTGTTACTAACACTGGTGAGACTAAACTTACAAATGTTAAAGTATGGGACGTTCTACCAACTGGTGTAACTTATGTAGACAATACTCTTAAACAAGATGGAACATTGGTAACTAATGATTCTGACTTCTTTAATGCATCAAAAGGTGTGATTATTAAGTCAATTGATCTTGGTAAGTCTGTTACATTTACTATGAAGGCTGTTGTTAAAGCTAACGAGAGTGAAGTAGAGAAAAAGTGTGCTAAAGAAGGAACATACTACAATAATGTTGCTAAAGCAGATCCAGAAGGAACTCTTCCTGAGAAGACTGACCCTGCAGTAGTTAAGTGTAAAGAAATTCCAAAGGTTAATAAGCCTGGTGTTGACATCGAAAAAGATGTGAGTAAATCAGAAGTACAAGTTGGTGAAGAATTTACATGGTTCTTGGCTGTGACTAACACTGGTAACGTTGATCTAAAGAATGTTAAAGTAACTGACCCAGCTCCTGCAAATATCGACTTTATTAGTGCTCCTGCGGTTACTGGAACTAAGATTACAGTTGGTGCTAGAAACTTTGAAGCAGTAATTGAAAACTTAAAAGTTGGTCAAGTTGTTAACTTTGAGATCAAAGCTAAGGTCACTGCTCAAGTAACTGGTCAGATCGTAAACACTGCTTGTGTTGATGCTCCAGATGTTAAAGATCAAGGCGATAACCCAGAGGTTGATGACTGTGACGATGCAGAAGTGAAAGTTCCACCAGTACCTGAGAAGTGTCCGATTCCTGGATTTGAGGATCTAGATAAAGATAGTGATCTATGTAAGGTTGTCCCACCTGTTACTCCGGAGACTCCAAAAGGAATCCCAAGTACTGGAGGTGGTGAGTTAATCTTAATGTCAGTTGTGGCTCTAGCGATTGGTTCTGGTGTATACGCTTATATCTTAAGAGGAACTAAACGAGCTTAATACTCCACTATACTTTCAACAAAATTAGTAATATCGAACTGGCTTCCGGCCAGTTCGATTGCTGATAGGGTTCTTTGAAAGTGAGAGTATTCTGGATTAAACTTAAGCCATTCGTATGAGGCTCGTCTCATTTGGGTTAACTTCTTTTTGTTAATAGCCTCAAGACCAGTTCCAGAATCTGAATGGTGCCTGTATTTTACCTCTATAAAATAGACTGTTTGATTTTTATACATAACTAAGTCGATCTCACAGGTTCTGGTGCGCCAGTTTTGTGCAAGTAATTTATACTCAAATGTATTTATTAAATAAGTTGCGGCATGCTGTTCTGCGAGCCGGCCAATAGAGGTAGTGTTGGGCATTAATTTTTATATTATCATTCTTTTTCTCTTTGGATAGAAAAAGAGACAAAAAGATCATTTTAATTTTGGTAGGCCTAAAATCAAAATTATTCGGGGGTGGTATAATATATGACGTATGAATAGTTTTAAAAGTTATATTGAAGGGTCTGAGCACATTTTAGTGATCCAGGCAGAGAATCCGGATGGTGACTCTGTGGCTTCCTCTTTAGCTTTAGAAAGTTTAATCTTAGATAATTATCCTAATAAAAAGGTGACAATGTTCTGTAATATGACAGTTCCGGCGCACCTGAGATATCTAAAAGGTTATGATAGAGTATCGCAAGACTTCCCAAGAGATTTTGACCTAGCAATTGTCGTTGATTGTGCCGAAGAAGTTTTACTTTCAAAAACTTTGCAACAGCCAGAATCAGGAAAGCTTAAGAAGTTACCTGTTTTAATCCTCGATCATCATAACGATGTAATTAATCTACCTTTTGAAACAGTTAATTTTATTGATGAAACTGCAGTATCTACCGGGTCTGTTGTGTTTAATTTGGCTAAAGAAAATAAATTAGAAGTTAGTGAAGATACGGCAACTTTTATTACGGCTAGTATTTTAAGTGATACGATGGGCCTAACTTTGGATTTTGTAAAGGCGGATGATTTTAGGGTAATTGCTGAGCTAATTGATTTAGGCGCGAACGTATCTAAAATTGATCAGGCTAGAAGAGAGTTAAATAAGCGTCCTCAGTTCATTACTCAATATAAAGGTGAACTGTTGCAAAGAGTGGAGTATTTACTAGATGGGAGACTAGCGTATGTGCATATCCCATGGGAGGAGATTGAGAAATACTCTGGCATTTATAATCCGCCAATTTTAGTATTTGAAGATATGAGGTTAACTGAGGGTGTACAAGTAGTGATGGCGGTTAAAACTTATAAAAATGGTAAGATGACGGCTAAGATTAGGACTAATCCTGGGTATGAGGTTGCAGGAGCGGTTGCTGAGAAATTTAACTGTGGTGGGCATCCAGGCTCTGCTGGCTGTAAAGTTGAGCCAGGGATGTATACTTATGATGAATTTAAGGCTGAACTTATTAAGTATACGAGGGAAGAGCTGGATAAGCTTAATGAAAGTGATAATTTGAACAAAAGCTGAATAAATAAGATAAATTTTGAACAAGAATATGAACAAAATTAATAAAGTTGAACCAAAGATAGTGCTCTACAATACTCTTACCAGAAAGAAGGAGGAGCTCAAGACTTTGGAGCCCGGAAAAGTGAAGATGTTTGTCTGTGGACCTACTGTTTACGACTATTCACATATTGGTCACGCAAAAACTTATATTCAGATGGATGTTCTGGCTAGAATGCTGAGAGCTTCTGGTTTAGAGGTATTTTACCTTCAGAACATTACAAATATTGATGACAAGATTATTGTCCGTGCAAATGAGGCCGGCAGAGACTGGAAGGATCTTGCGGATGAGTTCTTGAAGTGTAATTTAGAGGATATGAAGACTCTTGGGGTTGATTCTGTCGATAAATATGCTGAGGCAACTGACTATATTGATGCGATAATTAAACAGGTCGAGACTCTAATAAGAAAAGACTTTGCTTACGTAATTGAAGGTGATGGAATTTATTTTGAGATTGCTAAATTTAAAGATTACGGTAAGCTTTCTGGTAGAAAAGAAATAAAAGAAAATGATGCACAAACGAGAATAGATAGTAGTGAAAATAAGCGTGGTTGGAATGATTTTTGTTTATGGAAGTTTTCAAAGCCTGGTGAACCCGTTTGGGAGGCTCCATTTGGAAAGGGTAGGCCAGGCTGGCACATTGAGGATACTGCAATTACAGAAACTGAGTTTGGCCCACAGTATGATATTCATGGTGGTGCGCTAGACTTAATTTTTCCTCACCACGAGGCAGAAATTACTCAGATGGAGGCGGCCTCTGGAAAAGTTCCTTTTGTGGGCACCTGGGTTCATACTGGTTTTTTGAATGCTGAAGGGGCGAAGATGTCTAAGAGCCTGGGAAACTTTTATACAATCCGAGATGTTTTAGCTCGTGGTTACGATCCAAATGTAATTCGGTTATTCATGCTTCAATCTCACTATCGGTCTCCAATAAATTTTAGCTGGGAGAATTTAGACGCGGCTAAGAATAGGTTGAGGAACTGGCAATCAATCGTAGATGAAATACTTCTACAAGAGTATTCAAGAGGTAGTCACGATCTACCGAAGCATATTGATTCAAGTCTGGCTAATAGCAAAGATATTCTCCTAAGTTATATGAGCGATGATCTTGATACGCCCATGGCACTATCAGCTATAGACGGAGACGAAATTGAAGATGAAGATAATTTCGGCACTTTAAGTCTATTTAAAAAATATGCTTATTCTGAGGAACTAAAAAGCTACATGAAGGATCTTGTCAATAACATAAAGGATATCTTAGGCATAGATCTTTTAAAGCCGGATATTTCTGAAGAGCAGAAGGAGCTGCTAAACTTAAGGCAGAAAGCTCGGGATGAGAGGGATTTTGAAGAGAGTGATAGACTACGAGAACAACTTAAGCTTAGTGGTCTAGATGTTCGGGATACTGAAAATGGGCAGATTTGGAGTAGAGTGTAGTGCTTGTGCTTGCTGGCATTTCTAAGAGAGAGTATCATCAAATGTATGAGTAAGTACAAGGGTTCTGATAGGATTGGTGGTTTATTTTTAATGTGCGGTCGAGATCAAGGAAGGATATCACACGATTCTTTAATTGAAACTGGTGAAATTACCCTTCCATCTGGGGTTATTATACGTGGGGTTGAAGCAGAATTAGTCAGGGACTATGTTGGCCCGGGCAGTCTTGTTGTTGCACTGGATCAGCTGGAAGATTATTGGTATGACTATGTTCCTGTCTCATATAAAACCTTATCATTCGTTACACCCATATTAGAACCTTGTGTGCAGATGCGGTTCCAAGCAGAAACAATTGGCCATAGGGTGCTAGATTTATCTGCTCCCCAGCTGGAATTACTAAGAGACGGGTGTACCATTGAACTAGATGCCGAGGAACTAAGGGTCGATTTGCGTGCTTGATAAGAATGGGCAGATTTGGAGTAGAGTGTAGGAAGTATGGAAAGGGTTCACGAGGCCAGGACTTACTTTGAGAATGATATTAAAACTGTTGCTCAGGTAGAAATAAGAGGTGAGTCAGATAAGGTTCTTGATCTGGGCTGTAGCACTTTATATATGCTTATGGAGGGTAGTGGTAGCTATACTGTATTCAATGAGGACGGGAGTGTTAGGAAAACTGTTGAGTTAAATAGGCCCGGTCAGACCTTTTTCGCGTTCAGAGGATTCCCATATATGTCAAAAGGATTTGGTGTAGCAGGTATGAAGGTGGTTGCTGTTTCTTATCCGCCATTTGATCTAACAGAGGTGAGTGTGGTAGAATAATAGTTACGTAAAGTTTATCTTGAGGAGTTGGTCTATTGAAACGGCTCTTCTACCATAAAATGAAAGGATGGTAACCAAAGGATAATATGAGTAAATATGAGATGGTAGTCGTTCTTTCTACCGAAAAAAAAGAACTAAAAAAGAAAGTTGATGATTTAGTCACTGAGGCTGGATTTAAAATATCAGAGCAAGAAGAGCTTGGAGTAAAGACTCTTGCTTATAAAATTAACGGAGAAGAAGCTGGTGCTTATCACAAGTTAATCTTGGAGGGTGATGGATCTGGTGTTAAAAAACTAGAATTTGCACTAAACTTAGAAGAAGGTGTTCTTCGATACTTAACAATTGCGTTGACTCCAAAGCTTGAAAAAGTTAGAGCGCAAATGGCAGTTGTTAGAACTGAGATTCAGGCAAAGGCTAAAAAAGACCAGAAAGAAGAAGACGCCAAGTAAATAAATTAATACGAGGAAGTTTATATGGCAAAAAGTTTAAACCAAGTAACACTTTTAGGTAGATTAACTAGAGATCCTGAGCTACGGCAGACTCCTAATGGGGCTAGTGTAGCAAGTTTCTCGATGGCACTAAATAGAAGTTATAAAGATTCTGCAGGTGAGTGGCAAGAGCAAACAGACTTTATTGACTGCGTCGCATGGGGCCCCTTGGCTGAAAGACTAGAGAAGATGGTTAAGCGTGGTCAAAGACTACTAGTTAACGGTCGTTTAAGCCAGAGAAGCTGGGAGCAAGATGGTCAAAAGCGTAGCAAGGTGGAAGTTGTGATTAACGATATGACTTTAATTGAGCAAGCTGGCGATCAGGGAGACTCTAGCTTCGGTGGTGGATCTGATGAGGGAGTACAAACTTCTCCATCTAATGACGTAGTAGTAGAAGATGTGAGTGATGAGGAGATTGATCTAGATTCAATCCCATTTTAATAAGGTTAAGGAGAAAATAGACTATTATGAGTGGAAAAAGACCAAGTGTAATCCCAGCATATTTTGATTATTTAGATGCTGATTTACTAAAAAGATATTTAAATTACTTTGGTAAGATCAAACCAAGAAGTAGAACTGGCTTAAGCCAAAAGCAGCAAGCGGCTTTATCAAAGGCTATTAAGCGTGCTCGGCATTTAGCATTAATCCCGTATGTTACTGAGTATGTTGATTCTGGGCGCCCACAAAAGCCTCGCGGTGAATATCGTGAAAGAAGAGATGCTTAAGATGGGTAGGTAAATACTGATGTTTGGAGTTACAGATTTAAAAAAAGGAACTCTTATTAAGCTAGACGGTCAGCCTTGGAAGGTTATTGAATATAACCAAAAACAGATGGGCCGGGGTGGGAGTATCGTGAACACCAAGCTTAAGAATATGCTTGATGGCAAGGTCATCCCTAAGACTTTTAAGGGGGCTGATAAGATCGAGGCAGCAGATATTGAAAATAAAACTGTTCAGTATCTGTACAACGACGGAATCAACGCCTTCCTAATGGATAACACTACTTTTGAACAGTTTGAGCTCCCAGTTGAAGATCTAACCCACGAACTTCAGTTCTTGCTCGAGGGAGTGGAGGTGAGCCTCCAATTGTTTGACGGTAAGCCAGTTAACTTAGAGCTTCCTAAAAATCTTTTCTTAAAAGTTATTGAGGCTCCGGAAGTTGTAAAAGGTGATACATCAGGAGCTTTACTTAAAGATATTGTTCTTGAGACTGGTCTTAAGCTAAAGGCTCCGGCGTTTATTAAGCCAGGCGATGAGGTTAGTGTTGATACAACTACTGGTGAGTATAGGGAGAGAAAGAAGTAAGGTATTTTAGTATGCCAAGCTCTAGACCTGGATCCTTCGACTACGCTCAGGATGACAATGGAGGTGATTTTTCAAGGGCGTATACAAAAATACGCCTTTTTGATCAGCAAGTTAAGTTAGGCGCTATTTTGAATGGTAGAGTTGTTTTGGATATTGGGAGTAGTACGGGTGGTTTTACTCAGTTTGCTTTAGAAAAGGGTGCTAAAAAAGTTATCGCTGTAGAGATTGGGAGCAGGCAGATGGTTCCTGAACTCGCTTTAGACCAACGAGTAAAACTATATGAAAAAACTGATATTTTAAACGTAGTTTCTGAAAATGCTGATGAGAAGTTAAGGTCGAATAAAAAAGTTATTCAGACTCCTGACTGTGCTGTTATGGATGCTTCTTTTACTGGATCTCAAGATATTTTGTTACATTTACGAACAAGTATCTTAAGACGTTCATCAGAGGTAGTTTTGTTGTTCAAGCCTCAATTTGAAGCTTATGACCATGAGTTGAACAACGGAGTTATTAAAAATAGTAAAGCTAGGCGCTTGATTATTAAAGAATTTGAACAATGGTTAATCAAGAATGGTTTTAAGATTGAAGCTAAGCAAGATTCTGGGCTCGCTGGCTCAAAAGGTAATGTAGAAAGGTTTTATTTATTAAGGGTTATTTAAATCCTTCTTCTATTCTTTTTTGTAGCTCTTGAAAGCTTTCTAGAAAGTCATATTTATCATTGGTTTCTTCGTTTGCTAATGACCAAAGGCTAAAGCAGGCTGCGGTGTATCGAACTGCTAATGGAATGGAGCTTTTCTCTTCTCGAGTTAACTTTTCTCTTTTCTCAAAGCCGGATATGATAAGCCTGCTCACTTCTGGGTAGGTTAGACCAGATTCTGGTTGTCTATAGTAGATAACAATACCTAGATCAAGGATTCTTTGTTTGTATTCAACTGTTTCCAAGTCTAAGATAGCAATTATTTTTTTATCTTTTATCAAAATATTGCCTTCATTGAGGTCTCCGTGAATAATAGATTGAGGTAAATTGAGTTTAGAGATCTCAGTGTATAGTTTGTCTATGTGAACCCTAATCTCTTTAGCAGTTTTCTTATCCTTATCTCTAAATTTGAGATTATCTTGATAGCCCGCAGAGAGATAGTTTTCTGGAACTTCTTTGGTTGGGATAGTTGAGTTAGCCAGTTGAAACCTAGCAATAAGCTCTCCTAGGTCTTCGAGAAGAGAGTTGGGGAATGTTTTTGGGTTTGGGTCGGCTTCTATATAATTAGAAAAAGTTATTTTATTAGTGTCGACTTTTAGCAAAATTGGCTTATTATCGTCCTTTAATAGGAGAGGAGAGCCAATTCTAGCCTTGTTAAGCTTAGACTGCACTAGAGCTTCGAATGCTATATTCTCAGGTTTCTGTTCTTTAAGTATTCTTGCAACGATTTTCTCATTTTTGGAATTCTGGAGTAGGTAGTTTAGGTTAGCGATACCTGAATCGAATTGTTTTATTAACTTGAAATCTGATTTAAGCTTAGTGTTGATGGCATCTAATATCTTTTGGTCCATAGGCTTAAACGTTAAAGCGGAATTCGACGACGTCGTCAGGTTGCATGATGTAGTTCCGTCCTTCGGTGTGGATTTTTCCGGCGGCTTTGACAGCGCTTTCGGAGCCAGCTTCAATGAGGTCTTGGTAATTAATGACTTGAGCAGCTATAAAACCTCGTTCGAAGTCTCCATGGATGACGCCTGCAGCCTGCGGGGCGGTTGCGCCAGTTTTTATGGTCCAGGCTCTAACTTCTTCTGGTCCGGCTGTTAAATAACTCTGTAGGCCTAAAAGTTTATATGCGCTAGAAATTACTTTTTGAAGTCCACTTTCTGTTTGGCCGTATTCGGCAAGTAATTCTGAAGAGCTTTCTTCATCAAGCTCACTTAATTCTTCTTCTAGTTTGGCGTTTACAAAAAGAGCTGGGTTATTCGGCACAAGAGCTTGGAGTTTTTGTTTGTTTTCATCATTTTGTAAGTCTTCTTCTGAGACGTTAAAGATATACATGGTTGGTTTGGTCGAGAAGAGATTAAGATCTTTTAGGTCAGCTTTTTGTTCTTCATCTAAATCAGGTATTTCTCCTGATTGAAGACTCTCAAGAACTAAATGGTATAAATCATCCAAAGGCTTTAATTTAGGGTTTGATTTAACTTCTTTTTTAAAGTTTTGAATGCGTTTTTCTAGGGTGGCTAAATCGGCTAAGATTAACTCGGTTTTAATAATCTCAATGTCTTGAGCGGGGTGGATTCTGTCTGCAACGTGCAGAATATCATCGTTTTTAAAGTCTCTTACAACTTGGGCAATGGCATCACATTCACGAATGTGGCTTAAGAATTTATTACCTAAGCCTTCTCCTTTTGAAGCTCCTTCAACGAGTCCGGCGATATCGACAAAATTGATTGTAGCTGGAATTATCTTTTTAGAATTGTAAAGCTCAGCAAGTGCTTTTAAGCGATCATCAGGCACTTCGACAATACCAGTATTCGGCTCAATGGTTGCAAAAGGGTAATTAGCGGCGAGAGCCCCAGCTTTTGTAAGAGCGTTAAAAAGGGTAGATTTACCAACATTTGGGAGACCAACTATTCCAATTTTGAGTGACATATATGCATATTATAACAGGTTCAACGGGGAGAATATCTAGGTGAATATTATGAGCGGTAGTATTTTCTTAAGATCTGTTCTTTGTCGGGTCGAGAGGTTTTTATTTCTCGAGATAGTACTATGATGGTGGTTAAGATTGAGAATGAAAACATTGATGCACCGAGGATACGAAGTTTAGTAGATTTTGGACTGGTATTGATATTGTGCTTAATCTCACTAGCGGTGGGGCTTGCGTATGTGTGATTGTTTATAGATAGTGAGCTTGCTCCGGCTAAAAATAGAGCCGAGAGGGTCAATGTCGCGCACCACCAAAGGGCGTGTAATATTTTCATTTTTTAGGTAATTTGTTTTAATTTTTCCGTATTTATTTGTTGGAGAATACGGAGATTGGTTCAATGTGTAGTAGAATTATAACCAAACTTTGATCGTTTTAACAAACCTGTTCAAAAAATGAATAAATCTAAAGCTAAGAAATTTAAAAAGAAATTACTCTCAATAGAATCTTATTATTTAGCAGGGATAGCGCTTGCAGTATCCCTTTTATTTAAGGGGGGCTTATTTTTATCCCCTGCCGTGGCAATTTCGGCATATTTTTCTTGGGAGATTTTTAGAGATGATATTAAAGAATATAAAGTCAGCCACTTTAGTTTAACTGGATTATTAGTTGGTGGCATAGGGATGGCAGTAGCCGGTGCTCATTTTGATGTGTCAATTTTAAGAGGAGTTATCTTCTTCTTTATTGGTTGGGGGATGTTCCAGCTGTTTGAAGGAGATATTGGGGGGGGTGATGTAAGGCTGCTGACCGTTGTGGCGCTTTTTCTAAACGTAGTTCAGCTTTTAGCGGCAATAAGCTTAGCATCGGCTGTAGGTATGCTGGTTGCTTGGCAGTTTAAGATTAAGAGAGTTCCGTTTGGGAGTTTGCTGATTGTGGCCTTCTGGCTAAGCTTTTGGATAGTAAGGTTCTAGAGTATGGAAAAGCCGAATGTTTTATATCATGCTTCATCTAATAAGGACATTGAAGTCTTTGAGCCTCGTGCTAATGGGGTAAGAGACATGAGTGAGGGGCCTGTTGTCTTTGCTACGCCAGATAAGGCATTCGCCTCCATATTCTTGGTTAAAACAAATGGTAAATGGGCGAAGATTAGCAGATGGACAAGCAATGGAGTTACCACACCCTGGCATTTAATCGTTAAGGGTAAAAGAAAATTCAAAAGAAGAGACCATGGTGGGGCAATCTATCACTTACCTTCAGAATCATTTACGTTTGATCCTGATAAGGGAGTAGGAGGGAGTGAGTGGACTAGTAGAAGTGAAATTAGGCCTAGTGGTAAGGATTTGTATGACTCTGGCTTTAGGGCAATGATTGATTACGGTGTTGAAGTTTATTTTGTTGGCAGGCTTACCTTTAGAAAGATAAAAAGATCTGAAGATCATGGATATGAGATTGTATCTAAGCTTAAGAAGGAGCAATAGAGATATGCAAATTGATAAGAATAGACTACTAAAACTTAGTATTGATGCTTTTGATGAAGATGATGAAAGAATTGGTTGGCGACTATTGGCTGAGGACTTAGGTAAAGATCGTGAGGCAGCAGAGCTAATCGAAGAATATATGGAGGTAAATGGGGTTTCGGATAGATGGCTCTGGTTCCACGCAGGACAGTGCTGGGCTTATCTCCAAGATAGTACGAGTCAGAAGCGGGCAGTATATTGTTTTAAGAAATCAATTGAGCCACCATACGATGGTGATAGTTATTGGTATAGAAAAGCTACTATTGAGTATTTAGGTAATAATATAAGCTCATTAAGAGATTGTCTTGTTAAGCTTAATGAGGTTGATGATGTAGACAATCTGATAAGAATAGTTAAGCTTATGATTCATCAGCTGGAGGAGGAAGGTCGACCTAATTATCGGAAGATGTATGAGTCTCTTTAGTCGGCTCGTGCTTGTTGCCGGAGTGGAATTTTTTGTGGACTGATTTTAGGTGGGGGTCTGTGATGTGAGTGTAGACTTGAGTTGTAGCGATGTTGCTGTGACCAAGTAAGCTTTGAACACTTCTTAAATCTGCTCCATTCATGAGCAAACTGGTAGCAAAACTGTGCCTTAAGGTATGTGGGGTAACCTTTTTGGTAATTCCTGCAGAGAGTGCGTATTTTTGGATCATGCGCTGAATTGAGCGGGGAGTTAATCTTAATAAATCTCCGGAGGTGTCGACTTTTTTGATCCCTGAAAGTCTAGTAAAGAGAGGTGGGCTGTTGTCGGTTCTGGTTGCTAAATATTCTTCTACAGTTTGTTTGGCGGAATCTGTTACAAAAACTGGTCTATCTTTTTGCCTTTTTCCGCGGACGGTGAATTCGCCGAGTTCTAAATTAACGTGTTCTTTATTAAGCTTAGTAAGTTCAGAGACACGAAGACCTGTTGAGTAGAGTAATTCTAAGATAGCGCGGTCGCGGAGTCCGGCTGGTTTGGATAAGTCTGGTTGGGCAAATAATCTCTCAAGTTCATCTTGGCTTAAGAAGGTAACTTCTTTTCTAGTGGAATGGGCTAGCTCAATCTTATCTGGAGCAAGAGCTTCGATATCGACTTTGGCGCAGTATTTTAAGAGATGTCGCAGAGCAATTAGGTGATAATTTCTTGTAGCGACGCTTAAGTCGCCACCATCTGGGGTTTCTAGTCTGTTTAGCCAAAGTCGATATTTTCGTACAGTATTTGCGGTAAGTTTATTTATAGGCTCATCTCCCCAAAATTCGACTAATCGATTTAGGTATAAGTGATAGTTTCTAATAGTGTACTGAGAGCGGTTTTGTTCAATTTCTAAATACTCTAAAAAGTCGACTATTAGTTCACTAAGATATGGAGATTTATTTTGCGACATTAGTTTCAGTATACACCCATGACCTATGTCGTCGTCCTCATGTTTTGCTTTGTGGTGAGTCTCGATAGAGCAGAGATGTTGCTTAAGCTTAACTAGCCTCTGCTCAGACAATTTTTTTGATGGCGGCTTAAGGTTTGTTGCGATGAAATTAGAGAATGGTAAAATTAGGGGAATGAATGCGATAACAGTTTTGCAGGCGATTATTTTGGGTGGAGTTCAGGGCGCTACTGAGTTCCTGCCTGTGAGTAGTTCTGGGCATTTAGTTCTAGTGGCCGATTTTTTAAATATTCCGAGTACTTTTACATCTGAGACTTTACTTAACTTCGGGACTATTTTGGTCATCTTAATCTTTTTTAGAAAGCAGATCTGGAAGATTATCTCGGATCTTTTCGATAAGGCCTTAAGCTTAAATCAGAAGAGGGATGTGCTTTTAAAACTTTTTGTTGGAGTGGCTCCAGCAGTAATTATAGGGATAGTATTTGGTGATTTTATCGAGCGCAATCTCCATGGGCCAATAACTGTAACAATAATGCTTTTAACGGTTGGGATGTTGATGGTTTTTACTAAGTCTAATCATGTTACAAGAGAGAACTTGAACACAAATATTGTTCAAGAGGTTAGTTTTAAGCAAGCTTTAATTGTAGGTTTAGTGCAGCCTTTTGCTTTGATTTCTGGGACATCAAGATCTGGCATTACGATCCTTGTAGGAATAATGACGGGCATGAAGGTGGAGGTCGCGGCTGCGTTTAGTTTTTTGATTGGGCTTCCTGTAATTCTTGGCGCGACACTTAAGCTTAGTGTGAGCTCAGAAGGACGGGATTTTGTAGCCAATCATTTTAGTCAGTTTGTAGCTGGTAACTTAGCGAGCTTTTTGATTGGTTTAGGGGCAGTTTATTTGTTAATGGATGTTGTTAAAAAGAGAGGCTTGAGGCCTTTTGGTGCCTATAGAGTCATGCTAGGTCTAGCTGTTATTGTGTTTGTTTTGCTATAGTTATCTTTATTGGAGACTGAAATAGCCCAAAATAAAAATTTAAATTACTCCTACGCCGCTATAAACTATGGAGGAGAAGAAAGAGAGAAAGTTATGATTGAGAGAACTTTAGTTATTTTAAAACCTGATGCAGTTTCGAGAGGTCTAATGGGAGAGATTGTTTCTCGTTTTGAGAGAGTGGGCTTAAAGATTGTGGGGGCTAAACTTATCAAGGCTAGTGAGGATCTTGCAAACAAGCATTATCCTAGAGATAGAGAAGAGTTTATCTTGGGAATGGCCCAGAAAACAGTTGATAACTACAAGGCTCAGGGCAAAGACCTTATGGAAGATCTTGGAACAGAAGATCTTAAAGAGATTGGGCTAATGATTCAGGGCTGGTTGGTTGATAACTTAACTTCTGGACCAGTATTTGCGTTTGTTATTGAAGGTCCTCATGCAATAGAAGTTGTAAGGAAACTCATAGGTTCAACTCTTCCGCTTAATGCTGCTCCGGGCACTATTCGTGGTGATTTCTCTTTTGATTCTTCTGCTCTTGGGAATGAGGGCAAGAGACCTATTAGAAATCTAGTACATGCTTCTGGTGAAAAAGACGAGGCTGAGTTTGAAGTTAACCTTTGGTTCAGCGAAGAAGAGATTTATGAGTATGAGACAGTTCATCAGCGTATGATGATTCTCTAGGTTTAATTATTTGGTATAATCTTCCTTAAGTTTAGCCCCGGTAGCTCAATGGATAGAGCAATTCCGTCCTAAGGAAGAGGTTGTAAGTTCGACTCTTACCCGGGGCACCATTAATAATAGATTTTATGATTGATACTTTAAATTTTCTAACTGAGTCTGATGTCCGTGAAATAATGACAGATCATTACTTGCCGATATATGTGGTTTCTAAAAGTAAACTAAAAGAATCTGCTCAGACTTTTCTTACTTCAGCGAAGAGACTCCCATATGGTGGAGAGGTTAAGTATGCTTTAAAAGCAAATCCTCACCCAGAGGTTATCAAGACTCTATGTAGTGAAGGAATTGGTATTGATGCGAGTAGTTACTACGAAGTAAAGCTTGCACTTGAAAATGGAGTTAATGGCAAAGACATATCTCTAACATCTCAGGAGCTCCCACCATCCGATAAGGAGTTTAGAGAAATTATTGAAGAAGGTGTGAGATTCAATGCGACTAGCTTACATCAATTAGATAAATACTTAGAGTTATTCCCAGGCAAAGATGTTGGAGTAAGAATTAATCCTGGAGTAGGAAGTGGCTACAACAAGCGTCTTACTACCGGTGGAGTATCAGCTAGCTTTGGTATTTGGTATGAGTATATTCCTGAAGTTTTAAATAAAGCAAAAGAGGCAGGTACAAAAATTACTACTTTGCATACTCACATAGGTACGGGCACGGATCCAATGGAGTGGGTTTCTGCTCTAGAAACTACTCTAGACCTAGCCGAGAAGTTACCTGATGTGACCTTTGTTTCTATTGGAGGTGGTTTCAAGGCAGCTTATATGCACGGTCAACATGATGCAGATATGATCAAGATTGCTGAGGTTTTGTCTGATAAATTAGTTAAGTTTAATCAAGACTATAATAGAGAACTTAAACTCGAGATTGAACCGGGAAGACTAATGGTAGTTCATGCGGTCTCTTTAGTTTCAAAAATCATTGATAAAACCGATACAGGAAGTGATGGGTATAACTTTATTCGAGTAAATACTGGCATGACCGAGATACTGCGCCCAGCAATGTATGGAGCTCAGCATAAATTAATCACGGTCTCGGCGAATGGTAATAAAAAGCTCGGTGGGATTAAGGAGTTTGTTGTGGCGGGTCATTGCTGTGAGAGTAGTGACTGTTTAACAATGGCACCCGGCAACCCAGAAGAGATTGAACCTCGAGAATTAGAAGATCCAGAAATTGGAGATTATCTTGTGGTAGAAGAAGCCGGGGCATATTGTTATGGCTTCAGTACTGTAGGGTATAACAGCTTCCCTCAAGCAGAAGTTGTTTTTGTCGAGTAATAAATTAATTATGGATATTGAAATTAGGAAGTGCAAAGAGAAGGATATCGATGTTCTCAAGAGAACTATTCCTCGACCAGAGTTCCATGATAAACGTTTTGAATCTCAAGAGAAGGGCGATTCTGAATATTTAGTGGCTTGGCTAGATGATATACCTGTTGGTCATTTAAACCTTATATTAGTTGGTTCAGGTGAAGAATATGTGAAAGAGAGGCTTGGATTCCTTCCAGAATTGAATGCAATTGGTACTTATCCTGATGAAATGCGTTCCAAAGGGATTGGTCGAAAACTAATAGAAGAGGCTGAGATGATTTGTAAAAGCTTAGGTTATAAAAAGGTTGGTCTTGCTGTTGATACATCAAATAAAAGGGCTAGAGAATTATATGAAAGGCTTGGCTACAAAGATGCAGGAATTGGAGAGTTTGACAGTATTTGGTATGAGCAACAAGATGATGGATCTAAACTTGAGATTGTAGATCACTGCATATACATGCTTAAGGATCTATAGAGTTTATTTTGTGCTAAACTTAAGCTTAATATGGATGATGAAAGTCAACAGGTTGAGGGTGGTGCTCATGTAAAACGTGGATCTAAAGAAGTGCTTGCAGTACTGAGAAGGCACTGGGTTGCGCTAGATAAGGGCTTACTTTTTTTAATTATAGGAGCACTCGCAGTATTTGGAGGGGGGAAGTTAGGAGCTAGGTCTGAGATTATGGTACTTATTATCTCTTTATTTGGGCTATTATTTTTTGGCCAATTCGTGAGTTGGTGGTTTAGTGTAACTATTTTGAGTAACAGTGGTCTTGAAATCATTTCCCAAAAAGGTCTGTTTAGAAGGGGTGTGGTTGATATCCCCTACGAGAGTATAATGAACACAAATTATGCAACAAAAGGACTGGTGCAAGCAGTCTTAGGATTTGGTACAATTGTTATACAGACACAGTCTGGGGATATAGTACTAGAGAAGGTTAGTAGACCGGCTAAAGTGCATACTCTAGTGACTGCAAACTATAATAAGTTTAGAGGTTTTGATGAATAAGATTAGTGAGGTGGGTAAAAGGGTAGTTAGAAAAAAATCTACTACTCGCGGCAACGGTACTCCGTCATACGCAAAAACTACTCAGGTGGCGGCACCAATCGATAATCCACAGCTGCAAGAAGCCCTAAGGGTACACCGAGAAGAGGCTCTTAAACGGGGCAGAAAGCTTAAAAAACCCCTGAAGAAGGCAAGATTCCATGTGATGATGGGATCTCTAGCTGTAATCTTTGGGTTAGTAGTTTCTTTTTTTATATACAGTTTTTACTTACTACAGGTTAGACAGAGTTACAGTAATTTAGCTTATAGTCTTGCGAGATTAGCTCCTTATGACGCCAGTGTTGTTGATGGACATAAAGTCTCTTATGAAGAGTATCTATTTATATTAAAACAAAATGTACATTATTTAGTTGAGTTCAATGGAGTCGGGGCAGAGAAAATTGATGTAAACACTGAAGATGGAAATAGGATAATTGAGCAAAAAAAGATCGAAGCCTTAGCTCAAGCAGAAGGCTATACTTTTATTAGAGCAAAAGCAAAAGAGCTGGGCATTAATGTTAGCGATAAAGAAGTTGAAGATGCGATTGATGAGCTGCTAACTTACAGGGGTAACTCTGACAGAGATGAGCTTGCGACTACTTTAAAAGCTCATTATGGTTGGGAAGTTAGTGATTATGAGAGATTTTATAAAGATGTTTTGTTAAAAAAGAAGGTCTTGGCTAGTTTAGATCAGAGCGCCAAAAATAATATTAATGCTGCACGGGATAAATTAGCTGCTGGTGCTGTATTTGGTGATGTTGCTAAAGAGCTTTCTCAAGATGAATCAAGTAAGCTTAATGGTGGTAAGATTGGCCGTATCAATTTAAAGCTTAATAATGCAAACTTTAGCTATACGATTCTAGAAACTTTAAAGAATCTGCCAGAAGGTAGTAACTCTGAAGTGGTGATTACTAATGACTCTTTCTATTTGTTTAGAAATACTAAGACATACTCTGAGGATGAAAAAGAGGTTGAGATGATTCGTATTCCGTTTAAAACAGTAGATGAGTATCTGCAAGATCTTCAGAATCAAGGTAAGATAACTCGTCATATTAAATTTGTAGAGCAAGACGAGGTTCCTCAAGAGTAACCTAAAATATTTGCGTCTTTATTATTCTCAGGGGTTGATGGTATAATTGTATGTTGAGAAGAGTTAACTTTCTTCTGCTATGGGCTCGTGGTGTAGTGGTTAACATGCCTCCCTGTCACGGAGGAGATCGCCAGTTCGATCCTGGTCGGGCCCGCCAATCCGTATTTCGGTTGCTGACATGCAACAAGTTAAGTGGCTCCCTAGCTGTTAGAGTCACTTTTTTATTGCCTAAAAACCAGTTCGAACCTAGGAATATCATGAGTTGGCGTTTTTCTTGGTCATTAGCCTCTTTGAAGACTTCACCAAGGTTAACTGCTCCTGAAAAAGTTTCCTTTGCTAGCTCTAGCCACCTGCTGGCGTCTGTTTCTGATTCTTTAAGGAGTTTATTGGTTCTAGCCAGAGTTTCTTCGTGCTTGGCAGCCCTAAGCTTATAGCGCTCGTCAGTCATTACTCCACTTTCCAGCTTATCGTCCAATATCTCTAATGCTCCCTGAGCCTGTCTCATGTCTTTGAGCCAGAGCGGCTTAAAGCGCGCTCGTTCTTTGACGAATTCATTATAGTGTTGGTCCAGCCAGTTTGAGCACTCCTTGCTATCCTTCTCACTGATCTCATATTCTTGCATGTGAGCCAGCACCTCTGTTTCTATGAGTCGGTCTGCTAGTTGGGGCTCGTTACACTTAATTCTCTTGTTCTTTTTTGTGCATGTATAAAATATATATTCGGCTTCACTGCCATTGGCTAGCTTTTTGGGCTTTGTGTAAGCCGTGATATTGAACTTGCACGTTTGGCAAAGCATTAAGCCTTTGTAGGTATATTGCCTACCTGATGTAGTAGAGGGGTGTTTACCTGAGCTTTTTCTCCATCCCATGGCAATTTGTACCTTGTCATAGGTTTCTACAGATATAAGGGGCTTGTAGGCCCCTTGATGCCACTCATCGCCACCATACTTAAACACTCCCGTATAAACACGGCGCTTTAGCATGTCTGCTAGGGTAGGTTTACTTATTTGTTTATCTCTCCGAGACTTCAAACCTATATCTATGGCGTGTTTCCATACATCGGTTAGTGTATTGGTACCTGTGCTTGCAAATTCAAAGCATTCTTGTACTCGCCAGCCTCTTTCTGGATCGGGAGTAATATTACGTGTTTTTGGCCCAAGGATTGAGTTTATATAGCCAAGAGGAGCTGGTCCAGGATATTCACCATGATTGCGTTTTTCAACAAAGCTATCTCTTACTTGGTCACTTAGGTCGTCATTATTTTTCTTTGCGAATGTTAGCTCAATTGATAGGAATGCTTTGTCTGTGGAGGTGTTTCTAAAGACTCGTCCAGGTGTATATATCGCCAGCAAGTCACCGTCATCCATCAGCTGAATGATTTGCCCTGTGTCATATGCATTGCGACTCAGGCGGCTGTGGTGCCAAACTGCTATATAGCGAGCTTTATGGTCTCTAATGCCTTGGATCATATCGTTGAATATGGGACGGCCAGGCTTATATGCCGATCTTTCCTCCGGTGGTAAAAAAGTGGGGGATAGACCGTTATCGTTAACTACTTGGCGAGTGTTACGATCTTGTTTTTCTAAGGAGTTATACTGCCTGTCTTCACGATCTTGAGATCGACGAAAGTAGACATAGCACTTAGATTTAGGATGCTCTTCCATTACCAAATATCCTCCGTTGAATTCTGTCGTAGCAGACCGATATTATCAACGGAGGATATTTGGTCTGCTACGACTTTCTTGTTTTGTTCTTGGCTTCCGTATCTGGTGTCATTTTCGCCAAGAGAATGACCGTATTTTTTGCGGTATTTTATATCTACTATAAGCTCCAGAAATTTAAATAGCGTCTGGGCTTCGGTAGAGAAGTTATTTACTGAGCTGTTATTTTTCTTTATTAGTGAAGGTATGGAGCCACACCTTCTAGTATTGGTTGAGTTGGACATTATGGATGACCTTCTGGAGTTTAAGCTCCAATTAAGTCGCATGTAAGCCCGTTTTAAAACAACCGAGTCCGTCTCTCGTTCTACTTACAATCCCATATTCTCCAACCGATTCTGCTAAGGCGGTACGTTCTGTTCCGCACAGAATAAAAGATTACGAATGATTAATATTGATTAGGTACATGCTATCCCTTTGGGAATGACACTCTAACACTTCATTCGGTGTTAATACTTTTCATTATGCAAAGCACAGCCTTTACTGTCAATCTTTTTATTGCTGATCAACAGGACCGTAGACTACCTGGCCACTAATGGCTAGGTTATGGAGAGTGATGTTGTCATCAGTACCACTTACTGAGCAGACAAATAGAACGTTTTCTTTAGTTTCTTTATTCTGACCAATCCACTGGAAGTCATAGATGGTATCTCCATTGGAGGCTTTAGTGCCACTATCATTGAATTGAGGATCATAGGCAGTGACTTTGATAATGCTAATCTTATTTAGATCAATGTACTTCCCTAGAAGTGCTGCATCTTGGCAGTATTTCTCAGCAGCATCTTGAGATACTGTATTCTCTACTTTAGCCGGAGTAGTGGAATTATCTTGTGTGCTTGCTTGGCTGGATGAAGTTTTGGAAGACTTATCGTCGGAGTCTTTCTTGCCCCCACTGATAGCGCTTGCTACTATGAATATGATGATAGCTATAACGATAAACCCTAGTACAGGATGTTCTTTCCTGCCATCTGGCTGTTTTAGCCCTTTATCTCTCTTTTTCATATAACCTCCTTGGTTATTAATTGTTGGTTAATTCTAGGAGGCTATTCTTAGATAACAAAAAGGACAGCCACGCTAGTTGTCTAAACCCACAACAGGGTTGAACCCAATTGCTTTTTTACGTAGCTGCCCATTAGCAGGTTCAACTTCGCTTTAAAAGCGTTCTTTTCTGTTGCAGATTTAGACTCCTTGGATTATACCATTGGCATACGGGTTAATTCAGCTCAATTAGTATCTACTTATTTTACTTTTTTTCCATACGCGAAAATAGTCCCACTCACCGCGCTTGGCGTTTAACGGGGAAAGGGTACATAGGGACCCCCCCTTTTTTTTCTTCTCTTAAGTTAGTGTTTTTGGAACAGTGCTAAACTCAACAAGCCTATTTGAAGTTTATATTAATCTCTAGAGGAATACTCGTTAGTAGCTTGTCCTTCTCGCCCTTTTTCTTTAAGTACAACTTAAACTTGTAGACTCCTTCTGTAGTCACTCCTATGGTGTCAAACTTAATCCTGGACCTCATACGATTGTGCTGAGGTTCGAATCTGATTTTTGCTTCAACTTTCCCTATTTGTTTGCTGGATGGGTCAATTATATCTACATAATAATCGTGAGTCTCTATTCTTCCTTTTTTATCTCTGTAAAACATCGAGACTATTTCAAAGGGTACATTAAATAGGTTAGTTTTGCCTTTTTGAAAGTTTACTTCTGCTTCCGGTATGTCGAAGTTTAAGTTTTCAAGGGCGTCAATAATAGTGATAGAGTTTGTGTCAGAATCTATCTTGCTCTCTTTGCATATAATAGTCCAAATGTGTTCAATCATTACTGTGTTCCTCCTTTTAATTCTATGTTCGTGGACATGAGTGTAGTGGGCACTAACTCTGCCTTTATTGATTTAAAGGTGCTGTTAGCCCAAGTATGCAATGCGTTTACTGTAGATGTAGCAAAGCTTTGAGATGGAAAGAACCTTATCTCGATGCTATGGTCGAGTACGTCTGCGAGTTCGACGAGCTTTTTGAGGTTGTAACTCTCATATCCAGGGCTCTCCCACCTGGCAATCGATGGGTGACTTGTTTTTAGGATTTTTGCCAATTGTCTTTGAGACAGACCCTTACTGCGCCTGAGTTTTGCTATATCTAAGGATAGATTGAAGAAGATTTCGTAACTAGCCCGTCTCTTTTTTGATTCCGGGTCACGTTTGTCTACCTCTTTTATTATGTCGCGTATTTCTTTGCTAAGCATAGTGTACCTCCTTCATGTGATATATGGCTTTTTCAATTTCCCGTTTGGGCATTTGTTGAGTTTTTTTTACAAATCCGTTTAATAGATATATTTTGCCCTTTATCATCGTGAAGAATACTCTAGCTATAGTATTCTTGTGTATTATTCTCATACAATAGACCCCCTTGGCTATGTATTCTGTAAAGCCAGATTTCCCCCAGTTGAACCTGTACTGGAGTTTCTCTAAACCTTTGAGAACCTTATCCCTCAGCTCAACTGAGACCCCCTCGAACTGAGCTAAAGCCTCCGTGAAGGGGGCCTTACTTGAGCTTGTGCAGTGGTGGACCTCTACCTTGAATGTTTGGTTCATGACTATAATGTTATCAAAAAAGATACCTAGTGTAAATAGATTGTAGTGGATTAAGCTCGATAACTGAGATCGGTAGTCTCGAATAGGTTACCTCTCTCGGTGTCTTCTTGGAGCTTGTTATAATTTGTTTAACATTGTATAATTAAGTTTAAGTTAACCAAATCCAGAGGATCTAAATAATAAACCATGAGACAAAAGCAATAAAAGTCTGAGATAATCCCTTCGTAAGTAAGGGAATATTTTAGCAACCAAAATTTAAGTAAATTTAATGTTTTGGAGCATTGCTTTTAAATATGTTTGTTATTGATATAGATAATCTGGATTTCTCTTTTGAATCCAGCGAAGATAAATTGTTTGAGGAACTCGATCTCAACCTAAACAGTGGTGAGATTGTAGGGTTGGTAGGTCCTAATGGTAGCGGCAAAAGTACTCTAATGAAGCTCATTATTGGTGAGCTTAGTCCGAATGCTGGCCAGATTAGGCTAAAAACTCCTGGTTATCTTCCTCAAGAAGTGGATTTAGGGAATTTAAATAAGAGCCTAAAAGATTTGTTTGAAGCGAGATTCGGTGCTGATGAGTGGCGTGGTGAACTAGCCTTGGACATAAGTGGTCTAACAGCCCTAAATATAGATTCTGAACTGAAGTCTTTGAGTGGAGGTCAGAAGACTAGACTGGGGCTAGGTTTAATATTGGCGGGCGAAGACATTCCAGAATGTTTGTTATTGGATGAGCCAACCAATAACTTAGACTCTGAAGGGCTTGAATGGTTAAAAAGGGTTTTAGAAGATTACAGAGGTGGAGTCTTAATTGCCTCCCATGAGAGAGTCTTTTTGGATGATGTGGTTGAGAGTATAGTGGCTATTGAAGATAAGAAGCTGGCTAGCTACGGTGGAGGGTACTCTTCTTACAGAGAGCAACTTGAGGCTAAGCAGAAAGCTCAGGAGGACGAGTATTTAACTAGCCTAAGTGAGAAGAAAAAGCTGGAAAGTTATATAGGAACCAACAAGCAAAGGGTTAATAAGGTATCTTCAGAAAAGTTTGATAAAACGAAGCATGAAGGTAAGATGGGCTTTAATACGAAGAGGTCATGGTCCGAGGCTGGGTTGGGCCGTAAGATTAAAGCGGCTCATTCTAAGCTGGATCAACTAGATGAAGTAGCAGAGCCAAATAAGGTTCCGGTATTGGATGTGAGGCTGGACGCAGTTATACCTCGATCAAAGATCGTCTTGAGGTTAAATGACTTGAATAAAAGTTTTGCTCAGAAGGGTGTAATTGCCGATTTTAGTCTCGAAGTGAGGGGTCCGGAAAGGCTGTTGGTAAGTGGTCAGAACGGATCGGGTAAGTCTACTTTGCTGAGTATTATAGTTGGTAAGCTAAGTGCTGACTCGGGTGATGTTGAGTTAGGTGAGGGCTTAACTTTTGGATATTTTAGTCAGGATGTGTACGGATTAGACCAATTTAAAACACCCTTGGAAGAGCTGAATAACCTGGAAAAAGATAAGGCTAGATGTTATCTGCTTTGCATAAAAGCTGGTCTATCTAAGCAGTCTGCCGATAAAAAAATTTCTGAGCTATCAAGGGGCCAGCAGGCTAAACTTGGTTTTGTGAAACTGATGCTCACACAGCCTGATGTTCTGGTTATAGATGAACCAACTAACCACCTAGATATGCAGACAAAAGAGGCCATTGAAAATGCTCTTAAGGATTTTGGAGGGGCTATAATATTGGCTAGTCACGATAAATATTTTGTAGAAAAACTTGCGATTTCTAGATTTATTAATTTGCAGTAGCGAGAAGCTTATGCTTGCGCTTCGTTGCCGTTGGAATGGATAATACCTCGGTATAATGACTGATGAAACTCGAACAGACAGTCCAGAAATTCACTTTTCACGCACTACTGAAGATGTATGCGGTGCCATGGGTGATATTGCTCGGAGGCTAACCTATCTAGGTGATTATCACGAAGAGACTGCAGGGCCTTTGCCGCCATCTATGCTTGCTGAGGAGATAGGAACTAATGTTAGATGGGTCTACCGGGCTGTTAAGGAATTTGGGATAGCACCTGAGCCACAGGTTATTGGTGGCATGACCATATCCTGCTACCCCTCTTTTACTCTACCTCTTTTGAGAGATGAGCTCGAGTGGAGGAGGGAGTGGCAATCTTTGCCTAGTTTACTTACTATAAGGCAGCTTGCCGAAGGTATAGGGCGATCTTGGGGGTGGACTAATAAGACATTAGGGGAACTTGAGATTAAGCATACTACCACTGAAATGAGATCAAGCCGAGAGTCAAAGATGTACAGAAAAGGTGTCCTAAAGAGGCTCAGAGAGGTATCTATGCAGTTCGCTCTAGATGATGGGCTACCTAACACTGATCAGCTTGTTGCTGTCTCTGGTGAGGATAGAGAATGGGTTGTGAGAAGACTTGTTGAGGCAGGTATTGCTCCAGAGATTAGAAGGTCTGCTTTAACAGGCAAACTACTCGAACACTGGCCAACTGAGGCATATGGATTAATTGATATCGCTAAGGCCGAGAGGGCTCCTGAAGCTGAAGCTGGCTGGTCTACCGCAGAATCAATTCCTGGGCAGGTCGGGCGGTCCTATAACTGGTGTAAGGCTCGCCTTGGACCTTATGCTAAGCTGACAAAGGTGAGACAAGATGCACAAGGTGTAGATAGAGTCCATTATCCACAAAGTGTAGTAGAGGCTCTAAAAGCAGAACGAGACTCTATTGAAGAATACCCAGATGCTGGTGACTACTTGACTCCCTCTAAAATAGCTATAAAGATGGGGAAGTCGAAGTTATGGGTAAATAACCGTTTAGGTTCTGTTGGTCCTGGAGAGATGCGCAAGGATGGTAAAGGAAGGGTTAGACTTCACTATCCTCCAACTGTTACCCGCGAACTTGAAGCCTTGCCTCAGGACCCAAGGGTAGGATAGAGCTATTAACAAAATAGTTCCAGACTTCCAACGTTACGGTCCGCCACTATAGACTTACATACCACTTTTGTGGTATTATTTGTTTATATGAAAGATCTGAAACCTGCTTCTGAGGTGTATGTTCCTGGGCAACCTATGGAGGCTGAAGGAACGTTTATTCAAGATGAAGATGTTTCACCTAAATATCAGATTTGGGGATATACTATTGGATACTTGTTAGATAGCGGGGGAAGAGCTTATCCGGAAGGCTGTAATACTGCTATCTTTAGAATTGCTCCCGGTGGTATGACTGAGCCTGTGGTTGTGACTAAGCCCGATGAAGTAGCGGTATTTGAAGTTGATTCTGTTAGTGGGAGTGGCAAGGCGGTAGTTGCTCGAGCTAATGGTGTTGTTGAAGAAATAGACTTTGATACAGACCGAGTAGAGATCAGGCCAGGAGATGCTTACTCCTATATTAATACTGGTAATGAAGACTTGGTTCTTTATGATCTTGCAATCCCTGCTTTTAATGAGGGCGATGATATTGAAATAACTTCTTCTATCTGGCCTCTACCGGATGGGATAGAAAGCCCAAAAAATGGCTTCAGCTTATCTGTTGTAAGGTTTGGAGATGGTTCAATTAAGAGTATTGAATTGCCGAGTGAGTTTTGGGATGCTCTGTCAATATGTTATTAGTATCTTCTAGTATTAAAGCGGCTTTAATAAAATAATCAAAGAATATGGAAACTAGAGAGGGGAGAGAATTAGTAAGGGAGTTGGTTGGCTCAGACGATGTGATACTGGCGACTGGAGATTTTCTAGATCGAGCTAGCAGAGAGCCTGGCTATAGGTCTGATCCTAACTATCTAGCTGCTTTGAAAATTGCTGAGTATGCTCTTTTGGTAGATC
Source organism: Candidatus Nomurabacteria bacterium (assembly GCA_023898665.1). Classification (NCBI taxonomy): domain Bacteria; phylum Candidatus Nomuraibacteriota; species Candidatus Nomurabacteria bacterium. The sequence goes on from CP060233.1 coordinate 226,229, forward strand.
CTATAGAGAAGGGTATTCAGAGTGTATTATTTTCACAATGGGATGGAATCTCCGATCTTATGGACAACCCTGGCTTAGCTGAGCAAATTAGATCAGTAGTTGGTGAGGATTTGTATGCTGCTATTTTTATAAACATTGACCCTGTGAGGTTAGGAGTTATGGAAGAGATATCTGAAAAAAGGTCTTTATTTATACCAGCGTATGAGAAAAGGTATAAAGCGATGGTCTGCCCTTTCTCAGGTAACTTGAGGGCGGCATCAATGAATGCTGTTAGTAGTGCATGTACCTCCGCTTGGGTAGCACTAAAAATACTGCAAAAGAGTGATGAAGGTCGGTTAATGACGAAGGAAGAACAATTAGAGACGGTACTGAGGTCTCCTGGGCTCTATATCGCCAGACAATCTACACACCTCAAAGATTTGCCTGTAGTTTCTAGTATGATTGAAAGGGTGTGTGAGTCAACATTAGATGAATTTAGCTTATCAAAATACGTAAGTTATAACCCTGTACTCAAGAGAGTGGTACTTAATGCCGGTTTCGCAGAATGGGTTATGAATGCGGATTGGTCACCTCAGTTAATTAAAGAAAGATTATCTGGGCAAGTGGACGTTACCTTAGGTTGCCCGTTTACTTTTGTGGACAGAGAGTTGAGACTAGAGTTTTATAGAAAAATGGTTAATTTACTCTACAATATAGGAGCTTGGCCAAAATTATCTGAATGGTAGTCATCTTTTATTTACTTGCCCTTTCTTATCTTATAAATGTATACTTTTGGCTATATTAAGGATAAATTTATAGGATTTTTATGAAAGAATTACAAAAAGCAGAAGTAAGTGTTGGGAAAATGCTAAGTGGGTTACCAAATATCTCTGAATCAGCAAGAGAATCAGTGGCAAAGGTCATGCCCCTATTGGCTTTAATTGGTGGTTTATTTCAATTGGCAGCGGCGTATTGGGTATATAAGTTAGCTCACGTTGCAGAACAAGTTGATCAATTTATTAAATCTTATTCAGTTTTAACAGGTGGAGTATATGGTCTTTCTAGCACAGATAAGTTTTTGATCTATGTCGGGGCACTAGTCCTGTTAGTTGAGGCACTAGTTTTGCTAATGGCTTATAGTGGCTTGAAAGATAGAGAGAAAAGAGGGTGGGACATGCTCTTTTTGGCAGCATTAATTAATGTTGGGTACTCAGTTGTTAGTCTATTTATTACTGGGAGAGGGTTCGGTAGTTTCTTGTTTGGCTTAGTAGGATCAGCTTTCGGATTCTGGTTGCTATTCCAAATCAAGTCTAAATACAGTGGTAAATCTTTAGAGACTTCTGATTTGACTAAGAAATTAGATAAAAAGTCTAACTCAAAATCTTCTGCTAAGAAGACTTCTTCAAAAAAGTAAGATATTTTAACTAAAAAAGCTGTATTAAACTGCTATAATTAAGCTTATATTTATAGACTCTTAAAGTTAAGAGGTTTTGCTAATGGCTCCACAAGAAAAAAAGACTGTAAGAAGAACAAACTCTGACCTGTGGTTTTATAGCTTAAGTATCGCTAATGTATTTGTTTTCTTATTAAGCGCTGTAATAGTATTTTTTAGGACTAAAACATCTGAGGTAAAAGTTCCGATTAGATTAATTGCGGGTAATGAAGTAGTACAGGGTAGATGGTGGAATTCTTATTTATTATTACTCATAACTCTAGGCTTATTAGTTATGGCGTTTGTTTACTCTGCTAGGCTAAGAAAGCTAGATCCTCTTTATAGAAATGGAGTTTTAATCTTAGGGATATGTTTCCAGATTCTGGCTTTTGCAGTTCTATTTAGAGTTGCTGGGTTAAGCAGCTTAATTTAAAGGGAATTTAAAAATATGGCCGGTCATAACTTAAGATTGAGCGAAGAAGATCTAAGAAAGCTAGAGATCCCGCTTGGTAAAAAGTCTAAAAATTATCGTTTTTTTGAAATTCTACCTGGCTTAACAAGTTATTTCGTAATCATTTTGCCAATACTAGTTGGGATGTGGAGGGCTGATATCGCTGGTTTCTTAATTCTACTTTTTATGATGGTTTGGTTTTTTAGGACTGTGGCTATGGCTATAAAAGCACTTGGCACTTTAAAAACCACTGACCAGATTGAAGGAGTAGAGTGGTGCAAGCTATTAGTTGACGATTATTATAATGCGCGAGAAAATTTAAACTCGCTAGAGGTAAGAAGAAAGATAACTCGATTAGATCAGCTTAGAAAGCAGTGGTTGAGTAAGTTTATAGTATCAACTGATGAAGTACTGACTCCGGAGGACTTAATCCATGTAGTAATGGTGCCCTTGGTAAGTGAACCATATGAGGTGGTTAGGGATACAATTGAAGCGGCTGCTTCTCAAAATTATGATGTTAAGGGTAAAGTTATTTTACAAATTTGCCCAGAAGCTAGAGCCAGAGCTAAAAATGCTGAAACTGTGGCTAAAATAGTAGAAGAGTTTAAGAATAGGTTCTTAAGGATTATTGTTACTGAGCATCCGGCTGGTTTGCCAGGTGAGTTAATAGGTAAGGGAGGAAATATAGATTGGGGAGCTAGAAAACTTCTTTTAGAATTAGAAAAAATGAAGATTGTGCCTGAGAGAGTTATGATAACAGGGATGGATGGTGATTGCATAATGCATAAAGAATACTTAGGTCATCTTTCTTATGTCTACTTAATTAACTTTAACCGCGATCAGGCCAGCTATCAGCCGTTAGCTATTTATACTAATAATATTTGGGATGCGCCGGCACCGATGAGGATTTTAGCGGTGGGTAATAGTTTTTATACTCTGTTGCAAGCATCTAGGCCACACTTGCAAAGAAACTTTTCTTCTCACTCTCAAAGTTTAGCTTCACTTTTGGTGACTAATTTTTGGAGTAAAAGAACGATTGTAGAGGATGGTCATCAGTATTGGCGAAGTTACATGGCTTTTAAGGGTAGGTATAGGGTAGAGTCAATGTTTGTTCCAAATTATCAAGATGCAGTTATCGGAGTGAACTATAAAGATACTCTTAGATCCCAATTTGTACAACTTAGAAGATGGGCCTATGGGGTTAGTGATATACCTTATATTTGGACAAGAGGTTTGTTTGGCAAAGAAAAGATTGATGGAGTACCCTTCTGGCCAACTTTATCAAGATTTTTAAGGCACTTTGAGAACGATGTTTCGTGGGCAGCTGCCCCTGTAATTCTAGCAGTAGGAGCATGGCTTCCAATAATGTTCGCTAGAGACTCGGATGCGAGTATTGTAGCTCACCAACTTCCTGCTGTAGCTAGATGGATCCAGACTTTTACAATGCTAGGAGTCCTAACCAGTATTTATGTTGCGTATAAAATTCTACCTCCAAGACCAGAAAGGTATAAGAAGAGTAGGTCAATATTTATATGGATTCAGTGGGTTTTAACTCCTCTGACTGGACTATTCTATGGGGCGACGACAGGCTTTTATTCTCAAACTAGATTACTACTCGGTAAATACTACGATAAGTTTGATTTTACAGAAAAGCATCGAAGAAAAGATTAATTTAATTTTCTTCAATTTCTGCTTTGAGCCTAAGGCAAGCTGGTTTATCGAGTTTCTCTAATATTTTGATAATTTCTGAGATGTACATTTTTTCTGATATAGAGTGGTTATGCTGAATGAATTTTAATAATCTATTTTCAATTGTATTAATGATATCTATTAAATCATCTTCTGCAGACTTAGAAGATATCTTAGAAACTTTGGCAATTAGTTTAGTTCTAGAGTAAGGTATATTGTTTATTTTAATCAGCTGGCTTAAGTCTAAGTGTTCTCTAGAGGTAACAGTCAGATTACATTTAGGACAGTGCTTTCTTCGCCAAGTTGAGGCTCCATTACTGGTTTTTCTCGAATTAATCGTCTTAAGTTTAGTATTACAAATTGGACATTGCATATGTCTATATATTGACATACAGCTGGAGAAAAATCCAGTGGAAAAAGTTTATGCTTTTGTGGATTTAGACTTTCTCGAGCGGTACAGGTGTATTTTGCCTAGCTTTCGGACTGGTTTAATTTGATTGGGTCTGTATAGAGGTATATCTTCAAAAAAGTCTGTAGACTTCTCAGATATGGTAATTTTTTTTGATTTTATTCTCTTACCGATCAATCTGTTCTTTAAACTATTTCTTGAGGACTTTTTCTGCATAGTTTTTTAGAAATTTATAGTGGTTCGTAGTATTTTAGGAGTCTATTTAGAAGAGTGCAAAGTTAAGCGCTTTGGGTTATTTTTGTATTTGAACATGAGAACACTAACAATGTTGATCTACCTCTGTTATAATTAACTATATTAATGAGTGATTTTTTTTCTGTAACTAGTACAACAAGTGGTGTAAGAAATGGTGTTTTAAAATTCCGTAATGGATCAGAAGTAAAGACGCCTACTTTTATGCCTGTTGGTACTCGGGGAGCTGTTAAGTCTCTTTCTCCTGAGTTAGTTAAGTCAACGGGGGCGGGAATTCTTCTTGCAAATACTTATCATTTACACCTTTCTCCTGGAGAAGGAGTGGTTAAAAACGGTGGTGGGACTGCTCAGTGGATGCGTTGGGAGGGTCCGATGCTGACGGATTCTGGAGGTTTCCAGGTCTTTTCTCTAGGTAAAATAAGAAAGATTACAGAAAAAGGGGTGAAGTTTAGGAATCCTGTTAACGGAGATGTTATTTTTATATCTCCAGAGAAATCTATACAGATTCAGCATGATCTGGGAGCTGATATTATTATGGCCTTTGATGATGTGGTAGATCTTCATAATGAGCGCCATCGGCAAAGGGAGGCTATGGAAAGAACCCACCGATGGTTAGATCGCTGTGTTAAAGAGCACCAGAAGCTACTTAAAAAGAATTTTCCTAAAGGTGGCGGACCTAAGTTATTTGGCATTGTTCAGGGCGGACTATCTAGAGAATTAAGGTTAGAATCTCTTAGTTTTATTCAATCTCAGCCTGTTGATGGTATCGCTATCGGTGGCCTTTCTGTAGGGGAGACTAGAGAAGAGATGCACGAGATGCTAGAGTTTTTGAGTGATAAGTTTGATGATTCTCCTCGACCACACTATCTAATGGGGGTTGGACACCCAGTGGATATGCGAAAGGCGATTGAATGTGGAATTGATATGTTTGATTGTGTGCTGCCGACTCGTAATGCTCGTCACGGTAGTGTCTGGATCGCTAGCGACAAACAAATATCTATCAAAGTAGAGAAGTTTAAGATTGATAATGATCCGATAGAAGTTGGCTGTGACTGTTATGCTTGCTCAAACGGGTTTAGTAAGAGTTGGTTTAGGGCCCAGTTTAAAGCAAACGAGCCCCTAGCTGGGGCTCTTGCGAGTATTCATAATTTGAGATATTTGCAAAGGTTGTGCGAAAGTAAGCAGATGACTAATCTGGAATAGCTTCCTCGTATTGGTCTAATCGGATATTCATATCTATGAAGTCAACACATATTTTAATGAGAGTCTTTAGATCTTCAATATCTTTATCATTCAGCCTCTTCTCGTAGTGAGTCTCGTCATTGCCTATTAGGTAGGCTCTTTTGGCGGCTGACTTAATTCTTGCATTATCCAGATTCTCCTCAATACACTTTCCAAGGAACTTCTTCTTAATATCATTGGCATTATCTGGATCTTGTTCTACTAAGTAGTCTTTAATTAAGAACTCCAGAGATTTTCTATAGCCTGGACCTGCTAAATGCCTGATCCCTAGCTGTTCTGCTTCAAAAGATTCGTTATATATCTCAATAAAGTTTGGTGAAATCTTAGCTATAGTATCCGGGAAAGAGGATTTCCTTGGGTTGCCAAATGATGTGTCGATAAAAGCGTAGTGGCCAGATTCCTCGGCATGCTCCTCATAGTTACCAATAAAGATCTCTAGGCAGTCCTCGTTAGTGCAGGAATATACTATCCTTAGCTTTGAGCCTGCTGCTATGTACCCGCTATGTGGAGGGGCGTCTATCGTAGTGAAGCAATGCGGGCAGCTGTTCGGCTTCTTATCAAAGCTAGAATGTTTAGTGCCTCTACTGGTATGTGCATTTATTGAATAGTTACTCGTCATGGTCTTGGTCAAAAGTTTGGTGGGCGGTACAGGATTCGAACCTGTCACCTCTACAACGTCAATGTAGCGCTCTAGCCAAATGAGCTAACCGCCCCCATTAAACTTAGTTTCATTATAACAGATAGGCGGTGTTATAATTAGTGCTTAAGAGTAATATGAGTTTTCTGAATATAATTATTTCAACCACGCAAAAGACGACCCTTCGGGGTTAGTTTGAAGCTGGCTCGGCAGAATGAGCATTAATTGAAATAATTTAGATTTAAATTGAAAGATAATATGAGTGAAGATAAAAATAATATCGAAGGTATAAGACATAGTTTGGCTCATCTGTTGGCACAAACTGTTAAGGAGATGTATCCTGGTAGTTTAAACGCCATTGGGCCGACTATTGAGGATGGCTTTTATCAGGATTTTGAGATTAATGGTAAGATTTCTGAGGATGATCTACCGAAGATAGAAGAGGCGATGAGGAAGAAGCTCAAGGAGTGGACTAACTTTGATAAAAAAGAGGTTAGCTTGGATGAGGCTAAGAAAGTTTTTGGTGATAATAAATACAAACTTGAGCTGGCTGAGGAGTTTGCTGAGGGTGGCAAAACCCTAACTATGTATACTTGCGGTGGTTTTGATGACCTTTGTAAGGGAGGTCATGCTGACGACTTGAGCAAGATTGATCCAAAGAGCTTTAAGTTGACCAGGACTGCTGGGGCTTACTGGCGAGGTGATGAAAAAAACATCATGCTGACCAGAATATACGGGGTCGCATTTACAACAGAAACAGAGGTAGAAGAGTATCTTGAAAGACAGGAGCTTGCTAAAGAACGTGACCATAGGAAACTTGGTAAAGAGATGCGGCTATTTTTTATAACCCCTGACGTTGGCGCTGGACTACCTCTTCTGATGCCTAGGGGGGAGAAGATAAAAGAGCTGTTGATGCGCTATATGCGTCAGGAAGAACAAGAGCGGGAGTACCAGTTTGTCGCAACTCCAGTTTTGGCTAGGAGAAGTTGTATAAGCGTTCTGGGCATGCTGATTACTACTTGGATGATATGTATTCAACAGAGGAGGATGAAGAGGGTAACAAGTTTTACATAAAAAGCCAATGAACTGTCCTCATCACCACATGGTGTACGAGCAGCTTGTAAAGAGTTACCGTGACCTACCTCTTAGGCTGTCAGAGTACGGCGGTTTGTATAGGTATGAGCTCTCGGGAACTTTAACGGGACTTATTAGAATGAGGGGGCCAATAACTCAAAATGATTCACATATATACGTAACTCATTATCAGCTTAAAGATGAGTTTAAAAAGGTAATTCAATTTTTTTATGATGTTTACAATGAATTTGGACTAGTGGACTATTGGTTTAGGGTCTCGTTACCGGATTTCTCTAAAGATAAGTATGGTGGAGATAAAGAGGTGTGGCTAGATGCTGCATCTACAATAGAGAAAGTGTTAGACGAGTTAGATTCGAATTACGTAGAGGTAGAGGGCGAGGCTGCATTTTATGGTCCAAAATTGGATGTTCAAATTAAAAATGTTAATGGAAAAGAGGATACTATTGCTACTGTCCAGGTGGACGTGCTTGTACCGGAGAGAATGGAGTTACAGTATATAGACAAAGATGGCGATGGAATAGTGCCGATTGTTATTCATAAATCTATAATGGGGGCTTTTGAAAGATTTATGGGCTTCCTGTTAGAAAAAACTGGTGGAGATCTACCTTTCTGGTTAGCTCCAGAGCAGGTTAGGATTCTTACAATTAATGATTCTGGCGCTGATTATGTTGAGGAGATTACAACTGTTTTGAGCGATACTTTGTTAATGAAGCCTCTTAAATATAATGAGCTAAGATATTCTGTTGATGATAGAAATGAGTCCCTTGGTAAGAAGATTAAAGAGGCTACGGAGTTAAAGATACCAGTTCAACTAATTGTTGGTCCAAAGGATAAAGAGGCTGGAGAAGTTAGCGTTAGAACTAAAGATGGAGAATCTAAGATTAAATTAGGAGAACTGAAAGATTTCTTACTGAGTTATAAGTAGAAAAATTATGCCAAGAGTGGATGCAGGGTTTAAAGATCGAGTTTACGTTCTGGTAGCTCAAATACCTGAAGGGCGATTAATGACATACGGGCAAATTGCGGCTTTATGCGGAAATCCAATGGCGGCATGGGAAGTAGGACAGATAGCGCATATGGGGCCAAAGGATCTACCCTGGCAAAGGGTGGTCAATAAACAGGGTGGTTTAGCATCGGCCTATACTTGGGGAGGTTTTGAGGGTCATAAAAAAGAACTCGAAGCCGAAGGAATTAAGGTGAGCAAAGATTTTACAGTCGATATTGAGCAACTTATGTGGTGGCCTGAGGGTAAACAGATCTAGATTATTAAACAAACTGATCTAAGTTATTAATTGTAGTTAAATTTAATTGCTCAAAATGAGTAAAAAATGCCCGTAAATGAATGAAATTGTGCTAGTATAAAGCATATATGGTAGATCAATTATTTGGATCAAAGACGAGAGTAAAGTTGCTAAAATTCTTTTTTGCTAATCAAGATGAAGAGTTCTTTGTTCGAGAGTTAACGAGGCTATTGGATGAACAAATTAACTCTATTAGAAGGGAGCTCATTAATTTGGCAGATGCAGGGGTAGTTAAGTCAATTGATAAAGAAAATAAGGTTTACTACAGACTTAATAAAGAAGGAGATCTTTACGAGGGCTTGGATAAAATATTAGCTCCAAGAGTCGAGGCTACATCTGGGGATGCTAAAGAGGTCAAGGCGGGCAAAGTTGTCGGTGTGGCTGGAGAGAAGAAGGGAATTGTGGTTAAAGATGCTAAATTAAAGCTTGTTAAAGATGAGATTGGAGCTCTTGAAGGCATAAAGTTAGTCTCAGTATCTGGGTCATTGCTCAAAAACGCTCCAAGAGGGGTCGATCTTGTTGCTGTCGGAGATTTATCCGATAAAGATGAGGTAAAATTTAAAGAAGTAGTATCTGGTATTGAAACTAAGTTGAATAAATCTTTAAATTACGTTTTATTCAGCGAAGAAGATTACAGGTATAGATTAAAGATTAACGACAGGTTTATTATTTCTTTTTTGCAAGGTAAGCACGAGGTTTTGCTCGACGAGTTAAAATAAAAAATGAGAGGATAATTTATGGAAATTGAGTATTTTGGTGGCAATGCAATTAGATTAAAAGTCGGGACTACAAGTATTGGTTTTGATTTGAGTCTACCAGGGCAGGATAAGTTTGTTGGAGCTTCAAAAGAACTTAGGGCGGCTTTTTATACGGATTCATCTAAGGTCAAAGGTACTCTTCCGGATGGAGTAATGAAGTTTGAGATGGCTGGAGAGTACGAAATTGGACCTTTTAGCGTCCAAGGTGTAGCAACAAAATCTTATGGCGATGTTTATGGTACTTCAAGCTCTAATGTTTATCTTGCGGACGGTGGTGAATTTGGGCTTATTGGAGTAGTTGGGTACGTTAATAAAGAGTTGGATGAAAAAGCAGGGGAGCTTTTAGCTAATGCTAGACTTTTATTTGTTCCGGTAGGTGGTACTGGACTTGGTCTGGAGCCTGAAGAAGCTTTAAAAATTGTGAAAGAGTTAAATGCTGAGTTTGTTGTTCCTATTCATTTTGATGATGGTAAAACTAAGTACGATTCTCCACAGGCTAAAGTAGACGAGTTTATTAAGCTTACAGGAGTTGAACCTGATGTGTTTGAAGGTAAGGTTAATACTAAGAGCTTGGGCCCTGCTATAGACGGCTTTAAGGTGGTTGTAATCAAGCCATAGGCGATATTAGTCACTCTAATGTAAGTTAATAATAAAAAGACTCCCTGTTGGGAGTCTTTTTATGAAGGAAGAAGTCCCCTTTTCTTAAGAATTCTTATCCCTTGGGCGCTAACTTTAAGTTTCACTTTTTTACCATCAATCATAATGGTCTTTTTTTGTAGATTTGGCTTCCAAGTTCGTTTAGTATGACGCTGTGAAAAACTTACGTTGTTACCGTACTGCTTTCCTTTACCTGTTACTTCGCATCTTTGCATAGAAAATTTATTACTCGTATAGATTATAGGTTATTTTGACGTTTTTTTCAACAGGATAGAGAAGAGACTTGTCAAAAGCTATAATGTTGGCTTATCAGGGTGTAGCTTAGTTGGTAAAGCGCACGGCTGGGGTCGTGAGAGCGGAGGTTCAAGTCCTCTCACCCTGACCATTTGATATAATTGGTTATAGTAACTGTTTGTTGTTCTTACAGTTAAGTGGTCGCCCGGCCGTCCATTTTTTTTGGTAACCCGGGAGGAAAGTCTGGGCAGCTAAGCGCCAAAGTGATAGTTGTTAACAACAACCGTTCGGCCTTCAATACGAAAGTCGGATAGGGAAAGTGCCACAGAAAATATACATACTTCTTCTTAAAGGAGCAATGGTGAAAAGTATACTTCTCGCGGTGACGCGAAGGAGTTGGTAAACCCTATCAGCTGCAAGGTGGAGTCGTTATTTTTCACTGATTTAAGTGAAGTTAGAGGCGTATTTTAAAAACGGCTTGATTAAATCCGCGATTTAAGAGCAGTGGAGTGATTCACTGCCAAGATAGATGACCACAGTTAATTTATTAACTTACAGAACCCGGCTTATTTTTAACTTTAAGAAAATACCAAACAGTAAATTTAAAAAACCCATATGATTCATGGGTTTTTTAAATTTACTAAGCTTTACCGAATTTCTTACAGTTGAGGTTTATTTATCAAGGTCCTGGACTAGCTTAGAAAAGGCTTTTTCGTCTGCTACAGCTATATCAGCTAGAACTTTCCTGTCTAAGCTAATATTTTTTACTTTAAGTTTTCCTATGAAACTTGAGTACTTTGTGCCATTAGCTTGGCACGCATTAGAGATACGAGTGATCCATAGTTTACGGAAGTCACGTTTACGGTTCCTCCTATCTCGGTAAGAGTACTGGAGTGATCTATTAACAGCTTGCTTAGCAAGTTTATATGAACGAGTTCTATTACGCTGCATGCCTTTAGCTTGCTTTAGAATTTTCTTGTGCTTTCTGTGCTTGTTGATACCTTTTTTAACTCTCATAATCTTTTTTTAGTATTTAAAATTGTTGTTCTAGCAACTACATTCCAAGGGAACGTTTAACACTTTTTTGCTTTGTAGAGTGGACTTCATTTCTTTTACGATTATCTCGTTTACGGCCCTCACTTTTCTTTTCCATGAAGTGATTCATGAACCCACGACGACGCATAAGCTTACCAGAGCCAGTTACTTTTACTCTTTTAGCAGTAGATTTGTGTGTCTTAATCTTTGGCATTTTAATTTAATCTAAATTTAATTAGTTTTTGTGTCGATAGATGATACTGATATTACGACCATTAAGCTTAGCTGGCTGATCGATATCGGCCCATTCACTTATTGTACCACTGATTTCTTCTAATCGCAAGAAACCTAAGTCTTGATGGGCATTCTCTCTTCCTTTTAGCATCATAGTTACTCTAACTTTGTGTCCCTCTTCTAAAAAGACCTTCATTTTTTTAAGTTTTGTATCAAGATCATGCTGCCCAATTTTAAGTGAAATCCTTACCTGTTTTACTTCCGTAACATGAGCTGTTTTTTTAGCAGCGCGATCTTTTCTTTCTTGCTGGTATTTAAATTTGCCAAATTCCATGATACGAGCTACGGCAGGGTCGGAGTTAGCCGATATCTCTATAAGGTCTTTTCCCTGTTCCTCAGCTATTTTTAGAGCTTCTTGTTTGCTCATGATACCAAGGAGGTCTCCTTCTTCGGAGATGACACGAAGAGTCTCTGCTCGGATTTGATGATTACGGTTGATTCTCGCCTTAGGGGCTGCGTTTCTACTTCTTCTTCTCAAGTTTTAAATTATTACTAGTTTTAAACTGTTCTTTATAGAGAATATTATAACATAAGGTTAAATCAAAGTGTTATTAGTATTATTTATATCGATATTGGAGAGCTTCGACTATATATTCTGTTTTAATGTTATCGGATCCAGCTAAGTCAGCAATAGTTCTAGCAACTTTAATTGTTTTCATATAACCTCTGGCAGAAAGTTGGAGTTTTTTAGCTGATGAGTCTAAAAATAACTTAGCTTCAGGATTTAGCTTAGCCAAGGTCTTTATTTGGGTATTCGTCATGCGAGAATTACTCATAGAAAGGTCTTTAAAGCGCCTGTGTTGGGTTTTTCTAGCCATGATGACACGCTTTCTAATGTTGGCACTTTTTTCACCGCTAGGGGCGTCTTTTAAGAGTAAGTTATGTTTAACTTTCTGGACTGTTAATACCATGTCTATACGATCAAGAAGGGGTCCAGATAGCTTTTTGCTATAGGCGAGAGCTTGAAGGTGAGAGCATGTGCATTCTTTGTCTTCGTCGAGCGCATAACCGCATGGGCAAGGATTTTGAGTAGCGATTAACATGAAATCGGCAGGATAGGAAGAGTTTTGATTGGCCCGAGAGATATTAATAACTTTATCTTCAAGGGGTTGTCTTAGTGCTTCTAGGGTGACTCTAGGGAATTCTGGAATTTCGTCTAAAAATAACACTCCCTTGTGGCTTAAACTTATTTCTCCAGGCTTAGGGATTTTACCTCCTCCGATTAGAGCTGCAGAACTGGACGTGTGGTGTGGAGACCTAAAAGGTCTGTTAGTTATAACCCCTTTTGTTTCTCCTGATAAACTATGGATTTTAGTTATTTCAATTATTTCTTCCTCGCTTGGGGGAGGTAAAATTGAAAGTAGGGCTCTGGCCATCATAGTTTTTCCAGCTCCGGGTGAACCGTTAAGCAAAACATTATGATGCCCTGCTGCGGCAATTTCTAAAGCTCTTTTTGCTTGGGCTTGACCTTGTATCTCGGCGTAATCTATTGGATTGTCATCTTTAAAGTTAATAATTGAAGGCTTCTTGATCTCTATAACTGGAGCTGTTCCGTTTTTAATTACTTCGACGACATCTTGTAGTTTAGAACAGGGAATAACATTAATTCCACTGACTAGCCATGCTTGAGAGCTATTTTCACTAGGGATAAAAATGTTTTGTAGCTTATTCTTCTTAGCAACTTCTATGTGGGAGATTATGCCTTTGACGGGTCTAATAGAACCATCAAGGGAGAGCTCACCAATGAAAGAGCTACTTTTTACTAAGTCGTTATTTGGAACTTCTCCCGAACTGACTAAAATAGAAAGAGCCATAGGTAAGTCATAGCTGGTTCCATCTTTAGGTAGATCTGCTGGTGCGAGGTTTAAAGTGGCCTTTTTGGTGGGCATCTTCAGGGCGGAGTTTTTAATTGCGCTTCGGATACGCTCTCTGGACTCATCAATAGCTTTTGCCCCGAGACCAACTATTGTTATCCCTGGTAAGCTGTTAATTAGGTCACATTCTACAAGGATTTTTTCTCCTTGATAGCCGATATTTGTAGAAGAATAGATAGTTGCGATCATATTTATAAGGGATTAAGGATTGGTATTAAAGGAAATTCGGAAAAGATCGAATCTAAGTTTTATTCTAGATTTAAGAGCAAGAAAAAAGCAATGACTTTGCGAGTTGCCATTGCTTTTTAAGTTTTAGAGAAGGAGTAGTGTTTTTGGTTCTTTTTATTTTTGAGCACTAATTTTGTTCAAGTGCTACTTATAGATAATAGAGCTTAAGTTTGGCGAAGTCAACAATTATTTTGATTTTTGTACAAATAATTTATCCACAGGTATTCAACAGGGGAGAGTTAATCGTAGATCTATGTATAGGGTCTGCTGTAGGGGCTTGAAATTGATAAACGCTTATGCTAGTATTTTATTTAAGAGATTGCAAAAGACAAAACAAAAACAACAAAAATATAAAGTCAAAAATCTCCAAAAAGTAACACCCAAAGTGGCCCTAAAGGCTGCGGAGGGTGATCGGTTAAAAGGTAATTCTGGGTGGGCAAGCGCTATTTATTTTTTACTTGAGCGTTAATTGTTACTCAGAATTCCTCCTAGATTCTTTAAAGATAGAAATTAAGTATTTCTAACTTTTGTACATAAAGTTAATAAAAAAATAAAACACTAAAATGTCTTTAGTTTTTAAAAGTGTGTGTAAGTTTGAGACTAAAGATATTTTAAAAAAGTTATAAAAGCCTAAAGATCTTATTGTTTGAGATGTTTAGGCTTTTATAATTTATTTCGAGAATAATTAGTTAAGAATATTACCTAATGCTGGTTAATGCTTGATGACTGATTATATTTAATGAGTTCTCTGGATTTATCTGTGGGGTAGAGGTATAATGCTTTGTATAAGTTTGTTAAACAAAAAAGATCTATATAACAGTGGTAGGGATGTTATAAACTTATTAAAAATGAGCTCTATAATATAAGAGACAGGGTGGAGAATAAATATGAATCCTCAATTACCTAAAGTAGAAGTCGGACCCATCGAAGGTGATGTTCAGGGCGAAATTAATAAAGCTTATAAGGAAGCCCCAACAGGGGAGGTTAATCCTCAAAGAGACCCATCAGAGTTGCTACGTGCTGGGGGGTCAGTCGGAGTTGAGGCGGGGTTAACTAATTTTGAAGCCGTTAGTGATGGTAAGACTACGGATGATAATTCATCTGATGATAACAGCGTTGATGATGTTGATGATGGTACTAGTCCCGTGGCGCCAGCTATAGCTAAGCCAGCTATAGGCAGTGCTGTGGTAGCCCAAACTCCAGCGGTAGCCGATGACAAAGATGATATAGAAAAAGAGTGGATTAGCAAAGCAAAACGCATTGTTGAACAAACCAAATTTGACCCATATTTACAGGAAAGGGCGGTCTCAAGACTCCAGGCTGACTATATGAAGAAGAGATTTAATAAAGATATCAAGTTACCCGAAGGAGACGGATAACCACTGTAAATGTTGTTTATATTAACTGTATTTCTATTAGTATTACTCATCTTAGCTTTAGTGGGTTTGGCAATTTTTATTGGTTATAGAAACACAAGCCGAGAGTTTAAAAACTATGAACGTGGTTTGAAGATGGTTTCTTTAATGATCCACTTACCACCATCCAGTGAAGATATCGAAGGGGGAGGAAGAGACAAGAGAGATGTTGTGGAGGAAACAATAGCACCAGCGGAAGTGATGTACAATATACTCGCTAGTACAACCTCTAAAGGTTTTAAAGCAAATTTTTATGGTCAAAAACATGTCGGATTTGAGATCATAGCTGTTAATAATACTATTAACTATTATGTTGCTGCTCCTGTTTCTTTAATTGATGTTATAACTCAAGCAGTGACTAGTGCTTATCCATCTGCGAGAATAGAAGAAGTTGAAGAACATAACTTGTTCAATGCGGTAGGTAAGATTGGGGGAACAATAGGAGGAGAGATACATCTGGCTAAGGAGTTCGCTTACCCAATAGCTACTTTCCAGGAAACTAAAAGAGATACAATGCAGTCACTTCTTAACTCTCTAATATCTCTTAATAAGCAAGACGGTGTGGGATTACAAATATTAGTAAGGCCTGCTAATGAAAACTGGGCTAAAACCGCAAAAGGTGTTGCTAGCAGAAAAAAGAAGGGTGAAAAAAGTAAAAAAGGACTTTCAGTCGCGAACATTCCGGTTAAACAAGTTGTTCAGGCTCCTTGGAAGGTGCCGGATTGGGGAGATAAAAAAGATGACAAGCCAAAAGACCTTTCTGGAACAGAGCAAGCTATTGTAGATGCTATTGAGAATAAAACCCAGTACCCTGGGTTTGAAGTCTTAATGAGAATCGTTGTAAGCTCTAACACATCTGCTAGGGCTCAATCTATACTAAATAATCTAACTGCAACTCTTGCTTTATATAACGCGGAAGGTAGAAATGGCTTAAAGTTCAGTGCTGCTAAAGATATTGAGAAATTTATCACTGCTTTTATATTTAGATTCTTCCCTCAGGAAATGAACAAAGATGTTTTAAATAGTATTGAGTTGGCCACAATATTCCATCTGCCTGATCAAAAAAATACTCCAACTTCACAACTTCAGAGGCAGGCCTCTAAACAAGTGGATGGTCCTTCTAATATGCCAACTGAAGGCCAGCTGATGGGATTCAACTTATACAGGGGTATTAAGAAAGAGGTCAGAATTACAGCAGAAGATAGACTGCGTCACATGTATATAGTTGGTCAGACAGGTACGGGTAAATCGACACTTCTTAAGAACTTAATGCTCCAAGACATGCTTGATGGTAAAGGATTTGCTTATTTGGATCCTCATGGTCAGGACATTGAAGACATTATGGGCATGGTCCCAAAGAACAGGGTAGATGATGTAGTTTACTTCTCTCCTAATGAGCTTGATAATCCAGTTGGGCTCAACTTATTTGAATTCCCTCCTGAGCATCCTGAGCAGAAAGACTTCTTAATTCAAGAAGCTATTAGTATGCTTTATGAACTCTATGATCCAAACCGTCAGGGTATGATGGGGGCACGCTTTGAGCAGCTATTCAGAAATGCAGCTTTAACTGCTATGGCTGATCCTCAGGGAGGAACTATTATTGATCTACCGAAGCTATTTGTAGATAAAGACTATTTAGAGAGTAAATTGAAGTATGTAACAGCCCCAGATATTCTGGAATTCTGGCGAAAGGAGATGCCAGCATCTGCTAAATCTAGTGATCATGGTGAGCTTATTTCGTGGTTTGCCAGTAAGATTGGGGCCTTTAGAACTAATGAGATGATGAGGAACATCGTCGGGCAGGTTCATAGCGGAATTAAAATTCGTGAGGCGATGGATGAAGGTAAACTAGTCTTTATTAATCTTAATAAGGGTAAGACTGGAGATATTAATGCAAAACTTTTAGGTATGATCTTCTTAACTAAGTTCACTGCAGCAGCAATGAGTAGAAACACTCAAGATAAAGAAAATCTGAGGCCATTTACGTTGTATGTAGATGAGTTCCAAAACTTCTTAACTGACTCTGTTAAGACAATTTTATCCGAGGCAAGAAAGTATAAGTTAAGTATTGTTATGGCTAACCAATATGTTGGTCAGTTAACTGAGGAGATTAAGAATGCTGTATTTGGTAACGTTGGATCTTTAATATCACTTAGAACAGGTCCTGAAGATGCTGATACGTTAGTAAAGCAGTTTGAGCCAGTATTTTCAGCAGATGATCTTATTAAGATGCCAAACTTGAATGGAGCAGTAAAAATGCTTGTAGGTGGCGTGCCCTCTAATCCATTTACGATGTTTATACCATTCCCAGAGAAGAAGTCTAATCCGCAAATAGCTACGGCTTTAAAGAGACTGTCTGCCTCTAAATATTCAAGACCAAAAGCAGAGATCGAGAAAGAGATTTATGAAAGAATGAAAGATAAGGAGACTTTAAGTCCTACAGCAAGCGCACAGGCCGATATAAGCACAATGAAGCCAAAATCCTTCTTAGATGACTTCTTAGCAAAAAAAGGTACAGGTGGTGGCCCTAAAGAAGCGAGAACAGTGCAGCCAACCCAATATCCACAGCAACCAGTTCAAACTTCTGTACAGCCAGCTCAATCGACTGATAGTGGTGAATTCTCGGTTAGGTAAAATAGACAATAAGCTACAGCTTGA
This sequence comes from Candidatus Nomurabacteria bacterium, assembly GCA_023898665.1. NCBI lineage: Bacteria > Candidatus Nomuraibacteriota > Candidatus Nomurabacteria bacterium. Next base: position 243,869 of record CP060233.1, read on the forward strand.
AACTATAATTTGTGCTATAATTAAGCGTAAGTAGTAACAGTGATTTTACTTTTGGAGGGCATGGGAATATCAAATTCCCTGTAACAAATATGGCTAAAGGCGATTATGATTCGAGTCAGATTCAAGTTCTTGAGGGCTTAGATCCGGTTCGTAAGCGTCCGGGAATGTACATTGGTAGTACCGGTTATGACGGTGTCCATCATCTGATTAAAGAAATTGCCGATAACTGTATTGATGAGGCTATCGCTGGTTATGGGACTAAGGTTCTAATAACAATTCTAGCCGATGGTGGAATCAGAGTTGAGGATGATGGTCGAGGTATACCAACTGATAAGCACGAGAAAACTGGCAAGAGTGCTCTTGAAACAGTACTAACAGTTCTTCACGCTGGAGGTAAGTTCGGCGATGGTGGCTATAAGATTTCATCTGGTCTTCACGGTGTAGGATCTTCTGTAGTAAACGCTCTTTCAACTAAACTTGTTGCCGAGGTTAAAAGAGACGGTAAATTACACCGAATGGAGTTCGCGACTGGTATACCTCAGGGAGAAATGAAAGTTGTTGGAAAAGCTGAGGGCACAGGTACAACAATTACTTTCTGGCCAGACTTTTCTATTTTCGAGAAAATCAACTGGGACTATGATTGGGTAGTTAATTACATTAGACATCAGGCTTATCTAACTAAAGGTTTATACGCAGAAGTAAAAGATGAGCGCACTCAAGCTGGCAGAGCTTTCTATTTTGAAGGGGGAATTAGCTCTTATGTTAGACACTTAAACTTTGGTAAGGAGTTGGTCCAAGAAGATATTTTCTATGTTCAAAAGAAGGTCGAAGATGTTGAGGTTGAAGTCGCAGTGCAGTATACAGATGCTTACACTGAGCAAGTACTTTCATTTGCCAACAACGTCCCTAACCCTGAAGGTGGAACTCATCTAACTGGCTTTAGGACCGCTTTAACAAGAGTAGTTAATGATTATGCCCGCAAGAATAGTTTACTAAAAGAAAAAGAGGAGAACTTAAGTGGAGAGGATGTCCGTGAGGGTCTAACCGCTATTATCTTAGTAAAGATTCCTGACCCACAGTTCGAAGGACAAACTAAGAATAAGCTTGGTAACCCAGAGGTGAGGGGTTATGTTGAACAAGTTTTTGCAGAATACTTCTCTTATTATCTAGAGGAGAATCCAAATTCTGCTAAAAAGATTATCGGTAAATCTTTGCTTGCGGCTAGGGCGCGCAAAGCAGCACGTGCGGCTCGGGATAATATCATCCGTAAGGGAGTTCTTGATGGTGCCTCAATGCCAGGTAAATTAGCTGACTGCTCTACCAAGGATAGAACAAAGGCAGAGCTGTTTATAGTAGAGGGTAACTCTGCGGCAGGATCTGCTAAAGACGGCCGTAACAGTGACCACCAGGCTATTCTTGCCCTAAGAGGTAAGGTATTAAATGTTGAGAGAGCTAGAATGGACAAAATGCTGGCCAATAAAGAGATTGTTGATCTTATTAAAGCTATTGGAACCGGTCTCGGGGAGCAATTTGATTTAGCCGGCTTAAGATACGACAAAATCATTATCATGACGGATGCAGATGTTGATGGAGCCCACATTTCCACACTTCTTTTAACTTTATTCTTCAGACACTTTAGAGAATTAGTTGATAATGGGCATATTTATATTGCTCAACCACCACTTTACGGCTTAAGAAAGGGTAAGAAATTGAATTATTTATTCACTGATGAAGAAAAAGACGCTATGATTGAGGACTTGATTAAAGAGAGAAAGTCTAAGGGTGCTGAGATTGATCCTAATCAAGATAAGATTAAGCAAGCTGGAGTAGAAGTCAACAGGTATAAGGGTCTAGGAGAAATGGATGCTGATCAACTTTTTGACACTACTATGGACCCTGAAAAAAGAGTATTATTAAAAGTTTCTATTGACGATGCTGAAAGAGCAGATGCTGTATTTAGCAAATTAATGGGTGATGAAGTTGATATGAGAAAGAAGTTTATTGAATCTCAGGCTAAGTTTGTTAAGGATCTAGATATTTAGGAGTTATTAGCTTATGGATGGTGATAAAGATTTAACTAATATAGAAGAGCACGAGCAGGTTCAGCAGGGGATTCCTTTACTTGCTGATGCTCAAGATGTAGCTCCTGGTAATATACTTGGTGCGAGTGTTGAGAAAGAAATGGAAAACCGTTTCTTGCAATACTCAATGAGTGTTATTGTGTCTCGTGCCTTACCGGATGTAAGAGATGGACTCAAGCCTGTACATCGTAGAATTCTTTTCACAATGAATGATAAAGGTATTCGTTCATCCGGAAAGACTAAAAAGAGTGCTGAGATTGTTGGTGAAGTTATGGGTAAGTATCACCCTCACGGTGACGGAGCTATATATGATGCTATGGTCCGTTTAGCTCAGACTTGGTCGCTAAGGTATCCATTAGTAATTCCTCAGGGTAACTTCGGATCTATGGATGGAGACGAAGCAGCGGCTTCTAGGTATACAGAGGCTAAAATGCACCAGCATGCTGAATTGATGCTTGAAGATCTGGAAAAAGATACAGTTGATTTCACTGATAACTACTCTGGAGAATACCAAGAACCGACAGTACTACCTGCTAAACTTCCGAATTTACTAATCAATGGACAGATGGGGATTGCAGTAGGTATGGCCACTAATATTCCTCCGCATAACCTGTCAGAAGTTGTAGATGCCACAACGATGATGATTGATAATCCTGACTCTACTGTTGAAGATTTGGGTACTGTTATTCATGGTCCTGACTTCCCGACTGGTGGTGTTATTTATGGTAAAAAGTCTGTTCAGCAGGCTTTTGCAACTGGTCGTGGTGGCGTTATTTGTAGGGGTATTGCAGAAGTTACTCAGGGGAAGACTGGTCGATCTCAAATAATAATAAGCGAAATTCCTTATGCTGTTAATAAAGCTACTTTGATCCAGAAGATTGCAGATTTAGTCAACGAAAAGAAAATTGTAGGTATTGCTGATGTAAGAGACCATACTTCAAGGGGTGAAGTTAAGATAGTCATTGATCTTAAAAAGGACGCTTATCCGAAGAAGATTTTGAATCAGCTATATAAGTTAACACCTTTGCAAACTACTTTCCATTACAATACTTTAGCACTTATCGATGGAATCCAGCCGAAAGTTTTAAGCTTGCCAGAGGTACTAACAGAGCATATTAAGCATAGACAAATTGTAGTTAGAAGAAGGACCGAATTTGAGCTTAGAAAAGCCAAGGCACGGGCTCATATTTTAGAAGGTCTGATGATTGCTCTTGATCATATTGATGAAGTAATTAAAGTAATCCGAGCTAGCAAGACTACTGAAGAGGCTCGAGATAGCTTGATGTCTAAGTTTAAGCTTAGTGAGATTCAGGCTGGAGCAATTTTAGAAATGCAATTAAGGCGCCTTACTGGATTAGAGCGAGCTAAGATTGAGGAAGAACTTGCTGAGTTAAATAAGTTGATTGCTAAGCTAGAAAAGATACTTGCAGATGAAAAAGAAATTCTAAAGATTATTAAAGATGAACTAGCTCAGATTAAAGAGAAGTATGGAGATGAGCGTAAAACTAAGTTTATCCCACAAGAGCTTGATGGCTTTAGCGAAGAAGATCTAATTCCTAACGAAGAGGTCGCTATAACCATTACTGGCCAGGATTATATTAAACGAGCTTTGCTTGCTGATTACAGAAAGCAAAACAGGGGCGGTAAAGGTAAGCGTGGTATGGGAGTCAAGGACGCCGATGTAGTTAAGCAGCTAGTAGTGGGGGGAACTCATGATAATTTATTATTCTTTACGAGTAAGGGAAGGGTTCTGCAGACTAAAGCATACGAAGTGCCGAGTGTTGGCCCAAATGCCAAAGGGACTCCTATTGTTAATTTGCTGAACTTACAACCAGAAGAGAGTGTAACGGCTGTATTAAACATGAGTTCTGTTGAGCACGCTAAATATCTCTTCATGGCTACTATCAATGGAGTGATTAAGAGGAGTAAGTTAGAGGACTATAAGAATATTAGGAATAATGGGATTATCGCTATTAAATTAGATGATGGGGATGCACTTAATTGGGTAGCTCTAACAGATGGAGATAGAGAAGTTATACTTTCGACGGCTGATGGTCAGGCCTTAAGGTTCAGTGAGAATGAGGTACGTCCAATGGGTCGCTCTGCTAGGGGTGTTAAGGGTATGAGACTACGTCCTGGAGACTCAATTGTAGGGATGGATATTGTTGTGGAGAGCTCAACAATTGTAGTGATATCTGCAAACGGTTATGGAAAGAAAACTAAAGTAGACCAGTTTACTGCGCATAAACGCGGTGGGGTGGGTATAAAAACAGCTATTGTGAATGATAAGACTGGGAAGATTGTTGATGTTAAGTCTGTAACTAGCTCGGCAAGTGAGCTGATGATGATTTCTGAATCTGCACAAGTAATCCGACTTTCTTTAAACGATGTACCGAGTTTAGGGAGAACTACTCAAGGGGTAAGAGTAATGCGACTTTCTGATGGAGATAAAGTAGCTGGCTTTGAAGTGGTACAGGAGTCATTAGACGGTAGTGATGAAGAAGAGAACAGCTCACTAGATCTTAAATAGAGTGTGTATCTTACAACGTAATTGTAAGTAGATGGGGGTTGATAAGCGATAGATGAGTAGAGTATACTAAGTAATTACTGTAGCTCATTTTACCTCTTATTTTTTGCGAGTAAATTGAAGTGAGCTGTAAGAAGTGCCCTCGAGATTTTAAAGAGAATGACCTTATACGGTCGTCTTTTACTCTAGCGGTAAGAAGTTTAAAAATTTGGTAGTGCAGCGTCAACGTTAAAATTTCTATTTTAATGTTTTGAGTTTGAATAAATATATATACAGATTGATTCAGAATCTAAATTCTTTTTTTGGAGAGTTTGATCCTGGCTCAGGATGAACGCTGGCGGCATGCCTAATACATGCAAGTCGTGCGAGAAACCACCTTCGGGTGGCGGAAAGCGGCGGACGGGTGAGTAACGCGTAGAAACATACCCCAAGGTGAGGGATAAGCATCGGAAACGGTGTCTAATACCGCATACTGTCTACGGACAAAAGATTTATCGCCACGGGAATGGTCTGCGTCTGATTAGCTAGTTGGTAAGGTAAAGGCTTACCAAGGCGATGATCAGTAGCTGGTTTGAGAGGATGATCAGCCACACTGGAACTGAGACACGGTCCAGACTCCTACGGGAGGCAGCAGTAGGGAATTTTCCACAATGGGCGAAAGCCTGATGGAGCAATGCCGCGTGCGGGATGAAGGTCTTCGGACTGTAAACCGCTTTTATATGTGAAGATTATGACGGTAGCATATGAATAAGGATCGGCTAACTACGTGCCAGCAGCCGCGGTCACACGTAGGATCCAAGCGTTATCCGGATTTATTGGGCGTAAAGAGTTGCGTAGGCGGCTAAGTAAGCAAATAGTGAAAGAGGGTGGCTCAACCATCCGCACATTATTTGAACTGCTTTGGCTAGAGAGCGGAAGAGGTAGCTGGAATTATTAGTGGAGGAGTAATATCCGTAGATATTAGTAAGAACACCAATGGCGAAGGCAGGCTACTGGTCCGTTTCTGACGCTCAGGCACGAAAGCGTAGGTAGCAAACAGGATTAGATACCCTGGTAGTCTACGCCGTAAACGATGGATACTAGCATTCGGAGGTGTCGACCCCTTCGGTAGCGAAGCTAACGCGTTAAGTATCCCGCCTGTGTAGTACGAGCGCAAGCTTAAAACATAAAGGAATTGACGGGGACCCGCACAAGCGGTGGAGCGTGTTCTTTAATTCGAGGCTAAGCGAAGAACCTTACCAGGGCTTGAAATCCTGCGAAGTCTATCGAAAGATGGATGTGCCTTTTGGAACGCAGTGACAGGTGCTGCATGGCCGTCGTCAGCTCGTGTCGTGAGATGTTGGGTTAAGTCCCGCAACGAGCGCAACCCCTATGTTTAGTTGGATTTTTCTAGGCAGACTGCCTCGGTAACGGGGAGGAAGGAGGGGATGACGTCTGGTCTTTATTGCCCTTATGTCCTGGGCTAGAAACGCGCTACAATGGCCGGTACAATGGGCAACAGCGAAATCGCGAGATGGAGCAAATCCCACCAAAGCCGGTCCCAGTTCGGATAGCAGGCTGAAACTCGCCTGCTTGAAGTCGGAATCGCTAGTAACCGTGGGTCAGCACACTACGGTGAATACGTTCCCGGGTCTTGTACACACTGCCCGTCAAGCCATGGGAGTCACCAATACCCGAAGTCTCACATTCGTGGGCCTAAGGTAGGGGGGATGACTGGGGTTAAGTCGTAACAAGGTATCCGTACCGGAAGGTGCGGATGGATTACCTCCTTTCTAGGGAGAATACTATGTTTGTCCTCACAGACAAACTAGGTCGGAAACTCTTGATCGATTTAGGTTTTTTGATCAGTTACCTAAAACAGATAATATGAGTTACCAAAGATTGATCAAATTTTACAAAGAATTCGACGCTGCACTACCAAATTTTTAAACGATAACTAGATGATTATACTTTTATAGCCTTCTCTCCAAGGTTATTTTTGTTGTTCTAATTTAAGAAGTGCAAGGTACTCTGTGTTTTTTCCAGACCTTCCTGTAATCGGGGACTTAGTGATAGATAATAGCTCAAAATTGTTTTCATCAAAGACTACTCTCATCCTATCAAGAATTTTCTTTAGATCTTCTTCATTTACCTTTCCCCTGTATAGTTCTTCTCTCTTAGCTTCGTAATGGGGTTTAATAAGTGTAATTGCTAATCCATTTTTTTTAGATTTGACTTAATTGCTGGGAGAATTTTTTCTTGTTTAGTCCAGGCTACGTCGGATACTATTAGATCTACTTCCTCAGGGAGAGTCACATGCATAGCATTGGTTTTTTCTAAGACTACTATTTTTTGGTTATTTCTAAGATTCCATTCCAAGCAGTTCTTAGAGGTATCTATTGAGTAGATCTTCTCAGCTCCGTTCTGGAGGAGGCAATCCGTGAACCCTCCGAGATTGCACCCAAAGTCTGCACAGATTAGACCCTCTACTTCAATCTCAAATTCATCTAAAGCATGCTGTAATTTTTTTCCTGCTCTAGAGACGAACTCTTTTTGAATATTCATCTTATCCCCCGAAGCTGTTTTGGAAGGGCTTTACGAGTAGGCTTACAAAAGCTTCGCCTAGACCGAAGGCAATTAGTAGACCTATTATGGCGGCGAGAATGCTGGTAAGTTTAAAGAAGGTGTACATGCTGCCAAACCAGTTCTCGATTTTTGCGCTTCGACTGAACATGTTTGTGTAACGGTAATTATATTGAAGTGTAATTACTCCGTAGACTGTTATGACAAGGCCAAGCAGGAAGGATTTAATACTCATATTTTATCTTTCTTAAGTTTAACATTAAGAGCAGGGTTATTCCAGTAAGATACGCTAGTAACTGAGGTATTCTATGTGTTAAAATATGTATATTGATGGGGGCATAGCTCAGTTGGCTAGAGCACTGCCTTTGCAAGGCAGGGGTCCAGGGTTCGAGTCCCTGTGCCTCCACCATCTTACACATGAAGTTTCGGATGGTTGGCCAAATTGTTTAGTTTGGTTTTTTTAACAAATGGGGTTATAGCTCAGCTGGTTAGAGTGCGTCACTGATAATGACGAGGTCCCAGGTTCAAGTCCTGGTAACCCCACCATCCTACGCTAAACTTCAGATGGCAAGCAACAGTAAACTTTTAGTTTATGCTGTTAGATTGACAACTAATTTTTGGTATATTTACAGCGATAGCAGCCAAGTGGTAAACTTAACATTAGTATAAGTTTTAGAAGAAGTTTCTAGAGAGCTCAGCTCAGAATTACTAGATCTTAAATGGGTAATTTTGATTTGAGCTTTTGCAGCCAATAGGGAGTAGGTTTTTGGTCCACCGATTATAGCGATAAGTAGCTTTAGCGACGGTCCAACTGCCTCAAGATCTCTAGCCAAGGTAGCTTAAGTTCAATGCAAATTAACAATTTGGTGATGATTCTATTAAACAGGCTGACAGGTGTTTTTTAAAGTAAAATTTAAACGATATCAATGCACTGCCTGTTTTAAAATTTAGAAGTTACTTTGAACTAGCATAAAAGCTTTTTTAAGGGCACACAGAGGATGCCTTGATATGTAACACCGATGAAGGACGCGATAGTCTGCGATAAGCTTGGGGGAGCTGACAATAAGTTTCGATCCCAAGATCTCCGAATGGGGCAACCCATCCTGGGTCATGCCAGGATACTTCTGCCTGAATATATAAGGTAGTTAGAGGGAACCGCGTGAACTGAAACATCTAAGTAGCGCGAGGAAAATAAAGTAATCAACGATTCCGTGAGTAGTGGCGAGCGAAAGTGGAATAGCCCAAACCTTTTAGACTTTTCGTCTGTTAATCTATTAGTAGACGAAATAAGTTGGTAGACGAATGTCTATAAGGGGTTGCAAGATTATACATAATCAAGCAAAAATTCTTTGATTTATCAGAGAGTTTTTGTTTGTGAAGTCTACTACCATTTAGACTGTGAGAGTAAAAATATATTTAGAAGAACAAGCTGGAAAGCTTGGCCATAGAGAGTGAAAGCCTCGTATTTAAAATTTAGATTTTGAAATCATTTGTATTTTCTTAAGTAGGTCGGGACACGTGAAACCCTGACTGAATCTAGGAGGACCACCTCCTAAGGCTAAATATGTTACATGATCGATAGTGAACGAGTACCGTGAGGGAAAGGTGAAAAGAACCCCGGGAGGGGAGTGAAATAGACCCTGAAACTGTGTGCCTACAAGGAGTCGGAGCAGATTTATTCTGTGACGGCGTGCTTTTTGTAGAACGATCCAACGAGTTATTCTATAGTGCAGCTTAAGACATGTGTCGGAGGCAAAGCGAAAGCGAGTCTGAATAGGGCGAATTTAAGTACTATGGAATAGACCCGAAACCGGGTGACCTAACCATGGCCAGGCTGAAGCATCGGTAAAACGATGCGGAGGGCCGAACCAGTGTATTGAGTGCTTGGATGAGCTGTGGTTAGCGGTGAAATGCCATTCGAACCGGGAGATAGCTGGTTCTCCTCGAAATAGCTTTAGGGCTAGCGTCGCGTGGTAACAATTGGGGGTAGAGCTCTGAAAAGAACTGGGGCTGGCAACGGTACCCACTCTTACCAAACTACGAATACCAATTGCGAAATCGCGGCAGTCAGAACGTCGGGGCTAAGCTCGGCGCTCGAAAGGGAAACAGCCCAGACCATCGTCTAAGGTCCCTAAATTAATACTAAGTGGGAAACGAACTGAGATTTCTTAAACAGCGAGGATGTTGGCTTAGAAGCAGCCATTCATTTAAAGAGTGCGTAACAGCTCACTCGTCGAGAAATCTTGGGCGGAAAATGTAACGGGGCTAAAGTATTATACCGAAGACATGGATTACAGATTTATCTGTAGTGGTAGAGGAGCGTTGATAGTGCGCTGAAGGTGAACTGTGAGGTTCGCTGGAGGGCTATCAAGTGAGAATGTTGGAATGAGTAACTTCAAGACAGGTGAGAATCCTGTCCGCCGAAAGAGTAAGGTTTCCTAGACTATGGTAATCATTCTAGGGTTAGTCGGGCCTAAGCCGAGGCAGTTTAGCGTAGGCGATGGACAACGGGTTAATATTCCCGTACCGGTATATCTTTTTTAACTTGTATGCGGAGTGGTAGTTTGAGCGGATTCATGGTTATATCCGTTTAACTGGTTAGATTTTTCGAGCCAGGAATACGAGCTGTAAGCTTTCGAGCTCGCAGCGAGTCAGCAAAGCTACTCTGCCCAGAAAAGCTTGTTAAAGCATGGGATATGCCGCCCGTACCAAAACCATTACAGGTACTCAGGTCGAGAAGACTAAGGCGTACGAGAGAATCTTGGTTAAGGAACTCGGCAATACAGCGACCGTAACTTCGGGATAAGGTCTGCCCAGTGTAAGAACTGGGTTGCAACAAAAGAGTCCAGGCGACTGTTTATTTAAAACACAGGTCTCTGCTAACACGAAAGTGGATGTATAGGGGCTGACTCCTGCCCGGTGCCGGAAGGTTAAGGGGACGCGTTAACGCGCTGAACTGAAGCCCCGGTGAACGGCGGCCTTAACTATTAGGGTCCTAAGGTAGCGAAATTCCTTGTCGGGTAAGTTCCGACCCGCACGAATGGAGTAACGATCTGGACACTGTCTCAACCAAGATCTCGGTGAAAGTGCATTGGCGGTAAAGATGCCGTCTGTCCGCACCAGGACGAGAAGACCCCGTGGAGCTTTACTACAACTTTACATTGAATCGGGTTACAACATGTGTAGCATAGGTGGGAGCCTTTGAAGCAGATGCGCTAGCATTTGTGGAGGCGCCAGTGAAATACCACCCTTGTTGTGATTTTATTCTCACCCTGACCGTTATCCGGTTAGGAGACCGTGTATGGTGGGTAGTTTAACTGGGGCGGTTGCCTCCCAAAGAGTAGCGGAGGCGTTCAAAGGTCGGCTAACTACGGATGGAAATCGTAGTGATAGTGCAAACGCATAAGCCGGCTTGACTGTGAGACCAACAAGTCAAACAGGGACGAAAGTCGGAGTTAGTTGTCCTCTGTCTTGAGAATTTATTCTCATTAGCGCGTGGTAGCGGCAGAGCTTACGGATAAAAGTTACCCCGGGGATAACAGGCTTATAGCGCCCAATAGTCCACATTGACGGCGCTGTTTGGCACCTCGATGTCGGCTCATCACATCCTGGGGGGGGAGCCCCTCCCAAGGGTTCGGCTGTTCGCCGATTAAAGTGGTACGCGAGCTGGGTTAAGAACGTCGTGAGACAGTTCGGTTTATATCCGGTGTGGACGAGTAGGAATTGTGAGAATAGCTGCCCCTAGTACGAGAGGACCGGGGTGGACGAACCTCTGGTGTGTCAGTTGTCGTACCAACGGCATTGCTGAGTAGCTAAGTTCGGAACGGATAAGCGCTGAAAGCATATTAAGCGCGAAGCCGCATTCAAGATTACAGTTCCCTATGAGGCCCCAGAAAGACCATCTGGTTGATAGGTATGCGGTGAAAGCATGGCGACATGTTGAGCCTACATATACTAATAGGTCCATTGAGCTTTTATGAACCATGCAGACCAGATCATTTTTGGATTTATTCATCGTGATTTGATCTGCTGGAAATTTAAAGTTAACTTCTTAAGTTTTAGCAGGCAGTGTAGTGATATTGTAGCTACTTTATTAGTACATCTAATCAGTTTTGTTTAATAGAATTCATCATCAATAATTTAATTTAATTAACAAAAACTAAAAAGACCATGGTCATTAGTCAGAATTCTTCAATTTTATTTAAAAAATTGTAGAGTTGTGATCGGTGCCCATGGCGCTGGGGAAACGCCTGATACCATTCCGAACTCAGAAGCTAAGCCCAGTAGCGGCGATGATACTCCTTCGGGGGAAAGTAGCACGGTGCCGAATTATAAAAAAGGAGTCCTAACGGGCTCCTTTTTTCTTTTTTTAAGTTTATTAAAAACTATATGTACTAAAAGGGTTGACATTATTGCTTATGTTTGATAGAATGTAATGTAGATACAAAAACTCAGTTAGTTTTAAGTTATCTTAAAGTTTATCTGAATTAAGTTTTTGTTATCTAGAGTGTTAAAACTCTTTTGAGGGTAGTCTAAAATGAATTTATTCATTGCGGGCTGCCCTCTTTTTTGTTTTAGACTCTAGGATAAAAAGTTAATAAAGTGAGAGATTTAATTTAATATTATGGCAGGAACAAAAGCAGGTGCTGCAAGAGCAAAAAAAACAAACTTAGAGCGATACGGTAAGAATTTTTACGCTGAGATCGGTGCTAACGGCGGTAAGGTAAAGGGTGTTAAAAAAGGTTTTGCTGCTAACCCAGCTCTAGCTGCTAAAGCTGGAAAAGCTGGCGGAGCAGTCTCAAGACGTGGAAAAAAGAAAGTAGCTTAAATTAGCTATAAAATAATAATGGGCTCATCAAAAAAAGCTAAAAAAGCTCTTCAAAAACTTACTCCTAAGGGTGATTTCCTTGGTATTTCAGATGAATTCCCTCAATTATGTAAGGGAGATAAACCATGCAGGAATATAGTGGGTATAGGTGCTGGAATAGTACTTGCTCATGAGAAAGCTGCTAGAGGAGTGATCAGTGGTCCAGGGTATGCTGAGGCGAATGCTTTAGCGGAGCTAAGCGTACTAGCCAGTTTGGCTCAATGGAGTGGTTGTCCAGGTCCAGGTACAGATCATTCATGTCCCACGGCTGAGTATATGGGTCAAGCCGTAAGTATAGCTAACTTTGGGTCAGAGATGGCTTTAGAAAAAGGAAGTTTCAAACGTGGACAAGAAGATGCTGGACAATCTTCACCTGGAACATATTTGTAGATTCTTTAATGTCGGTAGGTTCTGGTAAAACGGGATTTGCCGACGTTCCATTTGTGTGAACAGTTCGGGCAAACATATGCATTAACAGCGGTCTGGAGACCGTTTTTTCGACATTTGGGACATTCTGAGCGTGAGCTAGCCCAATTGATGTAACTAGATAGTGCTTCTTCTTGTTCGCTTTGGTTAAACTTTATTTTGTATTTTTTGCAGAGTTCTTTGGTTAAGTGCCAAGCGGAAGATTCTATTTTGAGTAGTTCGGCATCGGATTGGTAGTCAAAATGGTTTAGCTCTGCATGAGCTACTTCGTGTAAAAGCTTATTGGCAAGTTTATTCTCGCTCAGTTCTGAGTTATTCTTTGACTCAGTATAAGTTATTTTTTTAGAGTCTGAGTTCCAAGAGAAGTGATCTCCTGCTTCAAAAGTTGTCTCTGGAAAGTCTTTTTTTAGTTTTAAAAGAAGATTGTTAAAGCTCATATATTTTTATATTAAGCTAGTTCAACTAGAGTTATAAAGTTGGAGATTTGTTTTGTTGTTAAACTAAGTTTTTTACAGAAGTTTTTTAAGTCATTATATTGTTTGGGGTCGTGCTCTAATAAAACCCAATTGTTTTTAGTAATTATCTCTTGATTAGTTAATTGGTTTAAAAAGTTTTTTATAATTTGTAGTCCATTATCGCCAGCAAAAAGAGCAGAGTGGGGCTCATGTTTTAGTCTTTTATTTTTAATATCTGGCCAATTCTTATTTACATATGGTAAGTTAGCTAAAAAAAATGATTCTTTTAAATCTTTTTGATCAATATTTTTGATCAGGTTGGTTTTTTTGTACTTTACAGTGGTAGTATTGTTAATTCGAGCATTTAGTTTTGTTAAGTTTAGCGTTTTATTACTAATGTCTGTAAGAGTTACTTTAAGATCGGGACGAGCTTTTGCAAGGCTTAGACCAATTGCTCCAGTTCCTGTGCCAATATCAAAAACTTTTGAGTTTTTAGGTATGTTTTTTATGGCGTATTCTACTAGATCTTCAGTCTCTGCTCTTGGAGATAGTACTCGCTTGTTTACTTTGAGATTTATATTATGAAACTGGGTAGAGTGGAGAACTGTAGCAAGAGGCCTTCCAGCAAGTAATTTACCGAGTAAATTATCTAGTTTTAGTTTGTTTTTATTTGTTAAGAATATTTCACTACTTTTGCTAGTAATTTGAGTTTTATTAAGTTTAAGAATTTTTCCAGCTATCTGTTCTGGTGCGTGAGGATTGCTTTTTAAGGTAGACGCACGTGCTTTTATGAGCCACTCTTCAAGGGTTATTTTTTTACTCATTTTCGATAAGTTCTACTTCGGCTTCTTTTAGTTTTGTGAAGAGATCATCTACATCGCCGTCCATGAAACCTTGAATATTACTGCGACTATAACCAATTCTATGGTCTGTAACTCTATCCTGAGGAAAGTTATAGGTTCTAATTTTTTCACTTCTGTCACCTGACCCAATAAGCTCTCTTCTTTTTGAGCTAAGCTCTGATTGTTCTTGGTCTAGTTTTATTTGTAAAAGGCGAGATCTAAGCACTTTCATGGCTTTATCTTTATTTTTGATTTGTGATTTTTCGTCTTGGCAAGTGACAACTAATCCAGTAGGCAAGTATGTTATTCTAACTGCAGAGTCGGTGGTGTTTACGCTCTGACCACCGTTTCCGCTACTTCTAAAAACGTCTATTCTTAAGTCTGATTGTTTTATCTCAATGTCAGTTTCTTCAGCTTCTGGCATTATTGCGACAGTTGCCGTAGAAGTATGTATTCTTCCGGCAGACTCTGTAACTGGAATTCTTTGTACTCGGTGGACTCCGGCTTCGAATTTTAACTTTCCGTATGCATCTACTCCTTTGACTTCAATTGATGAGTCTTTAATTCCGCCGGATTCTGAAGGAGTTGAAGAAATTAGTTCAGCTTTTAAATTATTATTTTCACACCAACGTAAATACATTCTGACTAACTCTGAGGCGAATAGACTAGCTTCATCTCCGCCAGCGCCAGCCCGAACTTCGATAATAGCGTTTTTAGAATCATTTGGATCTTTTGGGACAAGCAGTAGTCTTAGTTGATTACTTAGGTTAGTAAGTTTTTCTTCTAGATCTAACTTTTCTTGTCGAGCCATTTCTGATAGTTCGCTATCTTTTGACTGAATTATTTCTTCGGCTTCTTGAATTTGTTTCTCAGTCTCTTCTATATCCGAAAAACATGTCACTATTTCTTCTAGCTCACTTAAACGACGGTTTTTTTGTGAAATTTTCGGGTCGTTAAACGCGTCGGGAGAAGAGAGTTCTGTTTTTAAGTTCTCTAATTCTTCTCGGTAAGATTTGTATTTTAATATCTGTGCTTCAGTCATCTTGTTTGCTAATTATACCACTGTTTTGGTAGAATTATAGTTAATTACGCAAAGCTTAGGTTTGGTTTAATTTTCTCGAAATAAATCGTAAGAAGCTGAAATTTAAATATCTTTTGGGATAAAAAATAACGGTAGATTTACTTCGACTGATCTTTAGTATCAGGACTGCTTAAGAATTTTGTATAAGTTTAGGAGAAAAGCCTTATGGCAAAAACAATGGATGAACTTCTTTCTGGATCAACTTCGGTTGAACCTTTGAAGGATGGACAGATTATAACAGCAAAAGTAATTGATGTAAGAGGAAAAAGACTAAGTTTAGATCTTGGTCCTTACGGACTAGGCGTGGTACCTAGAAGAGAGCTTGGTTTTGGTAAGAGCTTTGAACTTGGTGATGAAATTGAGGCTATGGTCATGGATGCTGACGGTGATAGTGGTCAAGTTTTAATGAGCGTAAGACGAGCTCACAGAGATAAGGGATGGGCTGTAGTTGAAGAGGCTTTTAAAGATGGAACTGTTATCGAAGTTGTACCTGTAGACTGCAACAAAGGTGGTCTTCTTGTTGATCTTGATGGAGCTAAAGGCTTCTTACCAGTAAGTCAGCTTTCTGCAAGTAATTATCCTAAATTGTCTGGAAGTCAGGATAAGTCAGCAATTGCTGATAGTATTAAGTCTCTTATTGGTAAGCCTATGCAGGTTAAAGTTATTGCATTTGATCGCGATGAAAATAAGTTGATTTTCTCCGAGCGTGAGGCTAATGATAAAACTGCTAGTGCAAGTTTAGAAAACTTTAAGATTGGTGATGTTGTTAAAGCAAAAATTACTGGCATTGTTGAGTATGGTGCTTTTGTTGAAACAGATGGAGCTGAAGGAATGGTCCATATCTCTGAGCTTTCTTGGAAGAGGGTGGCATCTCCAGAAGATGTTGTAAAAGTTGGTGATGAAGTAGAGCTGAAAGTTATTTCACTTGAGAACAATCGACTAGGATTAAGCTTAAAGCAGATGAGCAAAGATCCATGGGAAGATGAAGTAAGTGGATTTAAGATTGGTGATGTTGTTAAAGCAAAAGTCACAAGAATTACTCCATTTGGTGCTTTTGTGCAGGTAACTCCATCTGTTGAGGCACTTGTACATATTTCTGAAGTTGGAGACGGTGAAGGAAGCGAACCGGAGCAAGTCTTTAAGCTCGATTCTGAGCAAGAGTTTGAAATTATCGATATTAATAATGAAACTCGAAGAATGTTCTTAGGGCTTCCTGGGTCTTTGGCTAATAAAAAAGAAAAATCTAGCGCTTCTAAATCTAAAGAGAAGTCTGAAGAAGAGTAGATCAAGAGGAAGAGTCTATAGAAGCAGAGGTTAAGTTTAAACAGTAAGAGGTCAGCAAATATGAGTGAAGACAATACAAAAAGAAGAGAGATAGAAATTGCTGGCAACATTACTGTAGGTGAACTTGCTGAGCTTTTAGAATTACCAGTTACAAGGCTGATTGGTGAGTTGTTTAAAAATGGGATAGCAGCTACTATAAATCAAAGAATTGATGTTGATACAGCTCAGATTATTATAGATGAGCTTCAACTCAGCGTAGTAATAGTTGCTCCAAAAGAAGAGAAAAAAGTACTTAAAGAAAAAGAAAGTGCTGAAGAGAAAATAGACGAAAGCTCTGGTGACTGGCGGTTGCGACCTCCAGTAGTTGCTATTATGGGTCATGTTGATCATGGTAAAACAACTTTGCTAGATAAGATCTTAGGTTTAAAAGTAGCGGAAGGCGAAGCTGGTGGGATTACTCAGCACATTGCATCCTATCAGGCAAAACACAAAGATCGATTGATGACATTTTTAGACACTCCAGGTCACGAGGCGTTTAGTGCTCTAAGGCAGCATGGAGCAGCTTTAACTGATATCGCAGTTATTGTGGTTGCAGCAGATGACGGGGTAAAACCTCAAACATCTGAAGCAATAAGATTTGCTAAAGAAGAAGGTGTAAAGTTAATTGTTGCGATTACTAAGATCGATAAACCAGATGCTGATTTATCAAAAGTAAAACAAGATTTAGTGAATGCTGGATTGACTCCTGAAGAATGGGGAGGGGATACTGTTGTTGTCGAGCTTTCTGCAAAAACAGGTGAAGGAGTTGATGCTCTTTTAGATATGATTTTTTTAGTCTCTGATGTAGAGGAGTTAAAAGCAGATTACTCCGAAGGAGCTCGAGGTTTGGTGATTGAAACTCATATGGCAAAAGGAGTCGGACCGCTAGTAAAAGTTTTAATTACTAAGGGTAGCTTAAGTCAGGGAGACAGTATTGTTATTGGATCAAGTTATGGTAAAGCAAGAATCTTAAAAGATTGGAAAGGTGAAGATATTAAGAATGCTGGACCAACTACTCCAGTGCAAATTAGTGGCCTAAAGTCTTTACCTGATTTTGGGGAGACTTTATATTCTGCAAAGAATGATAAAGAGGCAAGAAAAGCCGCTGAAAATGCTACTCAAGCAACAAAATCTTTAAGTATGAATAGCGAAGAGTTGCTTCGGGTAATGAGCCACAGAAATGAGCTTTCTGTAATGCCAGTTATTGTAAAAGCTGATGTGGCAGGATCACTTAAGTCGGTAATTGACAGTATTCAGTTGGTAGCAACTGGAGAGGTTGAAGCTAAGGTAATTGGCTCAGGGGTTGGTGATGTAACGGAAAGTGACTTAATGCTAGCTTCTTCGAGCAGAGCTACTATCTACTGTTTCCATGTAAATGCTCCTCAAGAGATTAAAAGAATGGCTCAAAATAATGGAGTAAAAATAAAAGAATACAAGATTATTTATGAGCTAATTGATGATGTTAAGTCTAATTTGAGTGATTTGCTCGAGCCGGAGATTAAAGATACACCGATGGGACGTCTTTTAGTAAAAGGCGTGTTTAGAACTACTGACGAGGAAGTTGTGTGTGGGGGTGAGGTAACAAAAGGAAGTATTCAGGCAGGTTATAGAACAAAAATCTATAGAGGTGAAGAAGAGGTCGCAGATGTTGAGATAACTTCTGTACAGCAAAAGAACCAAGAAGTTAAAGAAGTCCAAACTGGGACAATGTGTGGGCTTAAACTTAAAGTAGAAGATGGTAAGTTAAAAGTTCTTGAAGAAGATAGGCTTGAAGTTTATAAGAGAGAAGTAATAGAGAAGACACTATAAGTATATTCTGATATACTTAAGCGTATTAAAGTTTAATTTTATCTAGGGAAAGAAATTATTATGGATCCAATTACAGGTGGGCAACCTCAACAAGTACAGCCAGTACAACCGATACAACCAAATCCGGCTGCTGCTAATGGGCAGCAATCAGTTCCTATACCCCCAGTGTCACCTCAACCTGGAGCAGTTCCTGTAGCTCAACCTCAAGTAGGGGCTCAGCAACCAGCTCCCATGCCTCAACTTGATGATCAGTTTTTGCAAGAAGTTGGCTTAGGGGTACTTCCCGTTGAAGAGCGTCAGGGCATGATTGCTCAAATGAAGAAGACTCTGGAGACCAATGTTGGAATGGAGATTTATAAGAACCTTCAAGAGCATCAACTTCAAGAGTTTGAAGGCTTTATGCCACTGAGTGATCCTGATAGTGGACAGGTGATAACTTCTGAAGAGACTGCCAATGCAAATGCAAGAAGGTGGCTTGATGTTAATGTGCCTGGATGGGCTCAAAATCAACAATTAGCTCCGTATTTAACTGATCCTGCTAGAGTTAGGGATTTTGCAGCTATGAACTGGCTGCAAAGAAACTTCCCAGCTTATAGGAATGTGGTAGCGGCTGAACTCAACAAGTTAATGACGGAGGTTAGAAATAACGTCCCTAGAATCATTGAAGCTGTTATGGGTCCTCAAAATAATGTTGGTCAGTCGGCACCGCAGCCTCAGATGGCAGCTCCTGAGCAAACTAAGCCAATGGCACAGCCTCCTGTTCAACCTCCAATGGATCAGCAACCTCCGGTTGCCCCTGCTGCTTAAGCTATAAGTAGTTCAATGGAGCTTATGCTCGATTCTCTCTTGCGGCAGAGCTATAATGTGGTGTATGGATATCGAAAGAGCAGTCATATTACATGGTAAGCCTAGTCCAGTAAGATTAGGCTTACCTGGTTATGATCCGAGCAGAGCAAACTGGCTAGGTTGGCTTGCAGATACTTTAAAAAACAATGGAGTTGAAGCTTTTTCTCTCAAACCAAAAACTTTATTGAAGCCTGACTATAGTGATTGGTTAAGACAAATAAACGGTGTTTGTCATGGCAAAGGTCTTCAGAGAACTGCAATGATTGCCCATAGTTTGGGATGCGCAGCATACTTAAGATGGTTAAGTTCGCAGCGGAGTGTAGGTCTTGGTAGTTTAGTGCTGGTCGCGCCTTGGCTCGGTAGAAGAGTTGAGGATGGTAGTTTCTCTAAATTTTCTATAGATAAAACTCTTGGTCAAAGAGTGGCAGACATTGTAATAGTTAACTCTAAAGATGATTTGGGCGGTGGGGTACCTGAAGCTATAGACGAGATAAGGGCTGCCTTACCTCAAGCCGAGTTAGTAAACTTAAATGGATTAGGCCATTTTGTAACAAACAATAATATGGATCCTGATTATCCATTAGGAAATGGACTATATGGATCAACATTCCCTGAGCTAATGAGAATATTGGAAGATATATAAAAAGTCTAAACTCCTAGTATGTTTCTATAGCCGTTTAAGAAGTCTTTTGTGGTCATTTCAGGTTTGCCTGGAAGCTTAAGTTTTGTGACTTTTAAATAATCCTTTGAAGTTTTAAATGTAAGGGGTGATTTGTCGTCTTCTCTTGTTACCTCTGCTTCGGTAATTGTTATTTCGAGCTCTTTATTATCTTTTAAGTTTAGTGTTAATTTAGATCCTGGCCACCCGAGATAAGCTCTGATCTCTCGCTCTAGAGTTTCTGTTGGTCTGGATAAATCTAATATGGAGTCTTCTTTTTTTATTAGAGAGCAGATTATTGGCTCTCCGGTTTGCGGTTTTGGTGTAGGCTCTTCTTTTAATACTTTAATTATTTTTTGAGCACCTAGCTCACCAAGTGTATCAGCTAAATTTTGTTTTGATTCTGATCCATTAAGTTTTAGTTTAGTTTGGATGTAGATTGGTCCAGAGTCCATACCGCTCTCAAGCGCCATTATTGAGACTCCAGTTTCGTGATCTCCGTTTAATATGGCTGATTCGATAGGAGTTGGTCCTCGATATTTAGGCAGTAGTGAAGGATGGAGGTTAATTATGCCTTCAGGGAATATGTCTATAACTTCTTGGGGGATAATTTTGCCATATGCAGCGAGAACTCCAACTTCGGCATTAACCTCGAATAGTTTTTTCACAAGATCATCTAGGTCTTTTGGAATAAATAATTCAATATTGTTTTTTTTGGCAAAGTTTTTAACCTCTAACTCTCTTTTATTACGTGATTTTGTACCTTTTTCGCTTATTAATATTAGTTTGATAATATACTCTGAATCTAAAAGTGCATTAAGAATTGGCAGTCGAGTAGTGCAAGCGCTAGCTAAGCGTTCATTTCCGAAGAATACAATGTTTTTTGGCATTTATCTTTTAAATATACCTCTTTTTTCTACTTCTTGCTGGGTTAAGTTAATCATATTACCAGTGTTAGGATCCATTTCTTTAAAGTAGCCACCTTGAGCCTCAGTTAAGGCTCTGTCCATTATTATTAGCCCGTTGATATGATCGACTTCGTGTTGGATTACTTTGGCTTCGTAGCCCCTAGCTGTAAACTTAACTTCGTTTCCATCTTCATCTAAAGCTTTTACTTTTATTTTTGGGTAACGGGGCACTTTAACATGAACTCCGTGGACGCTCATGCAACTTTCATCATCTTGAATCGGGGCACCCTCATATTTTGTAATTTCTGGATTAATTAAAGCGTAAAAATCTTGTTTTTTGTAGTCATTAAAATCGCTTCTGACTAAAACAACTTGCCATGGTTCATCGATTTGAGGAGCAGCTAAACCAACGCTAACGTATCGATCTTCGCCTTCTTCCCACTCTTTAAGTGTTGCCCGCATAGTTTTTAGAAGATCTTTAATCTCTTGTGAGTTCGGATCTGCAACTTTGCACTTTTGATGCAGAGTGGGGTGCGGATCTAAAATAACCTTCTTAGCCTTAATCTGTGTCATTAGACTATATTATAACAGAGCTAAAGAAGAGATAGTGGGTCGATGTCGAAGGTCCAATTGGTGGGAAGGTGGTCTTCTACTATTTTTAGGAGCTGGTTACGCTTGGTTGATTTGATGATTATTTGATATTGGTATTTTCCGTTAACTCTTTCTCTAAAGGCAGGGGACGGTCCGATAATTTGTGGTAGAGGGTTTTTAATCTTTTCTTTTATCTCTTTTGAGAGTAAATTAGCCGCTCTTTTGGCAGAATCTTCGTTAGTATATTTTCCTGTTAGCTTTAATTGGTATCTGAATGGAGGAGTTAAGCTTAATCTTCTCTCTTCTAGCTCTTTTTTATAAAAATCTTCATAGTTTTCTTCTGAGGCGAGCTTAACGGCAGGGTGTTTAGGGGCAAAACTTTGGATTATGACTCTTCCGTGATTATGACCACGTCCAACCCTACCAATAACTTGGGTTAATAACTGAAATGTTCGCTCAGATGAGCGAAAGTCCGGCATAGCAAGGCCAGATTCAGCTTGTAGAATTCCTACTAAACTTAATTTTGGTAAATCGAGACCTTTGGCGAGCATCTGAGTCCCCACTATAATATCTACTTTGCCTGATTTTAATTTTTCGTAGTTATTCTCAAGAGTAGAATCTTTAGTGGTATTGTCGGCGTCAAAGCGAGCGATTTTTGCATCTGGAAAAATTTTCTCAAGTTCTGTAACGATTTGCTTGGTGCCGTAACCTCTTAAAGTGAGGGTTTCTGATGAGCAGACTGGGCAGATGAGTTCTGGTTTAGCCTTATGACCACAGGTGTGACATCTTAAAGTATACTCATCGGCATGGAAGACGAGAGGGATGTGACAGTTGGGGCAAGAATTGATCCAGTCACAAACAGGATTTACATTAGAACAGATTTGCATACGGGCGCTGCCTCTGCGGTTATGGAATATCATGACTTGCTCCAGATTATTTAGGGAGTTTTTTATGTTTTCTAAAAGTTCGGTGGAAATAATCTTACTTTTACTAAACTTATCTTTATCTCGAGAGTCGATAATAAAGATTTCTTTAGTCTGAGTGTCTCTGATATCTAGTTCTAAAATAGGGACATCTTTTTGAGTAAGAGTGTAGAGGTCAGAGACATTTGGAGTCGCACTCCCTAAGATCAATTTAGAGTCAGTTAATCTGCTTAACATGCCTCCTACAATTACTGAGTTATATCGAGGCGAACTATCTTGTCTATAGGACTGATCATGAAACTCATCTATGATTGTTAGGCCAAGGTTATGGATAGGTGAGAACATTGCGGAACGGGGACCTAAGACTATTACCGGTTTATCTTCTAAGGTTAGTTTACTGATTAGTTGCCAGTTTTTGGCTCGAACAACACTAGTTTGGTTTGAGTGGAGAGTTATTAGTGGTACTCCAAGTGTTTCAAAACGAGCAATGTTTTGCGTGGTTAAACCAATTTCTGGAACTAAGACTAAAACTGACTTTTTATTTTTTATAAATTCTAGAGTGGAGTGGAGGTAAACCTCTGTCTTTCCTGATCCTGTAGCGCCATGAAGAACAAAGGATGATTTTTTATTGGTATTATCTAGTATATTTTCTAACGCTGAACTCTGCTGTCCATTGAGTTTGTTTAATGATATTTTATTGTTTACCTTGGATTCTAAAAGAATTTGATTGATTCTATTGTCGAGCCATTTTTGGTCAGTATTATTGATAACTCTATTGATCAAATTTGTTGTACAAAAAAGCTCTAAAGTGACTCCTGGGCTTGATAAGTAATATTCAACAATCCATTTATATAGTTCAATCTTGTTACTGTTAATAAAGTTTTTATGAACGACTTCTTCGATGTTTTTAAACTTAAATTTTGGCCTAGGTGGATTTAGCTCTACAACTAGACCTAGCGAGCTTTTCTTGCCAAATGGACATAGAACTAAATCTCCTAAATTAAGAGTATTTTCTGAAGAGTAGACAAAGGTGCTAGTGCCTTCAAACTTATTTTTAGTGGGAAATGCGACAGAATAAAGTTTGGTCATAGGTTTTAATAAATATTTACAGATTAGTAAATAAGATTTTAGCAGATGACGGGTGACAGCATATCTAAAATTATGCTAGCATAAGCTTATAGCTAGTTGGTAATCAAAAGAAAAATGACAAACGAAAGAGAAGCTAAGTACTATTGTGGTATAGATGTTGGAACAAATTGTGTCCGGTGCGTAATTGGTCGAGCTGCTGATAAGCCTGGTGAACTGCCGCATATTCTTGGAGTTGGGCAAGCGAAGACTTTTGGGATGCGTCGGGGGAATGTAGTTGATCCGGTGAGTGTGGCTCAATCGATTGATAGTGCCTTAGCGGAGGCAGAAAAAGTTGCCGGAGTAAGTGTCGATGGAGCTACTTTCTCTATAAATGGGCAGAATGTAATGACGCATAATTCTAAAGGTGCTTCATCGATAGAGAATAATGACCACGTTAGTAATAGTGATGTTAGACAAGCACTTGATGCTGCATCGATCGTACAATTGCCAGCAAATCAGAGGATGTTAGAGCTAATACCTGTTGGATTTAGTGTTGATGGAGAGGACCAGACTCAAGATCCGGTTGGGATGTCTGGTAATAGATTAGAGGTGGAAGCAGTGATTATAAGTGGAGCAGAGGCACATTTAAGGACTTTAGAAAAAGCAATCTCTACAGCTAATATTAATTGTAATGGACTTCAGTCAGAAGTTAGAGCGGGAGCAGAGGCAGTGCTGACACGAGAACAGCGAGAAAGAGGAGTCATTTATATTGATATTGGTGCACAGACAACATCTTTGGCGGTTTTTGAGGAAACGGAACTGAGGAGAATTATTGTTGTACCGATGGGATCGGCTCATATTACTAATGATTTAGCAATTGGTTTACAGGTTGAGGTTGATTTTGCCGAGAAGATTAAGACAGAAAATGCTGCTGTTGGTCACGGAGTAGATATGGGGGAGATCTTTTCAGTAGAATGGGACGATGAGATCCACCATTTTAAAGCTCGAGATGTAGACATGATCGTCAGGGCTAGACTTGAGGAGATATTTGAGAAGCTTGCTAAGGCTTTAAAAAAGATGGGGCAGCATTCAAGACTACCAAGCGGAATTGTTTTAGGAGGAGGTGGGAGTGCTATAGAAGGAATTGAAGAAGTAGCAAAAGATATCCTAAAATTGCCATGTAAAAAAGCAGAGATTAGCACTTACGAGACTTCGACTGGTGATATTTTGGGCTTTGAATGGTCGGCTGCAGTAGGCTTAATGTTATTTGATGATAGAGAATTTAACAGTTTAAATAATGCTGGGAATGGTGTTTTAGATCAAATTTTTGATCGTACCAAAAAAATCTTGTTCAAAGGAAAGAAGCGCTAGATTTTTATTGAATAAAAAGTTGTCATAGTGACTCAGGAAACTAGCTAGACATTGGCATTCGATTTGGTATAGTAAAGGCTAGTGAAACAAATAATTGTTCGGACAATTAAGATCTTATAGAACTAAAAGAGAGGGAGATAGAATATGCCAGAATTACAAATTGAAGAACCACAGAGTTTAGCGGTAATAAAAGTATTTGGTATAGGCGGTGCTGGCGGTGCTGCTATTAATAGAATGAAATCATCTGGTCTTGATGGTGTTGGCTACGTTGCTGTAAACACTGATGCTCAGGCTCTTGCTCACTCTTTAGCTGATGAAAAGATCCATATTGGTCGGGATACTACTCGTGGCCTAGGGGCTGGAGCTGACCCTACGGTTGGTAAAGCTGCTGCAGAAGAGTCTAAAGAAGAAATCCGTAAAGCTTTAGAAAATGTAGATATGATCTTCATTGCCGTTGGTGAAGGTGGAGGAACAGGTACTGGAGCTGCTCCTGTAGTTGCTGAAGTGGCGAGAGAAATGGATGTCTTAGTGCTTGGAGTTGTTACCAAACCGTTTAGTTTTGAAGGTGACAAGAGAAGAAGAAACGCGGACTGGGGAATCGAACAGGTAGAACCATTTGTTGATACTTTGATTACAATTCCGAATGATAAGCTTCTACAGACTATTGAGAGGGATACTCCTCTTGTGGAGGCATTTAAATATGCTGATGATGTCTTAAGACAAGGTGTACAAGGAATCACTGATTTAATTACCGAAGCGGGATTGATTAATCTAGACTTTGCCGACATTAAGACTATTGTTTCTAAAGCAGGCTCTGCACTAATGGGAATCGGGCATGCTTCTGGTGAAAATAGAGCTGTAAATGCCGCACAGCAGGCGATCGAATCACCGCTTCTTGAAGTTTCTATCGATGGAGCTAGGGGAGTGCTATTTAGTGTCGCTGGAGGAAGAGATCTCAGTATGCACGAGATTAATGAAGCCGCTGAAGTTATTACTTCTGCGGTGTCTCCAGATGCAAATATCATTTTTGGAGCATCAATACGTGATGATCTACCAGAAGGTGAAGTTACTGTAACCGTAGTGGCAACCGGATTTGACCCATCTTACTTCTATTCAAGACCGAATAATGCTGGACTTACTGGAATGGACAGTTTAGATTCGGCTGCAAGTTCTATTGAGAAGCCAAAGAATTATGATATCGATGAGGATGTTGAGAAGGTAAGGAAAGAAGTTGGTGACATTGGTAAAGACCTTGATAAAGAGGATGAAGAAAAGAAGAAGAGTCGTAAGAAATCAATTACGGATGATGACGATGATGAGGACCGAGATGTAAGTGTTTGGGATTCTTCAGACGACGATGATGAGGACGACGATGACGACGAGGATAATACTCCATCATTCCTGCGCCGAAGGTTTAAGAGAAAGTAAAGTTCACACCAAAAGTACCTTGTAAAAAGCGCTAGATCTAGTTTATCCTTATAAACATAAGCACTATATGTAGTATTTATGTTCTAGACTATGAGAGGTCGCTCCTAGCTAAAAAGTTTAGATGTACGTTTATTAATCTAATAAAGATTTATTAAAAAATATGAAGTGTCCAAAGTGTCATGAACTTGGAAAAGACAGAGTTTTAGAATCAAGAGAATCCCCTGGATCTGAAACAATTAGACGACGTCGTGAGTGCGGTGAGTGTGGAGAGCGCTTTACAACTTATGAGCGAATTGAGAGACCCACTCTTTTAGTAGTAAAAAGGGACGGTAGTCAGGAGTTGTTTGATAGAAAAAAGCTTGGAGAAGCTCTTGTTAGGGCAGTTGGTAAGTTTTTTGCTAGTCCGAGTTATCTCGAAGAACTAGTTTCTGAAGTGGAAGAAGAAGCCTATAAGCGAGCTGAAGAAAATGCGATTAGCTCTGTTGATCTTGGTGAGATGATTTTGGATGGACTCGCTGAGAAAAACGAGGTGGCTTATATTAGATTCGCTAGTGTCTACAGAAACTTCAAAAATCTAAAAGAGTTTGAGAGTGAGTTAGAAAGACTCAAGAAACATAAAAATAGAGAATAAGATAAGTAAATCAAAAAATTAAAAAGAGGGTAACCAAATTTAGCTATGTCGGAACTAGTTGAGAGATTTTTTACGCACGATTTGAGTGGCGATGTTTACAGTTTATTTAAATGGGCAAAGTTTGATGCCAGAATTGAGAATTATTTTACTGGAGAAGTGGCATTCGAGCAAAAAGATGTTGAATTCCCAGAAGACTGGAGTGTAAATGCTATAAACATTGTTTCTCAAAAATACTTTTGTGGAACCCCAGGAACTCCAACTCGCGAATATAGCTTAAAACAATTAGTTAATAGGGTCGCTGATACTATTACTAAGCATGGTCGAAGTGAAGGTTACTTTACTTCTGAAGAAGAGGCAAAAGTTTTTAATGATGAGCTAAAGTTTATTCTAACTGACCAAAAAGCCTCTTTTAATTCTCCAGTTTGGTTTAATATTGGCGCTCCGGAGAGATCTCAGCAGGCAAGTGCATGTTTTATCCTTTCTGTTGATGATACGATGGAGTCTATTTTAGAGTGGTACAGACAAGAAGGAATGATCTTTAAAGGAGGTTCTGGAGCTGGCGCTAACATATCTAAGCTTCGATCTTCTAAAGAAGGTTTAGGTAACTCGGGAGGAACTTCTTCTGGTCCAGTGAGCTTTATGCGCGGAGCTGATTCTGTGGCTGGGACTATTAAATCTGGTGGTAAAACTCGTCGGGCAGCTAAAATGGTCATCTTAAATGTTGATCACCCTGATATTGAAGAGTTTATTTGGTGTAAGGCTATTGAAGAGAGAAAATCTCGAGTCTTAAAAGAAGCCGGATTTGATATGGATCTGGATGGCAAAGATGCGTTTAGTGTCCAGTATCAGAATGCTAACAACTCTGTTCGTGTAAGTGATGAGTTCATGAAAGCAGTCGAAAGTGGAGCTGATTGGAACCTGTTAGGAGTGACTGATGGAGAAGTTAAGAAGACTTTGCCGGCTCGTGATTTATGGAGGCAGATTGCGGAATCTGCCTGGGAGTGCGCGGACCCTGGATTACAGTATGATACGACTATTAATCATTGGCACACTACTCCAAACGCAGGAAGAATTAATGCATCTAATCCGTGCTCAGAGTACATGCATTTAGATGATTCGGCTTGTAATCTAGCATCTATTAATCTACTTAAGTTTTTGAATGAGGATGGAAGCTTTGATGCCGAAGCTTATCGTCAGGTTATTCGAGTTGTCTTCTTGGCTCAAGAAATTCTTGTTGGTTATAGTGAATATCCAACTGAAAAAATTGCTAAGAATGCTAAGGCTTTCCGAGAGTTAGGTCTTGGTTATGCAAATCTAGGAGCGCTTTTGATGGGTATGGGTCTACCTTATGATAGTGACGAAGGCCGGGCGGTGGCAGCCACTCTAACCGCAATAATGACGGGCGAGGCTTATGCTAAGTCAGCCCAGATTGCTAAAGTTGTCGGTCCTTTTGATGGCTACGAGGCAGATAAAGAGGGTATGAATAGAGTCTTAGAGCAGCATCAGGCAGCTCTTAAAAACATAGATAAGTTAAAAGTTGAGCTTAAATTGAATCTAGTCGCAGAGCAGTCATGGGAAAATGCTGTTAAATTAGGCAGAGAAAATGGTGTTAGGAACTCACAGGCCACTGTACTTGCTCCAACGGGCACAATCGCCTTCATGATGGATTGTGATACTACTGGAATAGAGCCTGATCTTGCGCTTGTTAAGACTAAAAAGCTAGTTGGTGGTGGAACAATGAGTATTGTTAATAGGACTATCCCACTCGCGCTTAAAACTCTTGGCTATGACGAGATGCAAGTAGATGAGATTATCAAATATATTGATGAAGAAAAGACTATTGTTGGGGCACCTCATCTAAAAAAAGAGCACTATCCAGTCTTTGCCTGCTCTATGGGTGATAATGTTATCCACTATACTGGTCATGTTAGGATGATGGGGGCTGTTCAGCCATTCTTATCTGGAGCGATCTCTAAGACTGTTAATATGCCAGAAGAGGCGAGTGTTGAGGACGTTGAAGAGATCCATATGCTTTCTTGGAAGGAAGGTCTTAAGGCAGTGGCCATTTATAGGGATAATTGTAAGGTTGCTCAGCCTCTCAGTACGACTAAGAAGGACGAGAAGGATCAAAAGTTTGATGCTAATAAGCAAGAGGAATCTTCGTCTAAGCCAGCTCAAGTTACTTCAGCTTCGCCAGTTTTAAACACTGGCACGGCAGTAGGTGGATCTAGAAAGTTGCCTAAGACTAGAACTGCTAGAACATTTGAGTTCAAAGTTGCTGATTGTAAGGGTTATGTAACGGTTGGTGAGTTTGAAGACGGCACTCCGGCAGAAATCTTCTTACAAGTCAGTAAACAAGGTTCGACTCTTGCTGGTATTATGGATAGCTTTGCGATTTCGATCTCTCGAGGTTTAAGAAACGGGGTCCCACTCAAGAGTTATGTTAGTGACTTTATTGGGATGAGCTTTGCGCCTGCTGGTATAACTGATGATCCTGATATCCGTACTGCATCAAGCTTAATGGATTATATATTTAGAAGGATTGCTAAAGACTACTTAAGTTTAGATGATCAGCTAGAGCTTGGGATAATCAGCATGGAGGATCTTGAAAATCACCATAGTCAAGCAAGTTTGTTAGGAGAAGATAGTAGTAGTTCATCTCAACAAAATGTAAATCATTCGTCAGAGCTTTCTGAAGCGCAAGGGATTGATGATTCTTACGGTAAACAAGAGGAAGTTATGGTACAAGAAGATGAGGGTAAGCACATTGAAGAGACTCCACTATGCTTTAACTGTGGTAACATAACTCAGCGTGCTGGAAGTTGCTACGTTTGTACCGCCTGCGGCAGTACGAGTGGATGCAGCTAGCAATAGTTCCTTCCCTCGGGAGAGGTTAGATGAGGGGTAAATTAATTAAAGTAAAAAGAAGAGGTAATTATGGGTGGTGTAAGACAAGATGGATTTTTTGGCGAAAGAATTGATTTAGATGCAGCGGCCGCGAGAGCTCGTATTGAGGCAGCTTTTGGAGGTGTTGAGGAGCTATTTGTTCCTGATGATACGCAAGGTAGATTGGCTCCGATGGGTTCTAGTGCAATTGAGGCAGGAGAGCTTGAAACATATATCTGTCCTGGCATAGAACCCGATGAAAGCGATGATCTTCAGAGGGATAGCTAGGTTTATGGTATAATTAAGCTTAGTAAAAAGCGCTTGAGTGGCTATCAACCACGAGCTAGCAGAAAGAAAGTCCAAACGGTGAGTCCTTCGACAAAGCTCAGGATTAGTAGAATCTGCCGGGTAAGCCCGAAAAAGCTGTAATTAAGAGTTAGAAGTAGAGAAAAAGTCTCTTATTTTTCTAAAAGTCAGATGGTACCGCCAGTCCGCCCGCAAGGTAGCCTGGTTCTGACAAAAAGAAAGTAAGGGACTTTTTGTATGAAAAAAAATAAATTCAATATTTCTAGAATGACTCTAGAAGATGTTGTGGAGGCTAAGAAACTTATTGCTCAGTCTTGGCTTGAGACTTATAGGAATGATGAGTTTGGTGTTACAAAAGAATTTATTGAAAAAAGAAATGCTGACTCAATGACTGACGAGGCTATTAAACGAACTACTGATAGGCTGGGTTATTCAGGAGTAGCTAGTTGGGTTGCTAAAGATGAGGACGGAAAAATAGTTGGTGCCGCTATACAATATATCGCTGAAAAAGATGGTAAACAGCATATAATGGCTCTATATATTGATAGGGATTACCATGGAAAAGGTGTTGCAAATACTATGATGAAAAATATTTTAGAGTGGTTTGATAAAAATAAGCCTGTTACTTTAGGTGTTGCTGTATATAATAATCGAGCAAAGGCTTTTTACAAAAAGTGGGGCTTTAAAGAAATTATTGGTTCAGAGGATTTATTTATGGATGTAATACCACAAATACAAATGATAAGAGAAGAGGAGAAATAATATGAGTAATAATTGGAAAATTCGTAAGGCTAAGAGATCTGATGCTCAGGGTATTTTTATGGTAATTTTCGTGGGTTGGCTCGATACCTACGTGAATGAGTCATTAGGTATAACTCCCGAATTCATTCTATCTAGGAAATCAGTTCAATTAGGATATGGTTTCTACAGGGATAGACTTAAGTATGAGTTTTTGGATAACACTGCAGATAACATACATTATGTTGCAGAAGATGAGAATGGGGTAATTATTGGTCATATGCATGGCAACCGAACTGAGGATGGTGGGCAAAGTCTGCAGGGTCTATACATTTATAAAGAATTACATGGCACTGGTTTAGCTCAAGAATTAGCGGCTAAATTTGAAGAATGGGAGGATAAAACTCAAGATACTCATGTTCATGTAGTTGAATACAACGGTAGGGCAGTTAGATTCTACGAGAAAATTGGATTTGTTGATACTGGTAAAAGAGATATGGTCGCTGAAAAGATACCATGTGTCTATATGGTTAAGAAAAATGTTAAGGAGGAGAAGTAGTATGAAGTTTAAAGTTGAGGATAAGAAGAAGCATAGTGATCTTGAAAAAGAGATTGTTAAGTACTGGAAAGAAAACAAGACTTTTGAGAAGTCTGTAGAAAATAGATCTAAGGATAATAATTTTAGGTTTGATGATGGACCTCCATTTATTACAGGCCTTCCTCATCATGGTCATCTTTTAGTCTCTACTGTAAAAGATGCTGTTGCCCGTTATTGGACTATGCAAGGTAAAAGAGTGGAGCGCTCGTGGGGTTGGGATTGTCATGGGCTACCTGCAGAAGTTAAGACGGAAGAAAAACTTGGGATCAAAGATAGAAGTGAGATTGGTACGAGAATAAGTGTTGAAAACTATGTAAAAGAGTGTCGACAGGCGATGGTCCAGGGAAGTATGGCGTGGAATAATACAATTGATCGGATGGGTCGGTGGGTTGATATGACTAAGCCGTATCGAACCATGGATAAAGAGTATATGGAGTCTGTTTGGTGGGCTTTCAAGACTCTTTATGAAAAAGGAAAGATCTATGATGGCGAGAAGGTTTTGGTTTACTGTACTCGTGATGCAACTCCAATCTCAAAATCTGAAGTCGCAATGGAGAATAGTTACAAAGAGGTCACTGATCCATCAGTTTTTGTTTATTTTAAACTTGCAGATCAAGCTAAGTTCCCTAATAAGTATCTTTTAGCTTGGACAACTACTCCTTGGACTTTGCCTGCAAACGTAGCTTTAGCCATAAATACTAAACTTAAGTACGTGGAAGTTGAGTATGAAGGTAAAAACTTAATCTTAACTAAAGATCTGGTAGAAAAAGTATTTGTAGATGAGAAAAAGCAGTCTCTAGATTATAAATTACTTGGAGATTTTGATATTAAACAAGTTTTAGATGAAAGGTATGAACCTCTATTAGAAAATCATGGAGCTAATGCACACAGAATTTTGAATGCAGAATTTGTTACTGAAGAAGATGGTTCTGGCGTAGTACATATTGCGCCAGCTTATGGTGAAGATGATTTTAATCTAGCTCAAGAACAGAATCTACCAGTAGTGCATATGGTTGATGAGGTTGGTAATTATGCTTCTGGAAGATGGCAGGGAAAGAACATTTGGGAGACTAACAAAAAGATTGCTAAGACTTTAGTAGAAGAAGGTATTGCACTTAAGGTTGAATACATAAAACACGAATATCCTCATTGTCATCGCTGTGGTACTAAGCTTATGTACAGAGCTCATTCTAGCTGGTTTATGGATATCCAAGCGCAAAAAGATGAGATGCTTGCCGCTAATGATACTATTAACTGGGTCCCAGCTAATCTTAAAGAAAAAAGATTCAAAAACATTCTGCTATCTGCTCCAGATTGGAATTTAAGCCGAGATAGATTCTGGGCAACTCCTATACCTGTCTGGAAGGGGCAGAAGTCTGATGGAGTTGAAGTAGTAAAAGTGTTTGGCAGTTATGAGGAGTTTGCGGAATCTACAGGTTTTAAGTTAGACGATTATCACCTCCCAATGGTAATGGATGTTGAGTTTGAACTCGAAGGCATAACGATGAGGCATATTGGCAAAGTTTTGGATTGCTGGTTCGAGAGTGGTTCTGTACCGTTTGCTCAGTATCATTATCCTTTTGAAAATAAAGAAAAGTTTGAGGCAACGTTCCCGGCTGACTTTATTAATGAGTCAATCGATCAAACTCGGGGTTGGTTCTACTCATTGATGGCGGTTAATGTTGGATTATTTAACAAAGCTCCATTTAAGAATGTGATTTGTACAGGGTTCTTAAACGCTGCTGATGGTCAAAAGCTCAGTAAGAAACTTAAGAACTATACCGAACCAACGGAACTCATGGACAAGTTCAGTGCCGATGCTGAGAGATTACATTTCTTATCCTCCCCTTTGGTTAATGGTGAAGATGCTAGCTTGACTGATAAAGAAGTGGAAGTTTTAGAGCGAAAGCTTGCGATGTTCAGTAATACCTATGACTTCTTTACGATGTATGCGAGTGTTGATGGCTGGGATTCTGACGAGGCTTATAAAGATGGAGAATTATTAGCTCCGACTTCTGAGAATATCTTGGATAAGTGGATTGTTTCTCGTTTGCAAACTCTGGTTAAAGAAGTTACTGATGGGATGGAGAAGTACCAGCTTAACGAAGCAACTCGCGGGATCGTTCCGTTTCTAGATGATCTAAGTAATTGGTATGTCAGAAGGTCTCGAAGACGTTTCTGGAAGAGTGAAAACGATGGAGATAAATCATCTGCCTACCATACTCTTTATTATGTTTTAGTGCAGTTTGCTAAAGTTCTAGCTCCGTTTAGCCCGTTTATATCGGAAGATATTTACAGAAAGCTAACAGGTGAGGAGTCTGTGCATCTGGCAGACTTCCCTGTTTTTAATACTCAACTAGTACTGCCTAAGCTGGAAGATCAGATGGGTAGTGTAAGAAAATCAATTCAAGAAGGGCTTGCACAAAGAGCTAGGGCGGGTGTAAAAGTGAGGCAACCTCTAGCAAAAGCTTTTGTTACTGAACTGCCTTCAAAAGAGTTGGAAGAGATACTTAAGGAAGAGTTGAATGTTAAAGAAGTTGACCATTTTAAGATGAGACCTGGAGATAAGCCTATTGACCACGTTAAAGAAGTGGGCGACGCTCATGAAGGCTGTGATTGTGACCACTGCAGAATAAAATACGGAGTTCCCATTGAGTTGGATTTTGAAGTTACTCCAGAATTGAAGCAAGAAGGCCTGATGCGAGAAGTTGTTCGTGTTGTTCAGGCGGCTCGTAAAAATGCGGGGTTGAATGTTGATGACAGGATAAAATTGAATATCCAAACTGATTCTCAAGAATTAAAAGAGGCAATTGATAAGTTTAAAGATGAGATTGCGAGTGAAGTATTAGCTAATGAGTGGTCTAATGATTCCCTAAGTTACTCTGAGCAAGTAAAGGTCGAAGGTGAAGATCTAGGTTTGAGCTTAGAGAAGGTTTAGATATAAACTGTTGAAACAGGGGCGGAGGTTTTGGTATAATTGTTTAGACATATGAAAAAAGCAGTCATACAAACAGGTGGAAAGCAGTATCTTGTAAAAGAAGGTCAGACTTTTGATGTTGAACTTCTCGGCAAGAAAGATGGCGATAAAGTCAGCTTCGAAGCTCTGGCTATTGTCGATGGTGACAATTCTGAATTTGGAGCTCCAGTTTTAAAAAACAAGGTTGATGCAGAAGTAGTTAAGGCAGATTATCAAGGCACTAAAGTAGTTTCTATTAGATTTAAGGCTAAAAAACGTGTTGATGTTAAGCGTGGACATAGACAAAGATATTCTAAAATTAAAGTCTTAAAGATTGCTTAAAATAAATCGACCCCAAATTTAATTTGGGGTTTTTGATATCAATGGATCCTTCGACAAGCTCAGGATGACAAGTTGTGGTCACCCCTGTTATGACAGGGTATTGTTTTTTTGAAATAGTTTGTTTATAGTTAATGTGTAGAAACAACAACATTAAAGCTTATGTTAAAACAAAAAAGCTAAAGAAAGTTTGTTGAGAGATTTTTTAAGAAATATATGTTAGATATTTTTATTACCTCCCGTGTGCGCAGAAAGATCGTGGTGGTCTTTACTAAGTACCCTCAGTTAAAAGCTCATGTTCGAGCGTTAGCTAAGTTGATAAAAGAAGATCCAGGTAATGTCCAGAGAGAATTGAAGAGACTCCATAGAGCAGGCTTCTTACAACGAGCTAAAGAGAAGAACACAACTTTATACTATGTTGACCCTGAGTTCTTACTTCTTCCTGAGCTACAAAGCATGGTAGAAAAGGTACAAACTCTACACGATAAAAAAGAAGCTTCTATCTAAGGGCTTGAGAATAGGGGTAAAGATAGGTTATAATTAGGTATATATGATTACAGTTACAAAAGGTGAAAACGAAAGCGCAGAAAGCTTGATCCGACGTTTTAGTAGAAGAGTTGTCCAATCTGGAGTGATTCGTGAGGCTAAATCGCAAAGATACTACCGTAAAGATATTAATAAAAATCAGCGTAGAAAAAATGCGATTGTAGCTAGTCAGTATCGAGCTAAGCGAGCAGCAAGTTTTTCTAAACAAAGGTAAAATATAAACTCCCGAGCAATCGGGATTTTTAATGTAATTTTCGGCTATAATCTAAGAGGATGAAAAAGGTAATAGGTTTTATTGGGTCGCCGGGTAGTGGTAAAAGTACGCAGGCAGAAATGCTGGCTAAAAAGACCAAAATCGAGCTTTTAAATTTAGGTTCGGTACTCAGAAAGAGTAAAGATAAAGAGGTTATTAGGGTTATGGACTCAGGATCATTACTCCCTGATGTTTATGTAGAGCAGATTATCGAAAAAGAGTTACGGGGCCTGGGTAAAAATGAACCTGTTATCTTAGACGGCTTTTTTAGAAGAAAGAGCGAAGTAGAGTGGTTAGTTCGAAGTGAAAAAGGTTTAGGTTTTGATGTTCCCTTTGTTTTTGATATTGCGATTAGTAAGAAGGAGGCAATAAAGCGCCTTAGTATTAGAGGCAGAGGTGATGATGGTCCTAAAGATATAAAAAAGCGCTTAAAGATCTTTGAGAAGCAGTATAAAGAGGTTATAACAGCTTTAAAGAAGGGTGGGATTAGAATAGTTAAAGTTAATGGAGAGCAAACTCCCGAAGATGTTTTTAAAGAGGTTCTAGAGAAGTATAAGAAGTATGAGCAAAAACTTAAATAGAGTTAAAACCCAGGAGGAGATCCAAGCCATGAGAGAGGGTGGTAGGATGCTAGCTGAAGTTCTTCAGTTTGTTAAGCTTAACACTAAAGCTGGGATGACAACTAAAGATCTAGCTAACTTAGCATCTGCAAAGTTAGAAGATCTTGGTGGGGAGCCAGCTTTTTTGGGCTACAGGGGCTACCCTGATGTAATGTGTATCGCTGTTAATGAAGAGGTTCAGCATACAATTCCAGGCAGTAGAGTTATTAATGAGGGAGATATTGTTAATTGTGATTTTGGAGTGTTATGGAAAGGCTTAATTACTGATGCGGCTATAACTTACCCAGTTGGAGAGATTTCTGAAGAAGCTCGGAATCT
Source organism: Candidatus Nomurabacteria bacterium (assembly GCA_023898665.1). NCBI lineage: Bacteria > Candidatus Nomuraibacteriota > Candidatus Nomurabacteria bacterium. Next base: position 279,826 of record CP060233.1, read on the forward strand.
GTTAAAAGGGACTGAAGAAGCTCTTAATGCGGCTCTTAAAGTAGTAAAACACGGGGTAAGAGTTAAAGATGTTTCTAAAGTTATCGGAAAGACTCTACAAAACTACGGTTTAGATGTAGTAAGGGAGCTTTGTGGACATGGTGTGGGTCATTCTCTACATGAGGATCCTGATATACCTAACTATGGCCCAGACGGTGGTAGTTTTAAACTAAAGGCTGGTATGACGATTGCAATTGAGCCTATTGCTGTTGCTGGCAAAGCGGATGTGGAGTTTTTACCAGATGGCTGGAATATTATTACTAAAGATGGATCTTGGGCTTGTCAGTTTGAACACTCAATTTTGGTAACTTATGAAGGTTGCGAAATCTTAACTAAATAGCTAAATTGTTGACAATTAGGCTTATGTTTGCTACATTAGGATATGTAGATATTAAATAATATAAAAACATTATGGGATTAACAGACGTTGGGCCTCCAAAAGTTGAAATTATTTCTAATGATGAGGAGAGTGTCAGAAAATACGCTGATATGGTGAGGGATGAAGCTGGCAAGCTTATCGTTTCAGCAAATGAATCTGTAGGTGAAAAGCCAGATGGTAAGAGAATAGTTACAGTTGAGAAGGATAGCGAAGTATTAACAGATGGAAGTATAGAAACTGTCCGTGTTAAGAGTGAACCCAGTGTATTATCAAGGTTACGAAGAGATAGGGTAGGCAGCGAGCATATGGTAAGACGGTACCCAAATGGAGTAATAGAGTATTCTACAACCAGAAATTCTGCTCTGGGCGGTACTGTAACAAAAACCATGAGGGTTACGAAGGTGGATGGTATTGACCATGTATCTTACGAGATCATAAGAAGAGACGCTAGGGGTGATATAATGCCTAGAAAAGGTAGGACTATCAGCACTACGGACAAAGGGGGAGTAGAAGAAAGTGTACAGCCTACAAGGTCTAGGGGTAGCATATCTAGCTTAGCCGCTACTAGGGGCGAGAGAGAACAGGAAAAAGATGCCCGAAGACGAAGAGAGCGGGTAATTAGGCCAGCTGATGCAATAAGGGACCGTGTCATGGGTGCAATAGCTGGCTATAGCCCAGTTGAGCCCAAAAAAGGTAATAAGGAAACTGATAAGGACAAGAGGCCAAAAATGGTAACTCAAGTACCTTCTAAGGTAAAGAAGTATCAGTCTAGAGTAAGTGAAGAAAATGCAGCATCTGAAGAACTGGACAGGATATAGTATGAGAAAAGAGTAGGCTATTTGGCTTTAAAGAACTCCCTTTCGGGAGTTCTTATTAGATTTTTTGGGCTGTGTTTTCTTTCTTTTCTCGAGGAGCTTTGGCTGTTTTGGCGGCTTGAGCTTTAGCGGCAGCTTCTTGACGCTTTTTAAATTTATCTACACGACCTTCAATGTCTAGTACTTTCTCGTCACCGGTAAAGAATGGGTGGGATTTAGCGCTTACGTGCACTAAAACTAAAGGATACTCATTGCCATCATCCCATTTGATAGTCTCTTTGCTGCTTGCTGTAGAGCGAGTCAGCCAGGTGTCACCTGAGTTTGAGTCCTTATAAACTACTAGTTGGTATTCTTGTGGGTGTAGATCTTTTTTCATAATATCTTCTTTATTCAACAATGACTTGTACTCTTGATGTAGTCCTACCTGTAAACTTAGTCATTTTGCGCTTTTGGAATCTGACAACTCCGTCTTTGGCGGCATGAATTGTAAAGTTACGAGAAACAAATGTTCCTGGTCCAGCGATTTTTGTAGCTCCAACTTGGCGAATGATAATTTCTCCTGCGCTCACTTTTTGACCAGCGTAGCGTTTAACACCTAGACGTTGACCTGGGCTATCGCTTTGACGCTTGACTGAACCACCACCTGCAACTTTGGACATATTTGATTATTATTTTTTCTTTAAGACGTAGATATCTCGGCCGACTATTTGACTTCTTTTTTGACTTTCGTCTTCTGAAGTACGGCGGTAAATGAGATCTGTATTTCCGTCTTGGTTTATTTTTTTAGACTTCACTTTATTATACCCTAGCGCTGATAGATTTTCAACAACTGGTAATTTTATTATTTTATTCTCGATAAACCAGCAAGGCAGGGCATAAACGAGAGTTGATTCTTCGGTAAGTTGTGAGTGGATGTTTTTTAGGAATTCTTCAGCTAAGGCATTGCATTCTTCAATTATTTTATTTAGTTTTGTATCTGTTGGTATATTTGTCATTGGAGTACCTAGATAACTTTCGCAAACGACATGATCAAAGTTGTCTGACCACTTATGAGACGTTGAATCTGCTACTGATAATTTAAACTTAACTCCGGATTCTTTAATTTTAAATTTGTTTTCTAGCCACTCTAAGTTTTCTTTAGCGTCGTCAATTATATTTGGGTTTAGGTCAGTTCCTATACAGTTGATATTTTGTAAGATAGCTTCTTGTAGAACTGTACCAGAGCCACAAAAAGGGTCTAGAATTGTATCTCCAGCTTTAGCTCCAGAGAGATTTATTAATATCTGAGCAAGTTTTGGAGGAAGCATGCCGTTTTTGCCACTAGGCTTGGGCTTGCTGTAGTCTCTTAATGTATATTTTCTTAAGTTTGGTACTTGAATGGTTTGGGCAAGAGTGACTCTATTTTTGACAGTGCTATCAATTAGATCCTGGCCTGCTCTGGGATGACGAGTAGGGGATGAAATAATAATATCTAAACTTATCCCGTTTGTTTTTAATAATCCAGAATGTATTATTTGGGCGGTATTTAGAATAGGGGATTTTGGCTCTACAGTACGTAAATTTAGCTCTGGGTTAACTCTTTTTATCTCTCTTCTTACCTCTTCTAATATTTTTTGTACATTTTTTTGACTCAAGTGAACATCATTTTTACCACTGTAAATAGAAAGACCAAGTTTAAGCTTTGTACTTTTTTGTTCAGAAATAAAATCTAAAATTAGGTTTTTGAGTTGTGTTTGGATATCTTCAGACAAATATTCAGATTTTATAATTTGAGAGATTTTTGTAGTACCTCCCAGCTCATCGATATTAGGGACTTCATTTAACTCAATAACAGCGTAGAAGTTATTATATTCAATAATATTTTTAGCATTATAAACACTCTCAAGTTCTGCCAGTGAAAGATGGGGTTGATGCCCCAAAAGAAAGATGTATTTCATATCTATATTATATCAAGCTTAGGTTGAATATGATAGTCGATAACAGGGGAGTGAATAAATAAGTAGATCAAAGTTATTGACTTTTGTATAGAGCTTATGCTAGTATGAAACCAAAGAAAGTTCGATTAAATAAAACAAAAAACAGTATGGGTGAAAACTTAAAAACAATTATTAGCGAGAAGCCAGATGTTGACGAAAACGTTAGCTATGATGCGACGAGGTTGGTCGGAGCTGCCAGACGCAACACGGAAGCATCAAACCAAGCAGCATTAGAGGCGGACCAGAGGATTGAGGCGGAAAATGAAGCAAGACTTGCTATAGAAAGTAGAATGAGAGCAGCAGGACAACAAGTATTAGAGATATTACCTGGGCAAGCTTTACCTCTTAGCGATGAGGCAATCGCCTTAAATGAAAAGGCTATAAATTTATATGACAAAGCAGATTCATCGGCAGACAAGGCCGAGATTCACTATTTAAGAAATCAGGATGCATATAAAGACATGGCAATAGCAGAAGCTGTGGAGGCAGGCCATGATTTATCTTTACTTGATGGAAATTCTGGTGTTAGGACAGTGTATGAAGGAGAAAAGAGCTAAGCTTGCAGGGGAATTAGCCGGCTTAAGTTAAGGGTAAATTGCATATTAGCAGGTATTTAAATAAGTAAAACCCAGCAGGGATGCTGGGTTTTTTGATGTGTATAATAATTTTTATATGGAAGACAATAGGTTTGAGGTAAGAGAAGTTACACAAGATGATATAGATGAATTAAGGCCAGTTTTTAACGAATGTATTAGAGATCGAGAAACGGGCGAAGTAATTGAGGATGAGGTCGATGAAGATCTAAAGCTTATAGAAAGAGTTGCCAGAGGTGAAGAGACCGATAAAAGATACTATGTAGCAAGCATAGGAGGGAGAGTAGTCGGCGGTATGGGATTTAAAACCAAGCTTGATGAAGCAGTTAGGTCATATGCTAAAACAGATAATCCTATGGAGGTTGTTATGGCATACGTCTCAACACAGGCTAGAGGATCCGGTGCCGGTAGAGCTCTTTTAAGAAGAATAGAAGAAGATGCCAGAAAAATGGGCTTTTTAGAACTTTTAGTTAATAGCGGTCCACGATATGTAGAGAGTGGTTGGGGCTTTTACGATAGAACAATAGGTGGGAAACTTGGTTTTTTGGCAAATTATTATGGTGAGGGTGCAAACGCTGCTTTGTGGCGAGAAGATCTCTAGCTAAAACTTTTTGATGTGTTTTTGGTGCTATTATGTTTTTGGTTAGTTGTTTAGAATTAAACATAAGTTAAATCTATTAGGGGGTATTTTCTATATGGCTAAAAGTGCAGGTAAGGACCCGGTGGTGAGGGCTCAAAAAGGGGATGATAAGAAATCAAATGAGGCTAGGAGTCAGGCTCTTAGTATGGCGATGGACCAGATCCAAAAGCAATTTGGGACGGGCAGTATTATGCGTCTTGGGGATAATCAGCATGTTGAAGTTGAGTTGATCCCAAGTGGTAGTTTAAGCTTAGACCTTGCTCTTGGAGGCGGATACCCTAAGGGAAGAATTATAGAAATCTATGGGCCGGAGTCATCTGGTAAGACTACTTTAACTCTTCATGCGATTGCAGAAATTCAGAAATCTGGTGGGACGGCAGCTTTTATTGATGCGGAGCATGCTCTTGATCCGGCTTATGCCAGAAAAGTTGGTGTTGATACAGATAATCTTTTTGTTTCGCAACCAGATACTGGTGAGCAGGCTCTTGAGATTTGCGAAACTTTGGTTAGATCTAGCGCTGTTGATCTAGTTGTTGTAGATAGCGTTGCTGCGTTAGTGCCACGAGCGGAAATTGAAGGTGATATGGGCGATGCGCAAATGGGGCTGCAGGCAAGATTGATGTCTCAGGCTCTTAGAAAGTTAACAGCCATTATTTCTAAATCAAATACGACAGTGATTTTTATTAATCAGCTTCGTATGAAGATTGGGGTGATGTTTGGTAACCCAGAAACTACTACTGGTGGTAATGCCCTAAAGTTCTATGCTTCAGTAAGACTAGATATTAGAAAAGCTTCTCAGATTAAAGACGGGGATGAGATTATTGGTAATGAGACTAAAGTTAAAGTGGTAAAGAATAAGATTGCTCCACCATTTAGAGTGGCAGAATTCGATATTATGTATAACGAAGGGATTAGTTATACGGGCGATCTTTTAAATTTAGGTTTAAAGTATGGGATTTTGACTCGATCTGGAGCTTGGGTTGGTTATAACGGAGAGAATATTGCTCAAGGTAAAGAGGCAGCTAAAGAATACTTAGCAGAAAATCCAAAAGTTGCTAAAGATATCGAAAAGCAAATTCGTGACAAAGTTAAAGAAGAAATGTAGCTCAAATATCTTCTTTTCTGCATGATTAGAAAAGAAGCAAAAGAGCGGAATCGAGTAGTTCTCTTTTACTTCCAAGAAGTTTATACCTGCTCGACTTAAATCCTCGGGCTTTGGTAGAGTGGTGTATTCGGTGGGGTAGAATAGCTTGAGTGTAATTTGTTAAGATTGATGGATATATGAGTGATGAAAAAGCTGAGTTTAGTGGTTTAAGAGCGATTTATTTTAATTGTACGCTAACTAAATCTCCTGAGCATAGTCACACTCAAGCTCTGATTGATGTATCAAGAAAGATTTTAGAAAAGAACGGGGTCAAAGTTGAAGTAATTAGGTCAATTGATCATGATATTGCTCAAGGTATTTATCCTGATATGACTAAAAAGGGGTGGGATAAAGATGAGTGGCCAGAAATTTATAAAAAAGTAGTAGAGGCGGATATTTTAGTTTTGGCTGGTCCAATTTGGTTAGGTGATAACTCTTCTGAAATGAAGAAAATTATTGAGAGACTTTATGGTAATTCTGCTGAGCTAAATGAAAAAGGTCAATTTAAAATGTACGGTAAAGCCGGTGGCTGTTTAATAACTGGTAACGAAGATGGGCTCAAGCACTGTGCTATGAACATTTTGTATAGTTTGCAACATCTGGGATATACGATACCTCCACAGGCTGACGCAGGCTGGATCGGAGAAGTAGGTCCCGGGGCAAGTTATGGTGATAAATCTGAGGATGGGACAAAAGTTGGTTTTGACAATGACTTTACTAACAGGAATACTACTTTTATGAGTTGGAACTTAATGCATATAGCTAAGATGCTAAAAAGTGCTGGAGGGATGCCGGCTAAAGGCAATCAGAAGACAGAATGGAACAAAGGGAACCATTTTGGATTTGAGAATCCAGAATATCGGTAGTCAAGATTATAATTATTTAATTATTTTTTGTTTAAACTTAAGCTGTTTGCTAGAATAGTGGGTAATGATTCTTTTAGACAGAGTTAGTAAAAAGTATGGAAAAAAGGGGGTGGCTTTAGATAAAGTTTCCTTTTTTATTGAACCTAAAGAGTTTGTGGTTTTGGTGGGATCCAGTGGAGCAGGGAAGTCAACAATACTTAAACTATTGACTCGAGAAGAAAGAGAGACGAATGGGAAGATCGTGGTTGGTGGAGTTGATTATTCTGAATTAAAAGAAAAAGATATTCCACTTTTAAGGAGAAAGATTGGGACTGTTTTTCAAGACTTTAAATTACTTCCGAAAAGAACCGTTTTTGAAAACATTGCTTTTGCCATGGAAATTGTTGGAATGGGCAAAAGAGAGATCGATAATACTGTTCCCAAAGTAATTGATCTAGTAGGTCTAACTGGTAAAGAAAAACATTATCCAGATCAACTTTCAGGAGGAGAACAACAGAGAGTGGCTATTGCCAGAGCAGTTGTGCGTCAGCCTAAGATCTTAATAGCCGATGAGCCAACCGGCAATTTAGACCCAAAGCATAGTTGGGATATTGTACAGCTACTAGAGAAGATAAATAAACACGGTACCACTGTTATCATGACTACCCACAATCAAGAAATTCTAAACAAGCTTAATAGGAGAGTAATCAAGCTAGATCATGGAAGGGTTGTGAGCGACAAGGTTGGAGGAAATATTTCTGACGACGATAATTATGATGATCGAAAAGAGAGTCCGGCTCCCGGGAGGATGGTAGGATGAAGTTTTTAGGTAAAGAATATAAGATGATTAATGCAAAGAGGATTTTTTCTTCTGGAATGACCGGTTTCCTAAGAAATTCTTGGCTCTCTTCAGCGGCAATATTAGTAATGACTGCTACGCTTTCTGTTGGTTTGCTAACGATTATTTCTTTTGTGGTTTACGGTAAGCAGGTAGGGAGACTCGCTGATAAAGTCGAAATAAAAATCTATTTAAAGACAGATGTAGTCGAAGAGAAAAAAGATGCCTTTGAAGCTTATATAAAAAGTATTGAAGGTGTAAAAAATGTTGATTATAAAGACGAGAATAAAGCTCTAGAAGAGTATAAAGAGCTTAATAAGGATAATCCTGAAGCTATTAAATCTCTTGAGATTGCAGGAGACACTCTTGAACTGCCAGCGAGTTTTTCAGTTAAGATTGATGATTTTGGGGATATAGATAATATTCAGCAAAAGATTAAATCGTCAGAATATAACGATTTAACTGAGACGAGCGAAGTTTCGGAAGATAAACTTAGAGCTACTAAGAATATTGCTAATGCACTTTCTACTATTAGAAAGATCGGAATATTCGCAAGTATTATTTTAGGTTCTGTCTCTGTATTGATTATTGTTAATACCATTCGTCTAGCTATATTTAACCGCAAAGATGAGATTGAGATTATGAGACTAATTGGAGCCAATAAATCTTATATCAAAGGGCCATTTTTAGTTGAGGCGGCTGCCTACGGGGCTGTTGCTGGGATATTTACTTTTATTATAATGCGATTAACTGTATTTAGTTTAACTCAAAAGAGTTGGGCAGGAGATATCGCACAAGACATAAGCTTTTTCACGAGCAATAGTATTTTAGTTGGTCTTCTTGTAATTTTAACAGGTATGCTTATCGGGATTTTATCTGCTCAATTTGCTATTAGAAAGTATGTAAAACTTAAATCAGTCTAATCATCTTTATTTTTTCTTTGAAGATAAAATTAGTACTTGATTTGCATTAGGTGGAGAGATTATTAAGTGAATGTTGTTTTATTAGCTTAAGCGGGTTGTCTTACCTCATGCAAGTTGATAGAATATTAAGCATAAGCTTTAGTATAAACCTAACTTAGTACTAAAGAAGGTGGTAAAACAAAAATGTCTAAAATAAAAAAACAGATTAAGTTAGTAAAAAAATCCTCTATAATTGCCTTTGCATTTTTAGTTGTTGCACTAACGCCAGTTATTAACTCTTCTCAGAATCAAGTTTTTGCCGATCCCTATGAGCAGAAGATTAATGAACTTAACTCTAATATAGATCAAAATCAAAAGAAGATTGCAGATTTAAAAACTCAGGGAGATACTCTAGCTAATAAACTCGAAAGCGCTCGTTTAGAAACAGCTAATTTGCAGTCTAAGATTGATGCTAATGAGGCCAAGAATGCACAGCTAAAGGGTCAGATTGTAGAAGCTGAGGCTAAGATTACAGAAAATAAAAAGATTTTAGCAAACAGTATAAGAAAGTTGTACATCGATGGTGATATAAGCTCTTTAGAGATCTTGGCAAGTTCAAAAAGTTTGAGTGATTATGTTGATAAGCAAGAATACAGAGATCGTGTAAAAAATAAAATTGCTACCTTAACCTCTCAAGTTGAAGATCTAAAGGCTCAAATGGAGAAACAGCAGGTCGAGATTGAGAACTTAATTCGTGATCAAGTTGGAATGAGAGTTGATTTGCAAACAAAACAGGATGAAGTTCAGAAGCTACTAAATGATACTCGTGGCCAAGAAGATGCTTACCAGAGACAAGTTGCTGCAGATAATTCAGAGGTAGCAAGACTTAGAAGAGAGCAGGCTGCTGCTAACTCAGCAAGACTTACACCAAGAAATGGTGGAATATCCTATGTCCCAAGTAGTGGAGTAACGAACGGAGGATATCCAACATTATGGGCGACTGCTGCGCAGGATTCACTAGTAGATTCTTGGGGAATGTACAATAGAGAGTGTGTCAGCTATACGGCATTTAAAGTCTATCAAAGTGGACGATACATGCCGTATTGGGGTGGTCGAGGAAATGCAAATAGATGGCCCGCTAATGCTCGGGCAGCCGGTATCCCTGTAGATGGCAACCCTAGAGTAGGTGACGTTGCTATCAGTATGAGTGGTTATTATGGGCATGCAATGTATGTCGAGAGAGTGAACGGAGATGGTACAATTCGAGTAAGCCAATATAATTATGGGATAAGAGGAGAGTATAGTGAAATGACTATATCTCCAGCTGGGCTCTACTTTATTCACTTCTAAACTTGAGAAATAGTATACATGTCAAAGAATAAAAGTTTTAAGACTAATACTTGTGGTTATAAAAAAAAGAAACTACTAGGCTTAATATTTGTGGCTTTAGTTTTTTTTGCGCTAGGCTATAGCTCTCAAAATATTACATTACCAAAAGTCCTGAGGGGTTCGTCTGTAAAAGTTGATGCTTCTATAAATGTTGATGTACAAGAAATTTACTCTAAACTGCGAGAGCGCTTTGATGGAGAACTAAATAGCAAAGAGGTAGAAGCTGGTATAAAAAAGGGGCTAGTCTCGGCAACTGGTGATCCTTATACAACCTTTTTCACCAAAGATGAATATAATGATTTTAAGAGTTCTTTAGACGGTCGTTTCAGTGGTATTGGAGCAGAACTTGGTAAAAATGGTGAGCAACTAGTAATAATTGCTCCTCTTGATGGATCTCCCGCAGAAAAAGCGGGGTTAAAGCCGGGGGATGCAATTTTGAGTATTGATGGAGTACTAACTGATGGAATGGGAGTTGATATTGCCGTGAGTAAAATCCGTGGAGAGGAAGGAACTAAAGTTAAACTAAAGATCTCACAAGACGGAGCATTAAAAGAAGTAGAAGTCATTCGAGAAGCAATTAAAGTAGATAGTGTTAAGTATGAAAAAGTTAATAATGACACTGGCTATATTAAAGTGAGTAGGTTTGCAGAAGATACGGATGATTTAGTCTCTAAAGGAGTAAAAGAATTAAGCTCCCAAGGAGCTAATAAGTTTATATTAGATTTAAGAAATAACGGTGGTGGTTATGTAGCAAGTGCAGTGAATGTGGCAGGAGTTTGGCTTGATAACAAGGTAGTGCTTTCTGAGAGGTTTAGAGGAAGAGAAATGGCAGTGAAGAGAACAAGTTCTAATCCTTTGATGAGTTTAGATAAGTCAAAATTGGTAGTTCTAGTTAACGAAGGTTCGGCATCTGCCAGTGAGATTTTAGCGGCCTCTCTTAACGAAAATGCTGGCATTCAGCTGGTTGGCCAAAAAACATTCGGTAAGGGTAGTGTACAGGATATTGTACCTCTAGAGGATGGTGCTTGGCTTAAGATCACTATTGCTCATTGGTTTACTCCAAAAGGCAAGACAATAGATAAAGTAGGTATTGATCCGACAGTCAAAATTGATTTGGGAGCTAATGGAGAAGATTTGCAAAAGCAAAAAGCTATTAATATCTTAAATTCTTAATAATTGATAAAATTTAACTTGTATAGGCATAAAGCAAAAGCTTTATAGTAAAATAGTAACTGTAGTTTATGGAATCTGAAGAACAAAAAACGATTTTGATAGTTGATGACGACCAAGCTCTTGCAGAAGTTTATCGAGCTCGTTTAGAAATTGAGGGCTATAATGTTGTTATTAAATATGACGGAGAAGAAGCTCTTCAATATCTGGCTACAAATGAGCCGGATATTATAATCTTAGATTGTTTATTACCAAAATTCGGAGGTCTTGGGGTCCTTGAAGCATATAGAAATGATAAGCCAAAATCAAGAATACCAGTCATTGTGGTAAGTGGCTTAGATCGACCAGAGTATAAACAAAAGGCATTTGAGCTTGGAGCGGCAACTTATCTCGTTAAATCTAGTGTGAGTATAAGCGAGATGGTTGATGAGGTTTCTCTCGCTTTATCAAAAAAAGGTAAGAAAGTATCAATTACTTAGCTTAAGTTTAGCTTATCTTTGGTATAATCTAGAGAAAATATAACAGTTGATGCAGCTTATCTTTATCAGCTTGAAATAAACCCAGGTAACATAGATCAGTGAAGAATAAAAAGCTAAAAATAATTTTAAATATAGCTACTTTAGTCATATTAGCACTAGTAATATATTCTTCTAGAAAAGATTTAGGTAACGTGGCTAACGAGATTTCGGATGCTAACATTTTGTTGCTCCTGTTATTTATTCCTCTTCAAATGATAAATTATCATGCTTATGCAAGGATGTACCAAGAGACTTTTGATTTACTCGGAGAAAAGGTTGGGTACTGGGACATGGTTAAAGTATCTACAGAGATGAGCTTTGTGAATTATGTTTTTCCTTCAGCCGGAATAAGTGGGTTCGGTTACTTCTCGCTTAGGATGAGAGCGCTTAAGGTTAGAGGAGTAAGAAGTACAATGGCTCAGACCTTGAGATGGGGAATAGTGCTGGCTAGTTTTATCCCAGTATTAGGCCTAGGAGTTCTTCTTTTAGCTCTTAATAACCAAGCCAGTAACCTGGTTGTTTTGGCCTCAAGTGGTCTAGCATTTGGTGTGTTTATTTTAATAATGTTGGTAGCTTTTTTGTTGGAGCAGCATAACGGTTTGCGTAATTTTACCTTCTTTGTCTTAAGAAAGCTAGAGATCATGCTTAACTTTATAAAGAGAAAAAGGGTGGACTTACTACCTGAAGATCGCAAGAAAAAAATAACAAAGAATTTTAGTAGACTCGAAGAAGATTATAAAACTGTTAGGGGAAATCTAAAGGGATTTTTATACACTTGCCGATGGGGAATATTAGCAAATTTAACTGAGGTAGCTACAATTGGGGTCTGTTTCATGGCCTTAGGAGCTAGTCCTGTTTGGGGAGCAATAATCGTCTCTTATGGAGTAGCGAACATTGGTAGTTTTATTGCAGTCTTACCAGGTGGACATGGGGTTTATGAGGCTTTGATGACAGCTGTTCTGGTCTCAGCAGGAGTACCTGCAGGGCTAAGCCTAACTGCAGTTTTGACTTATAGGGTTGTAACAACTATTTTATATGTTCCTCCTGGATATTATTTTTACTCTAAAGCGATTGCTGAGACCAGAGGTATGGAGAAGCTTCTTTTAGAAGAAGAGAAGGATAGCAAGTAGTAACTAATACATTTTCTTTTCTTCTTTAGATAATAAAAGAAGAAAAGAATCGTATTTAATTTGAGGGGCTGGGCCTCAATCAAATTAAAGATACAAAGTGGTAAAATCGAGTGGTAGAATATGGGGTATATGGAGGAATTTGGAGAAACGGTTTTAACTGTTAAGCAACTGACGTTGGTTGTTTCTGAGACAATTGCTCTAATTCCGGGTAATTTAGTGGTCGAAGGGGAGATACAAAAAGTAAGAGTATATAAAGACTTTATGGTCTTTTTCGAGCTGGCAGGAGATGGTCAGTCGATTAATTGCTTTACAACTTTTACAGAGCTTAAAGGTGAATTGCCAGAAGAGGGCTCTAAAGTTCAGGTTACAGGTGAAGTGCAAATAGGTAAAAAAACAGAGCTTAGATTTAGGGTTAGAAAGTTTGCCAGTTCTGGTGACACAGGTGATGCAGCTAAAAAACTGGAGCTACTAAAAATTAAGCTTAGAGAAGAAGGGGCTTTTGATGTCTCTAGAAAGAAAAGTTTACCAAGATTCCCTAGAAAAGTAGCTGTTATTACTTCTGGTAGCTCATCTGCTTGGGAGGATTTTAAGCGAGTCAGTTCATCTAGATTTTTAGTTAGTGAGGTAGTTTTGTTTAGCTCTACTGTACAAGGTGATTTAGCCGTTCAAGAAATTTGTACAAAATTCAAAGAAATTGAAGCCAGAAAAGGGGAGTTTGACGTTATTGCAATAGTTAGAGGAGGTGGAGCAAGGGGTGATTTGGAAGCATTTAACAGCGAAGAGATTGCTCGAGCAGTATTAAATTCTAATATTCCGGTAGTTAGTGGGGTAGGACATGAAGATGACGTAAGTCTATTAGATTTAGTAGCAGATGTACGAGCCTCCACGCCCAGTAATGCGGCAGAAATTATCTTCCCAGATTCAAAAGATTTGCTTAGAGAAATTAATGACTTAAAGCAAAAAGCATCTAATTTAATAGCTTCTAAGTTATATTTAGCTGAGCAAGCAGTGCAGAATTTAAATGTAAGCTTAGAAAGAGTAATTAATAATTTAGTTTCTGGTGTGGAATCTAAACTAGATATCTTAAAAGCTAGGCTTTCTAATCTAGATTTTGAAAAAATCTTTGCTAAAGGTTTTGCACTACTAGAGTTAGACGGAAAGATTTTGAGTTCTGTAAATATAGTGAAGATTGGAGATGAGCTAGATGCTACACTCACGGATGGTAAACTAAATCTAGTAGTTAGAGAAAAAATCAATAAATAGTATATGGCAGATAAAAATTTTGAAGATAAGTTGAAGGATCTCGAGAAGTTAATCGATGAGATTGAAAGTGGCAAGGATGGGTTAAATACTTCTATCGAGAAGTATTCTGAGGCTCAAAAGTTAGCTGATGAGCTTGCTGAAATGTTGAGCGATGCTAAAGAATCTTTAGATCTTGAAGAAGAGGAAGAATAGTGAACTGGGGTCTGATCTGGTTCGTACTCCTGATGATATTCGTTCCCTTTGTGTGGGTGGTTTTTATTGGTGCTCCGTTTGTGCCGGCCCATAAACAAGCGATTGAAGATGCTGCTAACTTAGTAAAACTTTCTAAAAAGGGGAGAGTAGTAGAGCTTGGCTGTGGTGACGGCAGGTTTATGCTGGCTGTTTCTAAAAAAGGTTACAAATGTACGGGGTATGAGTTTAACCCATTCGTGATTCTTATGGCTAAGATTAGACTTAAAAACTTTCCGGATGCTGAGGTAAAATCGGCTAATCTGTGGATGGCTGATTTTCCGGAAGATACAGAGGTGGTCTATACGTTCTTGCTGGATAAATTTATGGGCAGGCTGGATGAAAAGATGATGAGTGAAGCCAAAAGACTGGGTAGAGATCTGACTTTAGTAAGTTATGTTTTTAAGATTCCAAACAAAAAGCCAGTCAAAGAAGTTGGCGGGGTGAGGGTTTACCAATATACCATAAAATAGCATAGACTTTTTGTACCTTTAGTGCTATAATATACTAGTATGAATTCCCGAGATATGGAAAAAGCCGCGAGGACATCTACTAATGGACGGTTAGATTATAAAAGCTTTCCATTAGCTTTTGCTAAGCTATACTCCCAGATCGGGAAAAGTGTGCAAGAAATACAGGTTAGAGAAGATAGAACCTTTGACGAGAAAAGGGAATTACTGGAATCCTTTTACGCCCAGGTTGACCGGCATGGTGTATTTGTGTGTTTTAATTCTGGAGGGTATGCAGTGTACGTACGGCCTAATCCTGAAGGTGATGGCAGTATCCAGATAAGCGTTGCGGGTGGCAATGAATGGGATGGTTGGCTGAATTTGACCCCGCCAACAGAGTTTGCTCAAGATTAAGCTAGCTTATTAGTGTGGTTCAATGTATAATTTACTCTGTTAATTAAAAACCTGTGAGTGTGGGTGAATCCTCTCTAAGCTTAATTCTTAGTTTTTCTTAGAGCCTCCGCATCTCCAGATAAATCAGAAAGGTTAGGTTAAAAAGGATTTATGGCAATAAAAGTAGATATTGAAGAATTATTTAAGGCTGGGGCGCATTTTGGGCATAAGGCCAATAAATGGCACCCAAAGATGGATCAATATATTCACTCTAAAAGAAAGGGTGGACATATTATCAATTTAGAAAAAACTGTTGAGCAGTTAGATAAAGCTCTACCAGTGGTTACTGCAGCAGCAAAGGCTGGTAAACCAGTATTATTTGTAGCGACTAAGGCTCAATTGAAAGCTCCTGTAAAAGAGGCAGCTCTTGAAGCTAGTTCTCCTTATGTGGTGGAGCGATGGTTTGGTGGGATGCTGACAAATCAGGCTACCATGATGGCTCGTATCAAGAGACTTAAAATGCTCGAAGCTAAGATGGAGAGTGGAGAATTCGCTTCTAGATACTCAAAACTTGAGGTTCAAAGACTTCAAGAAGAGCTTGATCAACTCGAAAAGCAGTTCGGAGGGATTAAGGATATGCAGGGTGTGCCAGCCGTTGTAGTTGTTTTTGACGCCATGACTGATGCAATCGCCGTAAGAGAAGCAAAAAAAATGAATCTAACAGTAATTGCAGTATGCGATAGTAATGTTGACCCAACTGGAGTTGATTATGTAATTCCAGCGAATGATGATGCAACTAGTGGCGTAACTTTGATTGCGAACTATTTTAAAGATGCCGTTAAAGCAGGGCAGAGCGAGAGTAAAGCAGAAGTTAAATAATTAAAAGTAAGAGGGTAGGGGAAATAATAATATGGCAGTAACAATTGAAGAAGTAAAAAGACTAAAAGATCTAACAGGTGTTGGTCTAACTGACGCAAAACAAGCTTTAGAGGCGGCTGGTGGAGATTTTGATAAAGCTCTTGATGAGATGCGCAAGAAAGGATTAACAAAGGCTGATAAGCGTGCTGAGCGCGAAGCTAGCGAAGGTGCTGTTATTACTTATAATCATGATTCTCGTATTGGGGTAGTTGTTGAGCTTAACTGTGAAACTAGCTTTGTTGCTAAGACAGAAGAGTTCTTGCAACTAGGTCAGGATATTGCAATGCACATTGTAGCAAGTAATCCAGAATTTATTTCTTCAGAAAATATCCCAGAAGAAGTAAGAGACGAAAAAGCAGCTGAGTTTAAAGATAAAGTTGTTGCTGAAGGTAAACCTGCTGATATTGCTGACAACATTGTTGAGGGAATGCTTAAAAAGTACTTTGCCGAGCGATGCTTAATGGATCAACCTTTTGTTAAGGATCAGGATAAAGACGTTGCAATGTTAATCAAAGAGCATATTGCTAAGCTCGGTGAGAATATTGTTGTTAGAAAAATGGCTCGTATTGAGCTTGGTCAAAGAAACGGTTAATTTAACCAACTTTTTCTCCTTGATGAGAGAAAGTTAGCAAAAAGAATCATCTAATTATAGTAGGCCCCATTACTGTTTTTTCTTTAGAACCTGTACCAGGACGAGACTGGGCCTCGATCAAAATTGTCTTGGTGTTGCAGAGTTAGATTAGATAGTTATGGTAGAATTATTAGTATATGGAAATGAACGAGTTTAAGCAGAAACTTAGTCAGGCGATTGGTCGTCTGGAGGATGATTTAAAAAAGGTTAGGACCGGCAGAGCACATCCAGATATGCTCGACGGTGTTAGGGTAGAGGCTTACGGAACTCCGATGCCATTGAATCAGGTTGCAAATGTGTCTGTGCCAGAACCGCAGCTACTGCAAATTACTCCTTTTGACCCACAGAATTTGGATGCAATCGTAGAAGGTATTAGGAAAGATGAATCTTTAGGGTTAAACCCTAGCGACGATGGTAGGGTAGTTAGAGTCAATATTCCTCCTTTAACAGAAGAAAGAAGAGCTCAGATCGCTAAGCAACTCGGTAGTAACGCAGAAGATGCGAGAATTGTATCAAGAAATATGCGTCAGGATGTTCTAAATAACTTTAAAAAACAAAAATCTTCCGGAGAGATTACAGAGGATGATCTAAGATCTCTAGAAAAAGAGGTCCAAGAAGAGCTAGATAAGTTCAATAAGCAAGTTGATGAGTTGGTTAAGGCCAAAGAAGACGAAATAATGAAGGTTTAACCTTATTACTTTCTCCTTGGATGAGAAAGCAATCAAAGAATCACTTCAATTTTGATAGGCCCCATTACTGTTTTTTCTTTAGAACCTGTACCAGGACGAGACTGGGCCTCGATCAAAATTATTTAAGGTGCAGTATTGGATTAATTTTTTATGTTAGAATTAGGGTAATAATTTATGCTTTTTGTTTTTGGAATTTTTGCTTTTATTATGCTGGTTGTGCTCCATGAGTTTGGGCACATGGTTGCGGCTAAACGTAACAGTGTGGTAGTTGAAGAATTCGGAGTTGGATTCCCACCAAAAGCTTGGGGTAAAAAGCTTAGAAAAAAGAAGGGTGATGATACTTTATATTCTTTAAATTGGTTACCACTTGGAGGATTCGTTAAGCTTAAGGGCGAGCATGATGACTCTAAGCTTAAGGGTAGTTTTGGGGCTGCGAGTTTAAAGACTAAGGTGAAAATATTAGTTGCTGGAGTTGGTATGAACTTCTTAACGGCCTGGGTATTGTTAACTGGTCTGTTTTTGGTTGGTGCTCCAAAACTTCCATTTGAGTCTCTTTCTTTTTACGGTAAAGAACAATTTTATGTAAAAAGTGACACAAAAGTAATTAATTCTAAAACTATAATTGGAGCGGTTTCGGACGATTCTCCAGCTCAAAAGGCTGGTCTCGATACTGGCGATACTTTAATAAGTATTAATAATGTAGCGCCGAGTGTTAATTCTCCTGTTTCTGAAATAACTAATGATTTTGCTGGGCAAGAAGTAGTTGTTAAGTTTGAAAATGGTAGGGGAGAGATTCAAGAATCTAAAGTTACCTTAAGAGAAAAAGGTACTAAAGAAGGGGTTTTGGGGGTTTCGGCTGTAGAGTCGGTCAGATTGAGGTCTACTTGGTCGGCTCCAATTAATGCTCTGGCTACAATGGGGCAATCCACTCAAGCAACTTTCTCAGGCGTAAGTTATGCTATATCAAACTTAGTACGAGGTGAAGGTGATAAAGCAAGTGAAGTGGTTGGGGGTCCAGTTGCGACAGTTGACGCAATTAACAACGTTAGTAAAAGCGGCTTAACAGAACTGATATTATTAATTGCTTTAATCTCTTTAAGTTTAGGAATCATGAACATCTTACCTATACCAGCTCTTGATGGCGGTAGATTATTTTTAATTTTGTTATTTAGGTTTAGAGGAAAAGTACTAACGAAAGAAAGAGAAGAGAGCATTAATGCTTGGGGAATGGGGATTTTATTAATACTAATAGCATTAATTACAATAGTAGACGTAGGCAGAATCTTCTAGTTTTGACAAATGATTAAGCTTAATCATATCTGGAATAAACTTAAATCTTCTAAATCTGGCTGGTTTTTAGCTGTAACTTCTTTTGCATTGCTTTTTGCATTTATGGTATCACTTTTGACTGCCATAATTGGGTTACCGGTTCTAATTAATGAAAACTATAAATATGCGGATGAAGTAGTTGGGTTAATATTCCCGTTAGTAATTCTAGTATTATCATTTCTTACGGCAAAAGTTATTGCAAGAAAACGCCAAAAAAGTATAAAAGAATTACTTGGTTTGCGAAAGCCTAACAAAAAAGCTGTTTACCTGACAGTTTTATTGGCAATTGTTTATATTATCTTGCTAGTTATCTCGATGATTATTCTGCAATTGATCAGCCCTAATTTAGCGGGTCAAGAGCAAGCTGTAGCAGAAATGGTAAGTAATTCTACTAGTTTAAGTCTAGTTGTTATGGTTTTTTCAGTAGGACTGATTACTCCAATTGCCGAAGAAACTTTTTTTAGAGGTTTATTACTCAGTTTATACTCCAGAAAGATAAAGGTTATTGCTTCTATATTTTTTGTAGCTGTATTGTTTGGTCTAGCTCATGGTCAAGTTAATGTAGGAATCGATACTTTTATATTCGGCATTATTTTGGGGATACTTACTTGGAAAACAGAAAGTATTATTCCGGCAATATTTTTACATATGCTAAAAAACTGTTTAGCTATAATCGCTATACTTTATTCTTAGTTTCTTACTATTTAGATTATATGTTATAATATGTACTGTTATGGTATTCATTAAAAAATACATCCTTGCACCGACACCACCCTTAGGGGTGTAAATTCTGGTTTTTATAAATAGATAGAAATTTAAGTTTAACCCCACTCAAAAAGAAAGGAGTGGTTTTTTAGTATTAAAGATAGGGGAGATAGTTGGTTATGGAAGAGGATAAAGATTTTTTAAGTGCTGAAGAATTATATGAGGCAGGAGCGGGCTTTGTAGTTGGCGGTCATAATTACGGAAGGCTAGATAGATTAACAGAAGATGACATACGCATTCTAGGTAGACACGTAGAAAGATTAGATGCTGAGGCCGAGAGGCTTAAGAGAGGTCTGGAGATTGCCAGGGTCGAGCAACTTGAAAAGGATCGCGAAGAAATAAGAGAAAGATACGGTCATTAGGTGTGTATAATTAAGTTTAAAGAAAAGATAAATATATGAAGTATTCAAAATTATTTACAAAAACACTGAAAGAGGCACCTGCAGATGAGCTCTCAAAGAACGCTCAGTTGCTGATACGGGCCGGGTTTATATATAAAGAAATGGCTGGAGCTTATGTGATATTGCCTCTTGGGCTTAGGGTGTTAAACAAGATTAGTGATATTGTTCGGGAAGAGATGGGTGCTATAGGCGGAGAAGAGCTTCAGTCTACTGCCTTGCAAAGAAAGGAAGTATGGGAAAAGACGGATAGGTGGAGTGACGAGGTGGTTGATAACTGGTTTAAAACTGGGCTAAAAAATGGCTCTGAACTAGGTCTCGGTTTTACACACGAAGAGCCTATGACAGACATGATGAGATCATTCATTCACTCTTATAAAGATCTACCTGCTTATCCATATGACATAAGAACAGTATTTAGGAACGAGGCCAGGGCAAAGTCAGGTCTAATGAGGGGAAGAGAGTTTTTTTGGAAGGCGATGTACTCGTTTTCTAAAGACGAAGCTGAGCATCAAGAGTTTTATGAAAAAGCTAAAACTGCCTACAAGAACGTATTCGATAGAGTCGGACTTGGGGATAAGACTTATTTGGCTTTTGCTTCTGGTGGAACTTTTTCAAAATATTCTCACGAGTTCCAGACTTTATGTGAAGCCGGTGAAGATACAATATACCTAAGTAAAGAGAACGGTATAGCGGTAAATAAAGAAGTTTATAACGATGATGTTCTAGACGATCTTAAACTAGAGAAATCGGAGCTTGTGGAAGAGAAAGCTGTTGAAGTGGGTAACATATTCTCTCTTGGAACTAAATTCTCTGGTTCGCTAGGTCTAACTTATAACGACGAACACGGGCTAGATAAGGAAGTTGTAATGGGTTCTTACGGAATAGGCATATCAAGACTCCTGGGAGTTATAGTAGAAGTACATAGTGATATGAGGGGTCTCGTTTGGCCAGAATCAGTTGCTCCTTTCAAATATCATCTTGTTACTATCGCTCAATCTGAAGATGACGAGAGTTATAAAAAATCTGAGGAGTTGTATAACAAATTGATTGAACGTGGAGAGGAAGTCTTGTGGGATGATAGAATGGATGTGCGTCCAGGAGAAAAGTTTGCGGACGCTGATCTTATTGGATGTTCAATAAGAATTGTGGTAAGTCCAAAGACTCTAGGAGAAGACTCAGTCGAGGTTAAGCTGAGAAGTGAAGAAGAGTCTAAATTGGTAAAATTTGAAGAGGTTTAACCATAAGCACTAGATATAGCGTATTTTGGTGTTTTTTGGACACAATATATAGCTGCTCTAGTGTTTACAAAGATTTACCAGTAGTGATAAGATCAAATAGTTTAAGGACTTTGGTGGATTAGAAAAAGGAAATCCTCACTCAGTTTAATTATCTGAGTAATATAAATTTTTATGGAAAAAGTTAAGATTTCACAAGAGAAATTAGAAGAGCTACAGAAAGAGCTTGCTCAACTTGAGGCTGATCGCCCTGAGATTATTGAGCGCGTCTCAACAGCCCGTGCTCTCGGAGATCTTAAAGAGAACGCGGAGTATCATTCTGCAAGAGACGAGCAAAGGGTCAATCAGGCTAGGGTAGACGAAGTAAATGCTATTCTTAAAAACTACGAGATAGTTGATAACTCAAACTTAAGCCATGATGTCGTATCTTTAGGCTGTACAGTTAAGCTTAAGGGATCTGATACAAAAGTTTTTACACTGGTAAGTAGCGTCGAGTCAGATCCATTAAACGGAAAAATTAGTGATGAGTCTCCGATTGGGCAAGTCCTTTTGGGAAAAAAGGTCGGTGACGAGATAGAGGTTGGTAGTAATAAGTATAAAATTACTGATATATCTTAATATTACTTCATTTTCTCTAAAAATAGAAAAGAAACAAAAAGATCATTTTAATTTTTATAGACCCTGGTTACTTTTTTTATTTAGAGTTTTATCAGGATGGATTGGGTCTCGATAAAAATTGTTTAAGTGCAATGCGAGATTATAAATAAGCCTTGGTGTTATAATTAGGTTGATATGGCAACACTCCAAGATTTTAGAAATGAGCGTTTAAGAAAACTAGCTGAGCTTAAAAAGCTAGGTGTTAATCCTTATCCTGCAAAAGCTAGTAGAACTAAAAAAAACAGTGAAGTAAAAGAAGATTTTAGTAATCTGGAAGGTAAGGTAGTCACTGTTGTTGGAAGAATCAAGAATATCCGTAAAATGGGTAAGATTGGCTTTATAGTCATAAAAGATGAGTTTGATTCTTTGCAACTTTTTTTGGCTGAGGCAGAATTAGGAGTTCCAGATTATAATAATTCTGAACTTGGTTTTAGCGACGTGAGCTTACTTGATTCAGGAGATTTTATCGAAGCTTCTGGAGAGGTTATAAAAACTCAAACGGGCGAGATATCTATAAAAGTAAATAAGTTGAGAATTTTAACTAAATCTTTGAGGCCGATGCCACTGGCGCATGAAGAGTTCAGCGATAAAGAACAGCGTTTAAGGAGAAGATATATTGATCTTAATGTTAACCAAGAAGTTCATGATAGATTTGTGCGTAGATCAAAATTCTGGGAAGCTACTCGCCAATTCTTACTTAAAGAAGGGTTCGTAGAGATTAATACTCCAATACTAGAGCACACAACTGGTGGTGCTGATGCTAATCCATTTGTGACTCACATGGATGCACTTGACCAAGACTTCTACTTAAGAATTTCTCATGAACTTCCTTTAAAAAGATTAATAGGCGGTGGTTTTGAAAAAGTTTTTGATATTGGGCCAAGGTTCAGAAATGAAAACTACTCTGATGAGCACTTGCCCGAGCACATAGCAATGGAGTGGTATTGGGCTTACGCTGATTGGAATCAAGGTATGGATTTAACTCAGAGAATGATTAGATATATAGCTGATCAAACCTGGGGTACTAGAAAGTTTAAGTTAAATAATGGGCAAGAAGTGGATCTTGGAAAAGATGGTGAAGATTGGCCTAAAGTAAGTTTTGTAGGTCTCTTAAAAGAAAAATACAATTTAGATGTGCACTCTTGTACTCTAGAAGAGGCTGTTTCTAAACTTAAGGAAGCTGGTGGTGAGGTAGAGAAGATTGAAAATAGATCTCGTGTAATTGATAAGCTTTGGAAGCTGGAGAGAGTTAAAATTTCTGGTCCTGCATTTTTGGTTGATGTGCCAGATTTTTTACAGCCATTAGCAAAAGTTAATTCCAGTGATGACAGATTGAGTGAGCAGTTTAATTTATTACTTGGTGGTACAGAGGCTTGTAAGGCTTATAGTGAGCTCAATGATCCTGTTGATCAGCTAGATAGATTCTTAAAACAACAGGAGATGCGTGATGCTGGCGATGATGAGGCGATGATGCTTGATATCGATTTTGTGGAGATGCTCGAATATGGAATGCCGCCTGCTTGTGGATATGGCAATAGTGAGAGATTATTTTGGATGTTAGAAGGTGTTACCGCCCGTGAAGGAGTAATCTTCCCGCAGTTAAGACAAGATATTGATGATATAACCAAAAAGATTTATCCAGATGTGAACTTCGTAGAAAAAACGCAAAGTAAAGAAGGAAAGAAGGGCCTAGAGCCAAAAAAAGGGGATAAACTCCCGGAGTCCGCGGATAAGCAAGGCACTTACAAGATTTATCTGAATGATTGGTCGGTTTTAACTTTTGAAGCAAAGGTAGAGAAGGTTAGTGAAGAGGATGGCGAGACGTTAGTTGTTTTAGATCAAACGGCTTTTTATCCAAACGGCGGAGGTCAGGCCTGTGACTTAGGTGAAATTGCTTTTGGCAATGGCTCCACTCTAAACTTAACTAAGGTTACTAAAGATAAAGACGGAGTTGTTTATCACCAAGGCAAACTAGTCGGTGAAGTTCCGGCCGTTGGTGAAAAGGCTAGGGGGGTGATTGATGTTGAAAGAAGACTTTTGAACTCTCGATTACACTGTGCTGGACACTTTATAGATTTAGCTGTCCGTAAGCTAAACAAAGGCTGGAAGCCAGGTAAAGGGGCGCATTATCCAGAGATGAGCTTCGTCGAATACGTTATTAAACCGTCAGACGAAATTGAGGATAAAGAAGCTTTTGCAAGATTGTTAGAAGAAGAGCTGGACAAGATTATCTCTAAAGGAGGAAAAGTATCGGTAGAAATTATTCCGTCAAAAGAAGTAATTGAGAAGAAGATTAGTGATTATATACCTCAGGTAATCTTAGATTCTTATGAAAAAGTTCACGTGGTTAACTACCCTGATAATTTCAAGATTTGTTGTGGCGGAACGCATGTTCAAGACATATCTGAAATAGGTAAGATAAAAATTACAAAAGTTAAGAAAAAAGACGGCAACATCCGTGTAAGCTATGAGCTATCGTAGTAACTAGCGGATGACATAGGTAAACTGCAAGCAGTAGCGTTTTAGTACCGTGTTGTGGTTTTTGAGGCTGGATTAAAATCTTATTGCTGGTTTAGAATAGAAGTTAGCGAAGGATAGATAAAGTGGAGGGTAATAAGCTTTGTCTAAAGACGAGAGAGACATCTTGGGCTATTTTGAGGAGCCAAATTTAAGCTTAATTAGTGAGTTGCAAGCACCTTTATTAGGTATTGCAGCAAATGCTCGAGTTGCGAGCTCTAAACTAGGAGCTGAGAGCAAAAAGATTGAGCAATATTTAGAGGCAATAGAGTTTAGCTCTCAAAATCTCGTTAAGATGATTGATATTTTACTTAGGAGCAGGGATGTCTATAATGCAGATTTAGAGCTTGAGGTGGAGCCTCTACATGTTGGTATTAGGGTAGAGGAGGCAATTGAGAAGTTAGCTCCTCTTTGCAGAGCTCAGTCGCAAATCTTTGATTTTAATTCAAAGAAGAACTTGGTTATTAGCGCTAATACTGATTGCTTAGAGCTGGTTGTCTATCATATTTTAGAGCAAGCTCTTAGATCATCAGCTCCTGAAGAAATCGTAAAAGTAGATCTGAGTACCTCTGGCAAAACCGCTATGTTAACAGTTAAGGCAGCAGGATCTAGAGAACGTGCAACGAGTTTAAGGAATGCTCTTAAAAAAGCGTTTAGCTCTGATATGAATCAAAAGTTTGGGGTTAACTTTAGTCTTATTGCTAGCGCTAGGTTGGTAAAAGTTATGGGGGGAGACCTATCGATCTCCCAATTAAAAGATGGACTTAGTTTTAAAGTAAGTCTACCGTTAAGCTTACAGGCAGAAATGTTTTAAATAAAAAGATGAAAGTTTTATTTGGCTTTAGAGACGTTTTAGCTATTGATGCATGGCTTGATCATTTTGAATCTAAAGGTTTTGAGGTCGATGGAGCAATGAGTGGAGAAGATTTGCTTGGAACTGCTTTAGAGTTTAGTCCTGATGTTTTAGTAGCTGAGTATCAATTAAAAGGAGACTTAGATTCTTTGGGTGTTTATTATAGCTTGCTTGCTAAACCTGAGGTACACCATGTTAAGTTAATTCTAATTTCAGATTTCGATGAAAAAGAGCTTAAAAAAATGAATAAAAATATTACTCTAAGTTCTGGAATATTAGGCATTATTTCTCCAAATAAACTTAGTTTTGAAGGCGTCGAAGAGCTTTTATAATCTGACAGTGGTAGAATAGGGGTATGTATAAGCAGGTGACTACTCCGGCAATTGTTCTCTCTAGAACAAACTTTAACGAAGTGGACCGGATTGTAAATTTCTTAGTTCCGCATGGGCAGGTTTCTACTTTAGTAAAAGGAGTCAGAAGAGTTAAAAGTAAACTTGCAGGCGGTATTGAACTATTTAGTATCAGCCAGATTACATATCTTGATACGAATGCTGAAGTTAAAAGAATTGTTCAATCCAGATTGATCGAGCATTATGGCGAGATTGCTAAGAATTTAGAGCGAATGTTATTTGCATACGACTGTATGAAATATCTTAAAAAAATTACTCCAGCAGAAACTGATGACGAGAATTATTATTTAACTTTAAAAAATCTGCTTGAGAGTTTAAATGATGAAAATATTGATTTTAATTTGATTAAACTGTGGTGGTTGGTTAAACTACTAGATCTATCTGGTAGTAAGTTGGAATTATATAAGGACGGGGAGCTAAAAGATCTATATGAATCTCAAACTTATACTTTTTCCGTTGGGACAGCTAGGTTAATGCCTAAAGATGGGGGAGTGATCGATGCGAGTGCAATCAAAGTTCTTAGGTTGATGGAAGAAGGCAAGACGCCAGCGCAACTTAGTAAATTAAAAAGTATTCAGCTCCTTGCGCTAAATATTTATAAAGAACTCGAAACCGCCAGCAGAGATTTGTTGGATTAGTATTATTTATAGGTGTTATAATTGTCAGATAGTTACAGGGAGAAGAAGGATATGGGAACAACAGGTTTTGGACCATCAGTTGGTGATGGATATGAAAGATTTGAACAAGTTATCGCTCAAAGAGAATATGATTACTACTTAAGTTTAAATGGTGACGGTGGTAAATATGAGTGCTAAGTAAGTGTTCATTTCCCATATATAGAATAGAATATGTTAGCTGCAAGTAATCGTGAAGTCATTGAGTATCAGGATAGTTACTTTGCCAATATGCCTGAAGAAGGTAGGGAAGCCATACGTCTAAAAGATGAAGCATGGAAAACTTCTGTTGCCATTGGTGATCTATATGGTGCTGATCGTCTATTCTCTGGTTCGTATGATAGTATGTATGCATTAGGGTTCTTAGATGAAGCAAGTCAGTATAAAAGAGAGTTCTATGACTTGATGGCTATGTGGGCTAAAGTAAGTGCTTTAAGGGGCGAACTTGAAACTGCACTTAGCTTGGCCACGTTAGCTCAAAGCTATGCTCCACAAGACTGCTTTAAGTTTACAAATACTGATGGGGACGAGGTATTTAATATTAGGCCAGATCAGTACAGAGTTAACGAGAGTGGTGCTTTGGCTCTTATGCTATCAATGTCAGGGGATAAAGGTCATAGGGATGAAGGCAATATAGAATCGAAGCATGCTAGAAGATATGCTGATTTATATGGCCTAGCGGGAAGTGTTTTATTCCCTGAGGCTAATTCCTGTATAAATGGCCTGAAAAAGAGTGAGCTTGTAAGACTAGCGTTTTGGTCTAATATACCTTACGTGGCAATTCCGACTAGGCCTAGTTATGCAAGAGAATCTTTTGCAAAATTTGTACTGGGGAGGCTATATTAGTTACTTTCTCTCTGTTATAATTTGTAGGTATTATGGCGGACAGCAAGTACAGTATGGACGACATTGTCTCTTTATGTAAGAGGCGTGGTTTTGTGTATCCTGGGTCTGAGATCTATGGTGGTGAGGCTGGTCTTTATGATTTTGGTCCTTATGGTTCTGAGCTCTTGAACAATATTAAGAAGTCTTGGTGGCAAGCTAACGTCCAGCTAAAAGAAAACTATGTAGGTATTGATTCTGCGATGTTTAAGAATCCTAAAGTTTGGGAGGCGAGTGGTCACACAGGTGGTTTTTCTGACCCACTAGCAGAATGTAAGAAGTGTAATACGAGAATACGAGTTGATAAGGAGCTCGAAAAAGTTGGTATTACGGCCGATGAAAAAATGAGCGAAAAAGAACTCAATGAGCTATTTGATAGTGCTCGAGATAAGATTAAATGTCCAACTTGTGGCTCTAAGAATTTTAGTGAGGTTAAGGCTTTTAATCTTCTAGTTAAGTCTAATCTAGGTGACTTTACCGATAATGGTGATCGTCCAGTCTATCTTCCAGGTGAGGCGTGCCAAGGCATTTATCTTAACTTTAAGAATATTGTTGATACAACGAGACTTAAAGTGCCTTTTGGTGTGGCACAAATTGGTAAAGCGTTTAGAAATGAGATCTCTCCAAGAAACTTCTTATTTAGAACTCGTGAGTTAGAACAAGCTGATACACAGCTATTTATCAAACCAAATACCAATAAAGAGGCTTACGAGCAAGTTAAAGAAGACAGGTGGAATTGGTATTTGAATATAGGTATTAACCCAGAAAACTTAAGATGGAAGCAGCACGAGAATGTCGTTTTCTATGCTTCTGATGCATGGGATATAGAGTATAACTACCCCTCTTATGGTTTTGATGAGCTTGAGGGAGTTCACGATAGAACGGATTATGATCTAACTCAGCATATGAAGTTTTCAGGAACTGATTTAATTTATACAGATCCACAAAGTGGAGAGAAATATATCCCTTGGGTTATAGAGACTTCTGTTGGTACAGGGCGTTTATTCTTAGCAGTTATTTCTGATGCTTATTGCGAGGAAGAGGTCAATGGAGAAAAGAGAACTGTTTTAAAGCTTAAAGAAGAGCTTGCGCCAATTAAAGCCGTTGTTTCACCACTCCTCAGAAACAAACCAGAGTTGGTAGAAAAGGCTAAAGAGGTTTTTGAGAAGCTTTCTCAAGACAAAATGTGTGAATACGATGATAACGGAAATATCGGTAAGCGCTATCGCAGGGCGGATGAGATTGGTGTACCAAAGTGTATTACAATCGACTTCCAAACTCTAGAAGATGGAACTGTAACAGTTCGAGATCGTGACACTATGGAGCAGAGTAGAGTGAAGATTGAGGAATTGTAGTGTTTAGTGATGTTACTGCGCAGGTAATTGGAGGAGTATTAGTCTTAGTAATAGCGTTTATAGCTAAATCTTTTTCGAGTTATTTAAAACGTAATAGGCGGGAAAATCTAATTAATACTATTGATCTACACGCCGAGTCCAGGTCCGAGCTTGGTGCGGGGGTGGTGGCTATAGATTTCCATAATAATACTTCCAAAACATATGTTTTGATTGAAGCCTGGCTAAGCGGACACAAACTTCCAATCTCTAAGACATCTATTAAACCCATGGATACATCTTATCAGTCTGTAAATATGGGGAATTACAGTTTTGAGAGTCCCGATATTAAGTTTAGCTTTAAAGTAAAAAATGGAAGTAGGCTTTACCAGATACGCCAAAAGTGTAAATCTTACCCAAATATTGATAATACCAGCTTCTTCTTGGCTTCAATTGATCCTGAAATTGAGGGAGTCAAGCTTGTAAGGCCTAATTGATGGGCGAGTATTTGGTGGGGCGGAGGAATTTATTGTGGGTTTTTCGAACTAACTCTCCGTGTTTTTCGGCGGATTCTTTTTTGATTTGAGACCATTCCTCATCACTATTAAACTTAGGCCATTTTTCCTCACGTTCTGTTAAGCTTTGCAATTCGATGATGTAGCAGAAGTTTTGCATGTCTCCGATTTCTTCATCCCAGATCATTAAGATCTTGATTCCGTAGCGCTCCATGATTCGCATAGCGTGCTTTTTGAAGCGTTCGTGAAAAGCTTTGCGGACGTTGTTGGGAACTTCGTAAGTTCTAAATTCGTGTATCATGCCTTTAATTGTAACTTATAAATGCTATATTTAAAGTTAAGTAATCTTTAAAGCAAGGGGTATTTTTTATGAATGTTGAAATAAATAATGTTGCTGTGCTCGTTGCGGCACTATCTAGTATGGTGGTCGGTTCGTTTTGGTATTCTAAGTCTGGGTTTGGTAAAACTTGGATGAAGTTATCAAATGTGACTGAAAAACAGATGAAGGAAGGTGGTTTTTTACCAATGGTTTGGGCGCTGGTGCGTTCGCTTCTAACAGCGTATATCTTAGCGCATGTTATCTTTATCTCTAATAACTTTTTTGGGGGCTCATATTTCGCTAACTCATTAACAACCGGCTTTTACATGTGGTTAGGGTTTGGTGGAGTAATGATGGTTATGCGTGATGCTTTTGAAGGTAGACCTAAGAACTTAACCCTACTAAATGTTGCTAATGAGTTTGTTACAATAATGGTAATGGCTCTGGTGATTGGTTTGATTGGGCTTTAAGCTTAAATCTTCTAACTAGTCGCTATGTCATCCCGGATAAATTCCGGGATCTTTTTACTAAGTTTTATGAAGAAAAGTTTGTTTGAGGATGATTTTTTATGGGGGGCAGGTATCTCTGCGCATCAAGTAGAGGGCGGCAATGATAATAACTGGACAGAGTGGGAGCTAGCTAACGCGACTCGTTTAGCAAAAGCTGCGCCTAATAAATATGGCTACTTGCCTAACTGGCCAAAGATAAAACCTCAGGCGACAGATCCAAGAAATTATGTCTCCGGCCGAGCAGCAGAGCACAAGAAACATTTTAAAGAAGACTTCGAACTACTTCGATCTCTAAATTTGAACACTTTAAGATTTAGTATTGAGTGGAGTAGGATTGAGCCAGTTGAGGGTCAGTTTAATAAGGCTGCTCTTAGGTATTACAAAACTTATTTTAATGAGCTTAAAAGACAGGGTATAAAACCGGTAGTGACACTTTGGCATTGGACTACTCCAAAGTGGTTTGAGTCCAAAGGAGGTTTTTTAAAGCGCTCTAACATTAAATATTTTGAACAATTTGTAGAAGTGATCACAAAAGCGTTTGGTAATGACTTTACTTATGTAACTATTCTGAATGAGCCAATGCTCTATACTTATTATTCTTTTAAAGATGGTAAATGGCCGCCTCAAGAAGAAAGTATCTTTAAGTATTTAAAAGTTGTTTTTAATTTAATACGAGCGCATAAAAAAGCTGCCAAAGTTTTACTTAAGTTTAGAGAAGACTATAAGATCGGTATAGCGCATAATGTAGCTGATTTTTACAGAGGTGATAATAAACTTTCGACTAAGTTAAACGTAAAGTTTTTAAATTATATTAATAACTTCTTCTTTTTGGATCGAATAAAAAAGTACTTAGACTTTGTAGGTGTAAATTATTACTTTGCTGATCGGCATTATGGGTTTGGCTTTTTTGGAAAGAATCCAGATAGAAATAGAAATGATATGGGCTGGAGTATGGAGCCAGCTCGAATTTCTAATGCCGTTTATAGTATTTGGTGCCGCTATAGACTCCCTACTATGATTACAGAGAATGGGGTAGCTGATTCAACCGATAAATATAGAAAGTGGTGGATCGGTGAGACTCTTAAAGAGCTAATCAAACTTAAGAAAAAGGGAGTGAATCTTATTGGCTATATTCACTGGTCGCTGCTCGATAACTTTGAGTGGGCCGAGGGTCATTGGCCAAAGTTTGGTCTAATTTCCGTCAACCGAAAAACTGGAGAAAGAAAAATACGCCCAAGTGCAAAGTGGTTTGCTAATATAATCCAGCGCATCCAAAGTCCCGGACCAAGAAGTGAACCGGTTACAGCAGCTAAAGAAGTCGATAAGTTAAAGTAGAACAACAGTGGTAACTGTGATATAATAAGCTCTCTTATGAGTGAAATTAAAAGATTTACCGAAAGAGACCTTAACTTGTGGCGTCGATGGATGGATGAAGAGACGCATTATGCTCGCGTTATCAAGGGTTATGGCGATGATAAACAACGGTGGTACTTCGAACAGGGTGTAGCTAATCCCGAAGTCTTCTCCTTTAAGCAGAGCATTATGAGGTATCTTCAGGATGCTTTTAGTATGAGGGATCTGGATATTAATCCTATAGACTTTCCAGAACGAGGAAGGCTGAAGTTTGTGCGTGCTCTGGGGAAGTTCTCTCATAACCAGATTGCATGCCTAGTGACAGCTCATGAAGTATTCTATGGCGGCGTGGCGGATGAGATATACCCGTCAACATTGGATAGGTTAGGGGCTTTGCTGGAACAGGTTTCGACTTTAGATGACCCAGGACAGGCTTTTATGGACATGGATCCGCAGATTCAGGTAGCTATGGATAGCCAGATGCTAGTTCTATGGGATTTGCAGAAGTCGGGAGATAACGATAGATTTATTGCAAAGTTGTCATCAACGGCTTTGGCAAGCTCAGTGGCTTTTGTCGCCTGCTCACGTTATTTAGGGTGGTGTACTCCCGGGCTAGATAGCAAAGGCGATGAAGTTTTTGTACCTTGGAATGCAGCTGCTTAGTTTGTGCACAGGGTGTGGATAAGTTTTACACAGGTAGATATCTTTACCACTGTTAAGTAATTTTGGGGTTAAATTTAGGCAAGAAAATTAGTAAGAGTACTTGTATGTGGGTAAGTGTGGGTAGTATATTGAAGTAAGTGGGTAGATGTGGGTAAGCCGCAATTTAAGCACAAAGCTTACGTTGGCTTGCCAAATTAAAAACAAAAAAACTCCCACGAAGCTTAAAACTTCAAAAAAATGGCCAAAGTGGATTACTTCTCCCGAAAGCTCGACGATAAGAATCGTTTAACTTTACCTACGGAGGTAAGGGATGAGTTTGCGGAAGGGATTGTAGTTACACGAGGCTTTGGTACCTATCTGCATGCTTACCCTAAAGAGGTTTGGCAGCAAGATGTGGAATCACGACTGAAGGGCGATATCCTGGATGAACGAATTGCAGATCTTAATGTTAGATTTCGGATGGGAAAAAAAGAAGTGGTACCAGACAATAAGCAGGGCAGAGTCACGTTAGACGCTGACCTACTTGATTTTGCTGAGATTCAGCAAGATATTGTGGCGGTTCGAGTCGGCCAGTATTGGCGGCTCGGATCCCCCAAGAACATTAACAGCTAGGATAAACAAATCGAATATTGCTACCGAGCAATCAGCGGTGGGGTCTGAAGGAAACCACCTAAAAAGCCCTTAGTACATCGGTGAGTTTAAATCTGGTGAGGCTAGATTTTGAGTCGAACTGTCTATCTCGGACTGCTCGCAAAGATTCAAAGTTTTATAGGCCGCACTCTAGTTTTTAAACTTACTCACAAAAAATCTCTCACTTCACATAAGTCTCTCTATTAGATAGTCGAATCTATCTTGAACAAAAACAAAAATCGCAAAAACAAAAAGCTGATTGTTCGATACTGATATTTGATTTGTTCTAATTGTTAAAAGTCATTAATCCCGCCAGTGCGGGGTTTTTACTTTCTTTCTCCTCTGGATGAGAAAGAAACAAAGAATCACTTATAATTTTGATAGGCCCCAGTACTGTTTTATCTAGGGTTTATACCAGGACGAGACTGGGTCTAGATCAAAATTGGGGAGTGCAATGTTATAATAACAGGGAATGGGGAAGAGACGAAACAAAAAATTAGAGTCGTATGTGCTCGAAAATATCACCTTAGAAAAGTTTGTTAATGGGGGACAGGCGCTTGGCTACACCGCTGAGGGAAAACCATTGTTTGTGTGGGGTGGTTTGGCTGGTGAGAGGGTAGATGTTTTAGTTACAAAATCTAAAAAAGGAATTTTAGAAGGAGTTGTTGAGAAAGTTAAAGTTGCTTCTGAAAACAGGGTGGAGCCAGAGAATGAGTATGAGTATTTAAGTACAAGCCCGTGGCAGATCTTAAGATTTGATTATGAAAATCAGGTTAAGCTAGATCTTTTGAAGCAAACTTTTAAGCATGAGGCAGGGATTGATCTATGTGAAGTGACTATGTTCGCTGGTGACAAGCAGTATGGCTATAGAAATAAAATGGAGTATAACTTTTGGGGGGATGAGGATGGTTTACATCTAGCTCTGCACAAACGCGGCTCTGGGCAAAAGATTAAGCTTGAGGGCAGTGTGCTAGCTTCTGAGACTATTAATAAAGCAGGGGAGAGCATCTTATCAACCTTGAATAATTTAGGTGTTTTTGCAGGTGATCTAAAATCTCTTATACTTCGCTCATCTGCTGATGGTAAATGCGTGGGAGCTTTATTTGTTAAGAAGGAGGACTTCTCGGAGTTAGAACTTCCAGAAGGGCTAGACGGTTTAGTTTGTTATTATTCTAATCCTAAGTCTCCTGCCTCTGTTATCACTAAGGAATTATGGAAAAAGGGTGAGATTACTCTTGAAGATAAAATTCTGGATAAGAATTTAAAATATGATGTTAATTCTTTCTTCCAGCTAAATCTCCCAGTTTTTGAAGAAGCGCTTAGAGATATAAAAAAGTATCTAAATGATGGAAAGATAGTAGATTTTTACGGAGGCACAGGAAGTATTGGTATATCACTGATTAATAATAAGAACGAGCTAAAAATAGTTGAGTTAGACGAACACAGTGCTCAAATGGCAAAAGTAAATATTAAAGATTTAGATAATGCTAAGGTTTTCAGTTTATCGGCGGAGGAGTCATTAGAAAAGATTGTTTCAGACAGTGTACTTGTGGTGGATCCGCCGAGGGCGGGTTTGCATAAAAAAGTTGTTCAATCTATCTGTGAAGTTAAGCCTAAACAGCTAATCTACCTTAGTTGCAGCCCTGTTACGCAAGCTAGAGATCTCAAAGAAATTATTGAGGCTGGTTACAAAATAAAGTTTGCCCGTGGCTATAATTTCTTCCCAAAAACACCGCATATTGAAAGTCTGATAATCTTAGAGAAGTAGTATGAGTGAAGTAAAAAAAAATGGTTATAGGGGGATTTTTGATCCGGATAGATCGGATCCATTTAGGATCTCGCGCTCGAAGATTGATCTTTTTTTAAATTGTGAGAGATGTTTTTGGCTAGAGGTTAGAAAGGGCATAAAAAGACCGCCTGGTTTTCCGTTTAATATTAACTCGGCAATTGATGAGCTCTTGAAGCGAGAGTTTGATGCTTATAGAAAAGAGGCTAAAGCTCACCCTATAATGATCGAAAATGAACTTGTGGGAGTGATTCCTTTTGAGCACGAAGAGATTGAAGTTTGGCGTGAAAACTTTACTGGAATTCAGTACTTTGATGAAAAGCTAAACTTAATAATTTTTGGAGCAGTTGACGATGTTTGGGTAAACGAAGCAGGGGAGTTAATAGTGGTAGATTATAAATCTACTTCAAAAAAGAGTGAAATTACATTAGATGCACCCTGGCAAATTGGTTACAAACGTCAGATGGAAACTTACCAGTGGCTTCTTAGAAAAATTGGTTTTAAAGTTAGTGACACAGGATATTTTGTCTATGCAAATGGTGATAGTGATGCGGAAGGATTCTTTAATGTCGTAAATTTTGATACTAAACTGATTAGCTATAAAGGGGATGATTCTTGGGTAGATGAAACTTTAGCTAAGCTTAAGAAGTGTATGGAGAGTGATGAGATGCCAAAGTTTGGAAGGTCTTGTGAATATTGTCAGTATGTGGGGGAGAGATTAAAATTAACGTGGGGCAAGTAGCCTATTAGCAAAAAATAACTTAGCTATATCTGCAATATCACCTTAGAAATACGTATACCTTTGACGCGGTTGCTCATCTCTACTACCTCCGGGTCCGTAAACAGGGTCTTCGTAACCAAAATAAAAAGGAGTGGGTATTTTTCTGATTCTTGCTCCTGAGTGTCTGAGTACCGACTCATCAACTATTTTGTCTAGTCTAGCCAACTCATCTGCAAAATCATCAACTCTGGCACCAGTTATTACAGGAGTTGCTTTGACATCCTTAGATCGTTCATGATCATTGTGTTGAATGTAATTAAATGATTTTTCTTCTATTGCCATAAATATCTGATTATTACTTTCTTTGTAGATAATTATATTACATAGCTTACTGAAGTGTCAATCTTTTGAGGATGGCTTTAAGCGGTGGTATAATACTGATTTATATGTTGGATATTAAATTTATTCGAGAAAATTCGGAAGTTGTTAAAGAAGCGGCTAAGAATAAAAATGTAAATGTTGATATCGATCGACTTTTAAATCTAGATAATGAGGTAGTTTCTTTAAGACAGGCTCTTGATGAGCTACGTCAGAAGCGTAATGAGAATGCCGAGCAGATGAAGGGCGGCAAACCTTCCGATGAAGCGATAGCAGAGGGAAAGAGAATAAAAGAGGACATTGCTGAGTTCGAGGGGCGGCTAAATCCGTTAGAAGATGAGCTTTTTGAGCTGATGTATAAAGTCCCGAATATTCCGGAACCGGAAGTTCCGATTGGAGCTAGCGAAGAAGAGAATGTGGTGGTTGCTGAATTTGGCGAGAAACCAGAGTTTGATTTTGAGCCTAAAAATCACTGGGAGATTGCGCAGGCAAAAGATTGGATTGATAAAGAACGAGCTGCAAAAGTGGCCGGAGCTCGGTTTGCTTACGTAAAAGGGGAGATGTTTAAACTCCAATTTGCGCTAGTAAACTTTGTATCAGATAGATTAACAGATGAAGGATGGTTAAAGGATGTAGCTGGTAGTGCTAAACTTAATGTTTCTACAAAACCATTTGTGCCAGTTATCCCTCCTATGATGGTTAAGACTAAGCCATTTAAAGGTACGGGAAGATTAAGTAAAGAAGAGCAGACTTATCAGGTTGATGATGATGAACTTTGGTTAAATGCTAGTGCTGAACATAGTATTTGCCCGATGTATATGGACGAAATTCTTCCAGAGAATGATTTACCTGTAAGATATCTTGGTTATGCAACATCTTTTAGAAAAGAGGCTGGAACTTACGGTAAAGACATGGAAGGCATTTTGCGAATGCACCAATTCGATAAGCTCGAAATGGAGACTTTTACGACCAAAGAAAAAAGTAAGAGCGAGCATCTATTTTTAATTGCAATTCAGCAACGCTTATTAGAAGAGCTCGGGTTACATTATCAATTCTTAGAGAAATGTACTGCTGATATTGGGACTCCAAATGCTAAGGGCGTTGACCTAGAGACTTGGTTCCCTGGCCAAGATAAGTTTAGAGAAACTTCAAGTGCCGATTTAATGAATGACTTCCAGGCAAGAAGATTAAATATGAGAGTAAGACGAAATTCAGGAGAACTTGAGTTCATACACACAAATGATGCGACAGGAATTGTAATGAGCCGTATTCCACCTGCGATTATTGAGAATTATCAGACAGAGGATGGTGATGTGGTTATTCCAGAAGTTTTGAGAAAATATATGGGTGATAAAGAGAGAATCTAAGTGTATGCCACCACGTCAAGATGGATTTAAGGGAGGGGCTGGACGTAAAGGTGAGGATGGGAAAGATTTCTTATTTGTTATTGGTGCTACAATATGCGCTGTAGCAACATTTGCATACTCTGTATATCCAGACTTAAGTGATTTATTAATGGGAGGTCTTAGATATCCATAGGGTGTATAATCTGGTTTAGGAAACCTTAAGATTTAAAGGGGAGGCCAGATGGATTTAAACTTAACATTTAAGCACCTAAAAAAAGAAGAAGAGAAACTAGCTAAAGATCTAAAAAAGTATGCTGAAAATAAGTTAAGAAAAATCGAAGAATATCTGCCATCTCATGCCAAAAAGAGTGCTCGTCTAGATGCCGTGCTAGATGAAAGCGGTAAAAAGGCTATTGGTTATAAGTTTAAGTTTGAAGCTAAGCTTAAAATGCCAGAAAAAAGCTTAGTGGCTAGTTTTAATGCAAAAACAGCTGAAGAGGCTATTAATAAAGCAGAACGTAAGCTCTATGCTCAACTTAAAAAGTATAAAACTCAACACCACACTTTAAAAAAGATGGATAAAAAGACTTTGGCTAAACTTAGGAGAGTTTTGAAAAGAGGCTAACCTAGTTACTTTCTTTTCTGCAAGATCAGAAAAGAAGCAAAAGAATCTAGCCTGCAGAATCGAGAGTTCACCTTTACTTCCTAGAAGTCTATACTTGCTCGACTTAAAGTCCTCGGGCTTTGGTGCAGTGGTGAAATCTTGATTTAAGATTTTTGTATTAAGGCGAGGGATTTGGTTATTTTGAGGAGTCTGAAGTTTTTATTTTGTTTTAAGAATTCATCTGTGGCGAGTTTTGCCCCTGGTAGAGCAGGGCTGTCATAGTCATCAACTATAATTATTCCACCTTTCTGTATTCTATTCTGTATTAAGTTTAGGGAATCTTTGATTGAGGTATAAAAATCTCCGTCTAAAAAAGCAAAACTGATTTTTTTAGGGATATCTGTTTGCTTTAAGTCTTTAAACCAGGCTTTTTTAATTTTTGGCAGTGGCAGATTGGCTTTCTTAAAGTTAAGTTTTAACTGAGATTTAGTGGCGAGCAACTCTCCGCTTACAAATTCTTTACCACTGGTAGATTGGTCTACTTGTGATTTTTCTGGAAGTCCATTGAAGGAGTCGTATAGATATAATTTTTTGTTTGATTTATTTTTAATTAGTAGTCTTTGAAGAAATAAGCTGGTGGTACCAGCGAAGCAACCAAACTCACAGACGTCTCCTTCAGTATCGATATCCAGTATTTTTTGAAGTTCTTCTAAAATTACTAAGAGCTCGTCTTGTTCGATCTGCTCAGATATGATTGGATGATTTAACATAAGTTCTTTAGGGGTCATGCTATTTATTATACCTGTAGAATAAGTTATAATAACAGCTTAATATGCCAATTAGATATAGTGATAGTTTCTTTAGTCACTTTGATGATGAATCAAGGACTCTAAATGATGACAGTATAAATAGAATAATCGACGGGGATGAGAAGACTCCAGTTAATGCTGTTGGCACAAAACTTCAAGGATATGAGGCTTTAGCGAATTTGATTATTGAAAGAGATGACCACGGTGTTATAACTCTAGCAGGGTTTTATGGAATAGATTTAACGGATGCCAACCAAAGAAGAATTGCAGTAAGATTTGCTCAAAGAGAAAGAACATCTCGGCAAATATATCGGACTCGGAGAAGCTAGGTTTTATTGATTAGAAATTGTTTTTAATCTTTTGGGCTTCTTTTTCTCGATCTTCAATAGATGCTGAATTTGTTTGGTTATTGATGTCATTTGGGGAGTATAGGGGGATAAGTTTTATATGAGCATGATCCATGTCGAAACCCTCTATAAATAATCCCATACGTGCAGGGCTGTAGGTCTTTTGAAGAGCATCTGCAATGACTTTTGAGACTGGTAGAGCAAGCTGTAATTCATTTTCTGGCATGTCCCAAATAAATTGAGAATGATTTTTGGAATTAGTACAGTGTGGCCGGGGTTGATTGGTTCTTGATCTAAAAAGCTATGAATTTATCATCTTCGTAGATAACAACAGCAGGGATTTCTTTGTTGATTATTTTGCAGAAGATGCAGTTTGGATCTTGGTTCATGTTGTTTATTTTAAGGTCTATTATACGTTAATGTTTGCTTTTTATAAAACTTAAATGTAGACTTCTAAATTAGAAATACCTTGATATTCTGTAAATTCCATAAGATTACTATATGTCAAAAATCATCAAGGTAAAACTCATTCTCATTCTTTTTATATTCGGTTGTGTAGTGCTATCTAAGAGCACGTTTGGACTACAGACTAATATTATTCAAATAGACCTCACACCTCAGTTGACTGAAAGGACTGTCCAATATTTAGGAATAAATAGCGGAGAAAAGTATGGTTTTAACCAGCCTCCAACTGGAGATTGGACTACGACAGGAAAGACGAATGAGTATGTTGCTTATGATGTTCTTCCTGATGCAGGCCTAAGATGCTCAAACGGGTCGGAGCCCAATGTGTTATCTGTCAAAGTTAATTTTACAGTTAAAACAGTTAACCCGTTAAACTCTCTTGATGATCTATATGCTGATATGAAAATGCTAGGGAATGAAGTTCACGGAGGTGGAGGAAGTTCTTTTGAGTTTATATCTCAACCTACACAAGATCAAGGAATCTTTGAGGGTAAAACTACTTGGCCCGATGGATATATGACGTTGAGCAAGTTTCTAACTGGTCAAGATGGTTTTAGTAACAATGCTAAACCGTTTAGTCTTTATATTTATCATCACGTTTTTAGTCCCGAGGGTAGCCCACCTTCGCAAGACGAGACAATTACTACTTCTGCGCCATCTAAGGCAGAAGTAGTATTAAGCTGCTCAGTAGAAGTTGCTGATGATCTAAATCCGGAAACACCCGAATCTACAACTACTTCTCCTCAGACGCCTAATGGTGACCCTACTGGAGATGATAGTCCTGACAAAAGCAATAGTGCAAAAGCCCCTCTTACCGGTGTTGGTGAGAGTGTAGCAGTTATTATGATAGTAGTACTGGCGGCTATTGGATATATGAGCTATAAAACTTATAGAAAAAGAAAGGATAACACTATAGAAATTGTAAGATAACTTATAACTTAACGCCTGTTCCTTTTAAGTGTTGTAAGTTC
Organism: Candidatus Nomurabacteria bacterium; assembly: GCA_023898665.1. Lineage (NCBI taxonomy): Bacteria > Candidatus Nomuraibacteriota > Candidatus Nomurabacteria bacterium. The sequence continues at coordinate 319,245 of CP060233.1, forward strand.
CCTCGTTTTACTGGAATAGCTAGGGGCTAATACTGTAGAATAAGATTAATATTTATGAGTTATAAAAGTAAAAAGGCTGATAAAAGTCCAGTAAAAAAAACTGTTAAGTCTGTAAAAACTTCTAAAAAGAGTAAAACTGATTTAGAAATGAGAAAGGGGAGTAAAATAAATGCTCCTGTTAAGAATACAGTTAGAAAAGCTTTGGGAGATCCTCAGGAACAAGCTCTACGAAGGATGCGAAAAGTTGTCTCTAAGATTAATAAATTAGAGGAAAACTATATAAAACTAACAGATAAAAAGTTAAAAGAAGAATCTCTAAAATTAAAAGAGCGGGCTAAGAAGGAAAATCTTGATGAACTACTGCCAGAGGCTTTCGCTATTGCTAGAGAAGCTGCCAAAAGAGCCTTAGGTCAAAGACACTTTGACGTCCAGCTAATTGGGGCGATGGTACTGCATGAGGGTGGAGTGGCTGAGATGAAAACTGGGGAAGGAAAGACTTTGATGTCTGTACTGGCAGTATACCTTAACGCTTTAAGTGGTAAGGGAGTTCATGTTGTTACTGTAAATGACTATTTAGCACAGCGTGACGCCGGATGGAATGCAAAGATCTACGACATATTAGGAATGAGCGTCGGAGTAATTATTCCAGATGAATCATTTGTCTATGATGCTAAGTTTGAGAATAAAGAACATATTGATGAGCGTTTTTGGAATTTAAAACCAGCTACTCGCAAAGAAGCTTATAATGCTGATATTACATACGGAACAAATAACGAGTTCGGTTTTGACTATTTAAGAGATAATATGGTTGATGATATAAACAATCTTCGACAGAGAGATCTTAATTTTGCCATTGTTGATGAAGTCGACTCAATTTTAATTGATGAAGCAAGAACTCCTCTTATTATCTCTGCCTCTGCTGCAGAAAGTAGTGCTGGATATAGAACTTTTGCCGAAATTGCTACCCATTTTGAGTCAGAAGATTATGTCTTAGAAGAAAAGCGTCACGCTGTTAATCTAACTGATTCTGGAATAGATAAAGTAGAGAAGCTACTTGGGATTGAGAATCTTTATGATCCAAAGAACATTCAGCATATTTACCACTTAGAACAGGCTCTCAAAGCCCAAACTTTATTTAAAAGAGATAAAGACTATGTTGTATCAAAAGATGGCGAAGTAATAATTGTTGATAGCTTTACGGGTAGACTGTTGCCGGGTAGACGTTATAACGAAGGTTTGCATCAGGCAATTGAGGCAAAAGAAGGCGTAAGAGTTCAAGAAGAGAGCGTCACTCTTGCAACTATTTCTTTCCAAAACTATTTTAGACTCTATGAGAAACTTGGAGGAATGACTGGTACTGCTAAAACCGAGGAAGAAGAGTTTAACCAAGTTTATGATATGTCAGTGATTGAAGTTCCACCAAACAGAACTTTGATTAGAAAAGATCTTAATGACAGGATCTATGCGACAGAAAGAGCCAAGCTTAAGGCTATTGCTCAAAAGGTTAAAGAGTTAAACAAGAAGGGCCAACCCGTACTAATTGGTAGTGTTTCTATTGAAAAGAACGAGATGATCAGCCAAATGCTCTCGAGCGAAGGTGTTAAACATAATGTTTTAAATGCTAAGAATAATGAGAGTGAGGCATTGATTATTGCAAAAGCTGGTCAAAAGGGAGCCGTGACCCTTGCAACTAATATTGCTGGTCGTGGTACAGATATTTTACTGAGTGACGAAGTAAAGGAGTTAGGTGGGCTATTTGTATTAGGTTCTGAGCGACATGAGAGCAGAAGAATTGATAACCAGCTTCGTGGTCGTGCTGGACGTCAGGGAGATCCTGGTACGACTCAGTTCTATATCTCTGCTGAGGATGAGCTAATGCGGGTTTTTGGTGGTGAAACTCTTGCAGGGTTAATGGTTAGGCTTGGTGGTGATACCGAAGATCCTATCGAAAGAAAGTCCATCTCCAAAGCTATTGAGCGATCTCAAAAATTAGTTGAAGGCATGAGTTACGACTCTCGTAAAAGTGTTGTTCAGTATGATGATGTAATGAACAGGCATAGAAGAGCTGTTTATAGTAACCGTAAAGCTATGCTAAAAGCTGAAGATCATCCAAGGATTAAAGCTCTTATTAATGAGGCTGCGGAAGGTGGCGCAAGAGATGCCTCTAATCAGCTTGTTAACCTAGTTATATCTAAAGATAAAAGGAGTTCATTTGAGTATCTAGAAGTAGTTGATGAGCAATTTAAGCTTAGGCCTAAATCGTTACAAAAAATAAAAGAACTGTTAAGTTTAGAAGAGGCTAATCTTAATGTTGATGAGCATGATGATAATGATTATAAAAAGGGCTTAAAAAATCGAGCGAAAGCTTTAAATCCTGTTAGAATACCAAATAAAGTTTTCAATAAACTAAAGAGTAAACGTCAAAATACGGCTCTTTCTAAAAAGCGTAAGAGTGTTTCGAAAGAAATCAGGAAGATTTTATTAGAATCGTTTAATGAGGCAGTGGATAAATTTGCCAAAGATTTAGATGACGAGATTGTTTTTGGTTATCAGAGGCTGGTTTATCTACAAATTTTAGATGAGCTTTGGATGCAACACTTAGAGAATATGGGGCATTTAAGAGAGGGGATTGGTTGGAGAAGTGTTGGTCAGAAGGATCCTCTTGTAGAGTACCGTTTTGAAGGACAGAGAATCTTCGAAGAAATGATGAGAAACTTAAGAATGGAGTTGAGTCATGCTCTTGTATCTGTTAATCCTAAGATGGCGGCTAACCAGAAGCTTGAGACTGAGCTTACAAAGGCTGCTGGACACGCTATTGATAACGCTGATGAAATTAGTAGCTCTCAAAAGGAGTTTGAGGCAGATGATTTTAAGGGCACAGTAAAGGTTATTGAAATGGCTGGTTCACCATCCGCTGAAGATAAAGATAGTATATCTATTAATAGGCCTAAAGCATCTCAGCAACAGAAAAAGAGTAAAACAAAAAGTTCTCAGCAAAAAGCTAGAAAAAAGCAAAGACAGAACAAGAAGAAAGCTAGAAGGTAGAAACTTAAAGAAGGGGTTAGGATATGGAACACCACGTTGAAGAAGTAAAACTAAAATGCGGTGCCAAAGGACTTTTAATAGATGTCCCCGGTGCTCCAGTATATTGTATGGAGATTTGGTTTAGAGGTGGGGATGCATATACAGAATCAAAGGAGAAACAAGAAACTGCTCACATCTTAGAACATCTTGCATTTGGAGCAAACTCTCAGCAAAATAGCTCTGCCGAAGTTTATAGATTCATATCAAAAAATGGAGCTGATCTCAATGCAACAACCTCTAATAACTTTTTGTCTTATAGAATATATTCTCCAGATTTTGACTGGGAAAGGCTTTTAAAGCAGTTAGTGGTACAGGTTACTACTCCAAAGTTTTTAGAAAAAGAATTTAAAGCTGAGTTTGGAAATGTAAGAGAAGAGATGCAGCTGAGATCTAATAATAAATGGAATGAGTTGGGATGTTTAATGAATCAAAGATTTGGATGGGAGCTGAGTGATACTTATATGCAAAAACTTAGCCTCATGGATAATGTAGGACTAGAAGATATAAAGAAACACTATACAAAAGTACATAAATCTAAGAATGCAGTATTCTTCGTAGCTGGTGACTTAGGAAAAGAACGATCAAAAATACTAACCATACTTAATGGTCTAGATGTATTGAATAAGGGCACTAAACTTAAGTTACCAAAGGAACCAAAAATAGTATCATATCCGACAAATCCTGTAGTAGTAAAGAAAAGTGATGTTCCGAATATATATTTTAGTATTGAAATGTATGCTGAATATAAAAAAAGAAACAGAGAGTTAGTCGAAACTGAACTATCAATATTGAGCAAAGTTTTAAATGGTGGATTCCACTCAAGGATATTTGGTAAAGCGAGAGAAATGGGAATAATTTATAGTATGGGTAGTACCGAGGATACATATAGGTCACAAATGTATTCTTTTGATATATATGCTCAGGTAAGTGTAGAGAACATGGATAAGCTTTTAAAATTAATAGTTAGTGAGTTGAAAGATGTAAGTCTTAATGGCTTAAGTAAGGAGGAGGTAGAAGAGGCGGTACTCTCCTGTAGAGGTTCTCTTAGAATGAGTAACCAGACAGCAGGAAGCATCCTTGCTTGGTATCGTAATACTTATATACAAGGTGAAGACGAAAGAGTATATAACTTTGAAGATATTGATAAGTGGTATGATGAGGTTACTCCAGAATCTATTCAAGAATTGTTTGTTAATTTGATTAAAACTAAGAAGTGGGGGGCTGGTTTCTTGGGCAATGTTACTGAGGCTCAAACTAAAAAATGGAACAAAAAGTTGGCTGAAATCTTTGAGAATTAGAGATACTTGGTCTGTCGCTGGGGCTCAGGATGACATAGGTGTGGTAAACCATGTCATTCGACATGGTAAACTTAAGGTTAATGGAGACTGTAGAAATTGTTAAGGAACTTTGGTCTAGGCTTAACAAGTTAGAAGTAGAGCTTGAACTAGAGGATAGGCAAAAACGTTTAAAAGATGTTAGATCAAAACTAGCTGATCCGAATATTTGGGATAAGCCTAATGAAGCAACAGAGCTAACAAAAGAAGAAACTTCTTTAAATAAGGTTATCGAGCCTCTCTTAAAACTAGAAGCTGATCTCAAAGCTATTGAAGATTTTGTTGGGATTGGTGAGGATGAGATTTTATTAAACGAAATCGAGCATATGCAAAAAGATTTAGGTGATCTTGAGGTTTTTGCTAAGTTTAGCGGCCCTTATGATGGTCATAATGTAATTTTGAGTATTAGATCTGGTGCAGGTGGTGTAGATGCCGAAGACTGGGCCTCAATGTTACTCAGAATGTATTTAAAATGGGCGGATAAAAACTCTAGTAAATTTAAAGCAAAGGTAATTGAAGAGAGCAGGGGAGAGGATGGTGGTCTCAAGTCGGCTTCTATAATAATTACTGGTGAAAATTCTTTTGGAGTATTAAAGAACGAAGATGGAGTACACAGGTTAGTAAGACTGTCTCCATTTAATAGTGGTGGAACACGTGAGACTAGTTTTGCAATGGTCGAAGTCTTGCCAGAGATTGAAAGACCGGATGAAGTGGAGATTAATGAATCTGATTTAAGAATCGATGTATTTAGATCGGGAGGCAATGGTGGTCAAAGTGTTAACACTACTGATTCTGCAGTTAGGATTACACATCTTCCGACTGGGATTGTAGTTAGTAACCAGAATGAACGATCTCAGCTACAAAATAGAGAAGTCGCTATGAAGGTCTTAAGGTCACGACTGGCCTCCCTAATGCTAGAGCAACATAAAGAAAAAATTGATGAGTTAAAAGGACCAAACGAGCAGGCAGCTTGGGGAAATCAGATTAGAAATTATGTATTGCATCCTTATAAATTAGTAAAAGACCTAAGAAGTAATAAAGAGACATCAAAAATTGATTCAGTTTTAAATGGAGATTTAGAGGAGATCTGGTAGAATATATGATTATGGTTAAGTTCAAAAAGTTAGATAATAAAGGTTCTGCAAATCCACTTTTGTTAGGCTTAATTGCTTGTGGTATTTTGCTTGTGGTAAGTTTGATTTTTGGTCTGAGCCAAATGTCAAAAGTGAGCGATTATAAAAAAAATTTTGACAGTAAGGTTAGCGAAGAAGTAGCTAAGCAATCTCAGGTAATATCAGAGCAAAAGCAAGCTGAGTTTGACGAGAAAGAAAAAGCTCCTTACAAGTTTTGGACTAGCCCTACTCAATATGGATCAATAAAAGTGGGATTCCCAAAAACTTGGAGCTATTATTTAGCTTTAAATGAAGCAAGTAGTTCTGGAGAGCAGATAAATCTATATGCATATCCAGATTACGTCCCAGAAATATCTAGGGATACTAAGTACGCCCTTAGAATGACTCTAGAAACAGATGATTACAACAGTGTTTTAAACAGCTATCGTAAGAAGAGTGCTCAGGACGGTTTAGAAATCAGTACTGTACAAGTGAGTAATGTTAGCGGAATTAAAATTCGCGGGGCATTAGAGAAGGATACTAGCGGAACTTTAGTGGTATTCCCAATAAGAGATAAAGTTTTAACTGTTTGGACAGAATCTAAAGATTACGAAAGTGACTTTGAAAACATAGTTCTAAAAAACTTAAGTTTCATCCCATAGATTTTTTTGATACTTTAAGCTGTTATAATTTAGTTAATGAGTGATGATTTGCATGTTCCGGTTATGCTGGAAGATACTGTGAGGGTTTTGGGGCCCAAGAAAGGTGAAAAGTACCTAGATTTAACGGCTGGTTATGGTGGGCATGCGAAAGAAATTATTAAAGTTATCGGAGACGAATCTTTAGCTACCTTAGTTGATCGAGATGATTTTGCGGTTGAACATCTCAAAAAAAAATTTCCTAGAGCTAGAATTATTAAAAGTGACTTTGCCGGAGCTATAAAATTACTGGCTAAAGAAGGAAATAAGTTTGATATTGTTTTAGCTGATTTAGGAGTCTCATCTGTGCAATTGGACCAGCCAGATAGAGGCTTTGGTTTTAAGAATGACTCTGAGCTTGATATGAGGATGGATAGATCTCAATATATAACAGCTAAAGAAATCATAAATAATTATTCTAAAAAGCATTTGGTAGAGATACTAGAATCTTATGGTGATGAGCCTAGAGCAAAGAGAATTGTAGATTTAATTCTAGAAAATAGACCACTCAATAAAACATCTGAGCTAGAAACTTTAGTTGCTAAAGTTTACCCGGGGTACAGTAAAAAGAATCCAGCTACAAGAACTTTTCAAGCTATCAGAATAGAAGTAAATAATGAGGTGTGGCAGTTAAAAGAATTATTAAATAATATAACAGGTATATTAGAACAGAGTGCTAGGTTGGCAATCATTACTTTTCATAGTATAGAAGATGGAATTGTTAAGAAATTCTTTAAAGAAAACAGTGGAAAATATGATGGAGTGGTAAAAGACTTGAAAGTGCTTAAGTCTTCTGATACAATAGATATTGTTCGTAACTTAAGATCGAGGAGCGCGATTCTTAGATCCGTAATTTACGAAAACAAACATATAAAAAAATAAAAAGAAGAAAGGGGAGCACTCACTATGGCTCTTACAATTCGCAAAGTTTCAAGAAGAAAGAAACTAACTGTTCAAGTTCAGTAACTTTCTAATTAGTCTGCCCCTTGTTAGGGTAGACTATTTTTAATAGTCTTATAGAGTGTTTTAGAATGCGCTCTGTAAATTACCAAAAGGTTATATAGGTAGAGTATTTTTGGCATTGTTGCATCCACTAGTTTCTTTACATTTAATAAATGTAGTAGATAAAGATTAGGGGAGAAGAATTTAAGCTGGTTCCTATCACTTGTTACTTTCAGATGGGGGCGTGCTTAATCTACTTACAGTTAAAATAAAAACAGTAAAAACAAAAGGGGATAATACTACAAATGACACACTACCAAGCTAGTGCAATTCGCAGCAACTACGGATGGAGACAAAATAGAACTCTAGGACAAAAGATCCAAGATGTTAGAAGATTCGGTGATGTAAGTAGAAGTGTTTTAGCAATTGTTATTGTACTGATTTTAGGTTTGTTTTACGTCTCTCAAGCAACAAAAGCGGGAAGTTTGGCGGCTCCTATAAGTGAGATGGAGGCAAAAGTTTCATCTCTTAAAGAAGAGAACCAGAGCTTAAGTGTAGAAGTTGCTAAGATGCAATCTTTAGATGAGCTTAAAAAGAGTGAAGTTGCTGGGACTCTAAATACTCCAAGCGACGTGCAGTTTGCTGAATAAAAACTTCTAAGCTTAAGTATTTATTGATTAACAGCGATGAGTCTGTAATAATAATGGGTTAAGCTTAAGCGAAAAGTGTTTGTTTTCGTACTCTATTAACTAAAATGATGAAAGACGGCAGGGCTAACCAAAATAGTAATTCTACTTTGCAGTGGCTGTGTTTGATTATCTTTACAATAATTGGACTAAGGTTAGTTCAGTTACAGGTATTCCAGAAGAGTTATTATCAAAATTTGGCCAGGGAGGAACACCTCAGAAGATGGGAACTTAAAGCCGATAGAGGAAATATTTTTATTAAAGAGCGCGATGGAGTAGTGCCTCTCGCAGTTAATAGTAGCGTGTATAACCTCTCTGCAAGCCCTCGAGACTTAACAGAAGACTTTGGAGACTTAAGCTCTAAGCTTGCTGATATAACTGGAGAAGATAAATTAAAGATTAAAAGTCTATTAGATGATAATAGGAAGAGAGGTTACGTCTCACTTTCAAAAAGACTTACTAGAGAACAGGCTGTAAAAGTAAACGATTTAAAAATATATGGTTTATTTTTAGAGTCTATTCCGCAAAGAGAATATCCTGAAGGGCGTTTGGCCAGCCATGTTCTTGGTTTTGTAAATACTGAAGGAGAAGGGCAGTATGGTGTTGAACAATTTTATAATAAAGATTTGGCGGGCAGAACAGGCTCTCTGAAGGCTTTGGCAACAGCGGATGGTGCACCATTATTATTGCCTGGAGAAGAGCAGACAGTAGAAGTGCCTGCTGAGCAGGGTAAAGATGTGGTATTAAGCTTAGATCGTGGCTTACAGTTTCATTTAGAAGATATGGCGAGATCTAAACGAATAGAGTATAAGGCTAAATCAGTTAGTGTAATGATAATGAAGGCTGAGACTGGCAAGGTTTTAGCCATGGCTGGAGCCCCCGATTATGATCCTGCTGAATACTTTAAAGCTGAGAGCAATGAGAATTTTAGAAATAATAATGTCAGTGATGCAGAAGAGCTTGGATCTATTATTAAAGTTTTAACTATGGCTGGTGCTGTTAATGAGGGGGTGGTTAATAAAGACTCAACTTATAATAATTCTGGGTCTGTAAAAGTAGGGGATAGAATTATCAAAAATGCTACGGATGGACACACCGGGGTTATAACAATGACAGATGTAATCAAGTACTCCTTGAATACGGGAGTAGTCCATGCACTTAAGCAGCTCGGTGGTGAAGGGGAGATAAATGATCAAGCTAAAGAAAAATTGTATAATTATTTTGCTGATAGATTTAACTTAAATTCACCTACGGGTATTGATGTCTCTGGTGAGAATCCGGGATTGATGTACAAACCTAAAGATCAAGAGGGTAACGCAGTTAGGTACTCTAATATGACCTTTGGACAGGGTATGCAGACTAGTCCTATACAGGCTGCAGCAGCACTTTCTTCTATTATGAACGGAGGAAGCTACATTAGGCCCAGTGTAGTGGAAAGTATCGGTGGTCAAGAATTGAAGCCTCAAATTGTTAAATCTGATGTGGTTAGTAAGAATACTGAGGACCAAGTTAAACATATGATGAGCCAAGCATCTTATATACCAAAAAGAGAGGGTTATAAAATTGGAGCAAAAACAGGAACGGCTCAGCTTTTGCAAGATGATGGAACTTATTCTCAGACAAGAGAGCGAGGAACGGCTTATGGATTTATAGAGACCGGGGAGGGTACTTATATTGTCATGGTAAAGGTAGAAGATCCGGCTCTAGTACATTTTGCAGGAACTAAAACCGCTATCCCGATACTAGTAGATACTATGAACTGGATATTAGATTACTACCAACCTAAGAAATTATAAACTTATATTATGCAATTAAATAATCAACAAAGTAGAAGGGGTATTAAATTTGACTCAAGTAGGGCTGAAAGAAGGGGAGTGGACACTCGTGCCCTAAACTTGATAGGTAATAATTCTGATTTAAGCAAGATGTTAAGTTTTGGTTGGGCTGTAAAGTTATTTAAAAAACTAACAGTTAAGTTTAGCTTTGAAGGTAAGAGAAGGAAAAGAGCTGATTATTCGATTTTAGTGATTGTGATGTTAATGATTGCACTGGGTACTTTAACTTTGTATGCGATAGGGCCTGCGGTATTAAAACGAACTGGCGGAGGTCTAGGCCGACAGACATTATTCTTACTAGTAGGATTAATCGGAATGTTAATCGCTTACAAAATTCCTAAATTAGACTTCTTAATAAAATATGCACCATACATCTTAGGTTTAGGCATATTACTATGTCTAATGATCTTAATCCCTGGCATAGGGAAGGTTGTCTATGGAGGTAGGAGGTGGATTGAGGTGGGGCCTTTTAATATGCAGCCTTCTGAGTTAGTAAAAGCTGGGGTCGTCTTCTTTTTGAGCGGTGTTGCCGTATACTTTAAGTCGTCAGAATCAAAAGATGCTAATACTCAGGTTATGTATCTAGCAGTTATTTCGGGAATTATCGGTCTGTTTATTTTAATCTTACAAAGAGATCTAGGAACAACCTTAGTAATAGCTACCATTATGTTATTTATTTTGGTTGCTGGAGGAGTGTCTAGAAAAGTTATTACAAAACTGGCTGTCGTTGCACTTGTGGGATTAATCTTAAGTATTATGATGTTTGGCTATAGGAGAGCGAGATTACTGTCATTTCTTGGGTCAAATAACTCTTTAAAAGATAGTGCAGAGGTAGAGTCGCCAGCAGATTATCACTTAAGACAATCTCTTATTGCAATAGGAAGTGGAGGTATATATGGCCGTGGAGTAGGGAAAAGTGTACAGTCTTTTGGCTATTTACCAGAAGCACCAAGTGACTCTATCTTTGCGGTATACGCAGAAAAGTTTGGACTATTGGGGTCGATAGTAATACTTGCTTTGTTTGGAACACTAATAAAAAAGATGTTAGAAGTAATGCAGGGTCTAGATTTGTACTGGAGAACTGTTATGGCAGGAATTACAGGCTGGGTCGTTGGCAATTTTGCGGTCAACATGGGATCAATTCTGGGATTAATTCCATTTACTGGAGTTCCACTTCCATTTTTTAGCTTAGGAGGTACTAATTTGGTTATAATGATGACGATGATGGGCATTGTGCTCAACCTCTCTACTTATAAAAGAAATAAAATTATAGGATTTGGTGAGGACACTAGACTGTGAATAATTTAAGCTTAGAAAATAAAGATAGTAGGTGGATCGTCTTAGTTGGCGGTGGGACAGGGGGACATGTGGTTCCTTTAAAAAATATTGCTGAACAAATTTTTAAGCAAAAGCCAGGATCTAAAATTTTAGTCATTACAGATAGAGGTTATAAAAAAAGAAGTGAGCAAATTTTTAAAGAGCTAGTTTCTGAGTATAAAAATAATTTATTACTCAAACATGTGTCTGGTGGCAGATTTAGAAGATACTCGAGAAGCAGGTTTAGAGAACTAATAGATATAAGGACTCAAGCTTTAAACTTAAGGGATCTTTTTAAATCTATAATTGGTATTATTCAGTCAAAGTTAATATCTATTAAATATCCTCCAGAAGTTGTTTTTTGTAAGGGTGGGACCGGATCATTAGAGTACTGTTTTGCAAATAGGAAGAAAGCTTCGATATTGGTGCATGATTCTGATTCGAGACCAGGACTTACTAACAAGATTGTTGGCAGGTGGGCAGTTAAAACCCTCACTGGTATGCCCCAAAGCGTTGACGAGGTGGATAGACTTAGTAAAAATTTTGTTGGTGTGCCTGTAAACAGTGATTTTAAAAAATTTTCTAATAAGATTACTCAAGAGATTAAATCTGAGTTGTTAATTGATCAAAAAGTTAAAACAGTACTAATAACTGGAGGTAGTTTGGGTGCAAGAAAAATAAATGAACTGGTTTTTTGTACGATTAGTTATTTAAATAAGCTAAATATTTTGGTAATTCACCAGACAGGTTCCAGCGATGATAGTAAAAAAGCTAAAGAGATTAAAAAGAGTTTAAATAATCCTAAATTGTATAGACCCTTTGATTTTACAACTGAGGTAGCAAAGCTATATGCGGTGAGTGATCTAGTTGTATCAAGAGCTGGTGCTAGCGCTATACAAGAGCTCGCCAACAGTGCTAAGCCGGCTATTTTAATTCCTGCTGGACTAACAGACCAGAAGAAAAATGGTCAGATTTTGGATGAGCTAGGTGCCGCTTTAGTCGCTGATCAGGATAAGCTTTTGAATAAGCCGGAAGAATTTATTAGAGAGATCCAGTTTTTACTAGATGATCAGCGCCGTAGAGCAGAATTAAGTGAGAGGATCTCATTATTGGCAAAACCTGATACGGTTACGAAAATTGTAGAAGAACTTTTAGCCTTAAAAGAAAATAAATGATGTTCAACAAGAATAATAAAAAAAATACAGAGGTGGGTGAGGAGGTAGTCTTTGTCTCGTCTAGAACAAGGACCTCGCAAAAAAAGAAGCTAAGCGTATCAAAGGAGAATACTACTCTTAATTCTCTTGCTAACACTGGAGTATGGCGCCCTAACGCTAACATTAATAATTTAGAGCAAGAAAAAAAGAAAGAGGTGGATAGAGAGATTAAAGAAAAACAAAAGCGTAAGAATAGACGTATAAGAGCGAGATTAACTTTAAAGTTTTTAATGGTTGTTTTAACAGTGCTAGTTATTTATGCAATTATTGGCATTAGCTCCAAGAGAGTACACATTATTTTAGATAATGGTGCAGGAACTGCTTATGAGAGTGATTTAAAGATAGATCTGAATAAAGATTTAGATGGAGGACTTTTTGGCTATGTACGTCCTGCTTTTTTAAGATATCGTTCGATTGAGGGTAGTTTAATAGATAATCGAGATGAGGTAAACATTATTAAGCTTCATTTCAATATTTTTAGAATGAGAACAGAAGCAGAAATTAAGACAAATAGCCCCCTTGTTAAATGGATAGGGACAGATGGAAAACCTACATACGTTAACCAGAAGGGTAGGGTATTTGAGCCTCCTCCCAATTTTGTTGCACAATTTAAGCCTTTAGAGATTGGGGGTAGTGGTTTAGGGGCAGAGTCAGGATCTAAGGTTTTGGCAAGCTCTGATAAGCTTTCTTGGGTTGTCGGAGTTATTCCAGTATTGAGAGAGCAGGGGATTGACCCAATAAAGATTAATATTGATGCTCAAAGTTTTAAAGATGTTGAGGTCCTGATTAATGGCTTTGAAACTAGAGTTATTTTTTCTATTGATGAAGATGTAACAAGGAGTGGAATTGCAGCTGCAAGAACTATTAAGTTTATTCAAAAGGGTGGGGTAGAGGTGATGAAAGGAGTGGGGTATATTGATGTTCGGACCCCTGAACGCGTTTTGTATCGGTAGTATTTGCAGATATCTTAAGTTTAGATATATTTAGAGGGTAGTGGTTGGTTTTTATTTGAACCACTATCCTACTACTCCCTGTGTACTGTTTTTGTACTTAACTAATAAGTTTTTAAATTTTATAAACTCTATTACCAATGTATGTCTTGTCTTTGTATAAATTTTTAGCATCTTTCTACTAGGGTAGGGTATGTAAACAAGGAAGTATATTCTACGATCTTATGTGATAGGAGTCAATTATCTACATATAATACAATATTGTGGAAAACTGTCAAGTATATATCTAAACTTATAATGTGGAAAAGTCAAATAAATGTTAAACATATTTCACGCTTACGCAGTTATTTGATAGTACTCTCGAAGTAGTGGTTTAAGTCCATAGGTATGAGCTTAAATTATGATATGTAGAAGTACAGAATCTCTTTTTAGAGGTATTTACTGGTTTCTTATCTGTTACTACACTCCAGAAGAGGTATGTTGAATCATATAGTGTTCGTTACTTGCATGTCGTAAAATATACATTGTGCGACGTTATATCAATATTGTTAAATTTGTTAATCTCACCCTTCTCTTTTTGTTATATTTACATATTTTGTATTAATTATTTTGTTTATAGAAAATCTTTTATTTGTACTCCCTTGGTTTTTATTTATTTGTTCTATATTTAAATGACTACATCTCTATTACATTTTTATTAGAGTATTTTGTACTATCTTTGTACTAGTTCTTACTTTTATTCTAAAAAATCTATTCGAACATTGGGTTTGATAGCATCGTGTCCGAACTGCACGATTAGTTCATCAAGTCTTCTTTTACTAGATTGATCGCGAATCTCTTGTAGCCATGGAACCATTACTTGAGTTGGATGAATTTGCTCATTAATGTATGCACTTTGAGCGTTTAAATAATTACTTATGCGCGCTATGCTAGTTGGCTCATCAAAATTTCTAGGAGCAATTAACCATGGTTGCAGAGTTCGACATAACTGGTCGCATATAGCTCTTTGCATTTTAGTGGCAAATGGATCAGTAAACATGAGCACTGACATACTATGCGCTTCGGTTAGACTAAGGCCTGTTTTTGGACTTACTGTATTTCCAAGCTTAAAGTCTTCAATTGCCATGCAGACCTTGGTAAGTTCAAATGGGAAGTCTCTTAGGTAAGCAGGTCTTTCCGTATCTTTTCTTTTAGATTTTTTCGACGCTGCTTTATTGGGAGATGTCATAATAATCTTTGCTTCTTATGTGTATTGATCTTCTGTTATGCCAGGTACTTCTTTTAAGCTTAAAAGATGATCGGTTGAAATAATGATTCCTCTATCTTTCTCATAAGGTAGTGATCTATGACTTGATGTATCCGATAAAGCATCTAGCTCACCGCGATATCCGTTAATTGGTCGTCTGACTTCTCCATCTCCATCTAAACCTAATGCTCTTTGAATTTGTGCGAGAGCTTGATCGCGCATTTCTATTGTTAATGCAATTTTCCAGTCGCCAGTTAGCTCAAGATGATTCGGAGGGATGTTTTTGAGTTGATCATTTATAGTGGTTAATCTTTTGACTGCACCTGCTATACCAAGTTGTTCTAGCTCTTCGGGGCTTAGATACTCCCAATGGGAGGTTGATACTGTGACTGGTTGCTCTTGTGGCATATTTTATAAATTTTGTGGTTCAGTATAATTACTGTACATTTTATTATTCTATTGGCAGGTCAGTTTTTATCAAATAACCTTTGTATCTAAAGCAAGTAATTGGATCAGGCATATGGCTATTTATACCCGCGATTGCTTTGGCACTTAGTTCATCGCCTCCGGTTCTGACTACCCTAGCGATTTTTATATAATCAAAGACATAATCAAGTGCTTGATCATATCTTGCAAGATCTTCCGGGGATAGTGTATCCCAGTAGCCTGAGATGCCCTCATTAACTGGATATTTGTTTGGGCCTGTCATAGTTATTTTTCAAATTTTTGAATATGCACTAATCGGCTAGTTGGAAGGTTGCTGTGGCGACACGTTTAAACTTTGGCTTTGATTGGAGGTTTAGAACGATTGTAGTCTCTCTAACTTGTCGGTATCGAAGTACACCTCTGATTATCTCGTCGCGGTGCATAGGTTTGTTACCGTTATCACGAAGTACTTTTTCGATGACATCCTCAACTGTGCCTTCGATGTGACCCCACTCTTTTAAAGCATATCTACCACGACCTACTAGAACGTAACGGGCATCTCTAATTAGCTCATTATGGGTAGCTTGGATTGTGAACTCACGCTTAGCAAAAGTGCTATCGGCTTGGATCGCTTTGTAGATTTCGCTAAAGTGCATTGGCTCTTTGTTCTCTGATAAAACAATGTAGATTTTGTCTTTAATGCTCTTTGGGTTAACAGATGACCAACTCTTTAGACCCCATAGTCCTTTTCTTTCGTAGGTTTGGGTAGAAACTAGTATCTTAGATTCTATTTCTGCTTCTGATTCTTTTAAGTTATTAGCTCGCTTTAATTCAGAGATTGATATAGGCTTTTTGTTTTCTGTAAGGATGTTTACAAGTGAGTCAACTTCTTTTAGGGCTTCTGATGGGCTTTTGTAGTGGCTAGCAAGTACAGCACTTTGGTGATAGTTGTCAGATTCTTCTACAAGAACTAAACGGCTAGAAACTAAAGTTATAAATGAGTTTTTGGCAACAGCTTCAGAGCTCTTCCCTTCTCCAGCTAGTTCGGTAAGTTGAGATATTGTGCAAACTCCCCCACTCTTTTCGATTAGATCAGCAAGTTTAGACTCATATTCGTTAAAGCCGGCTAATTTGCCCTCTTCTGCTTTAACTTGAAGACGGATTACAATCCCCTTCTCTAACTGACGGATACGCTCTCTAGTAACGCCATACTCTTTACCGATGGCATCGAGAGTCTTCTTTTTGCCGTTTAAACCGAATCTACCAGAGATAATGTCCCTTTCTCTATCTTTGTAAAGGTCATCCATAATGCTCTTTACTAAAGCTTCTAACTGGGTTTGTTTCTCTGATGTGTTTTCTGCCATATTACTTAACCTATAAATCTTCTCTTGTTTTTAAGGGCTCCACTCCCCTGCCCTGTTATATTATTTTAAACTTGAATTTAAAGTCTCCACTTGTCCTGTACAATGTTTGTTTAAGCTTAACTTAATATAGACATTTGTACAAGCATTGTTGTATTAATATTATCACATAAAATACTGACTATGCAAGCCTTTGGGCACATAATGTAAAAAATATCACTATTCTGAATGTTTTAGCTAATGATTTGCCAGTTCCCTACCCGCTTAAGCTTAAGGTGCTTGGTCTCTCCGTTAACTTTGTACATTACTTCTGCGTTGCGGTAGCCTCCAGAAACCCAAGTAAAATCCTCTAGTTCTTTGCCCTCTCTTGTCTCTAAAAAGGATTCTACTTCAAATTTATACTCTAAAGTCGCGTTCGTGGTAATCTTATCTCCTTTCTTGATATCCGTTGTAGCAAGATCACAGAATTGCTCATAATCCGCTATAGTATTCGCATTTGGCGAGTGATTTGTATAGCAGGCAGGAAAGCTGAACTTATACATTTTGCCCCAGAAAGAATGAACAAAGATCTTCTCTTCTTTTGGCATTGTTACGAAATCTTTTTGTGAGACCTCTAGTAAGTCCCAGCTCATTACGATCTCCCCCTTTTTGAAGTTACGGTTTGCGTAGGTGCATTTACCGTTGAGAATACCTGGGCCAATGGATATGTCTTTGCTCATGGGTTAAGTTTAGCAAACTTCTACAACCCCTCACCTAGCCTCTCCCGAGGGAGAGGGATTAAAAAAGCTTATTTTTTGGATGGGTATCGGCGACGTTTTGGTTTGTCTGGGGCTTTTTCTAGAATCTCTTTGGCTTGTTCTTCGGTGATGTCTTTAGGCTCAACGTCTTTTGGGATTTTTGCGTTCTTCTTCTTTTTGACATCTTTGATGTATGGTCCATATGGTCCGTTGATGATTTGGATATTTCCCCAGTCAGCAACGTATTTGTTTTTCTCTTTTTCGATGTTTTCTTCAATAAGTGGAATCGCCTCTTCTAAAGTTATCGTATGCATGTCGTAACCTTTTATGCTGATGAATTTACCGGCGTGCATTAAATACGGACCAAATCTGCCAATATTAACTTTAACTTCTTCATTTTTGAACTCACCAATAGTTTTAGGTAGCTTAAACATCTCTAGTGCTTCTTCTAAAGTTACATCAGAGATTTGTTTGCCAGCTGGCATATTAGCAAAGGCTGGCTTTTCTTCGTCCTCAACTGTTCCAATTTGTAGCATCGGGCCAAACCTACCAATACGAGCAATAACTGGCTTTTTAGTTTTTGGATCCTCTCCTAATATTCTTTGACCTACATCACTACGCTTAACATCGGTTAAGTTCTCTACTCCTTTATGGAAGTTTTTATAAAAATCGGCAATAACCTTTTGCCATTTATGTTTACCGTCAGCGATCTCGTCGAATTTGGCCTCCATTTCTGCCGTAAACTTATAGTCCATGATGTCTGGCATATTCTCATTGAGAAATGCTGTCACAACAATTGCTGTATCTGTGGGGAATAACTTGCCTCGATCGGCCCCGATGTTAACTGTCTCAACCTCTTCTTGAACTTTATTATTACTAAGCTTAAGGAACTTAAGTTCTGTCGGAGTACCCTCTTTATCAGCTTTTTCTATATATCCTCTATTTTGGATAGTACTTAGGGTTGGAGCGTAAGTTGATGGACGGCCGATACCAAGTTCTTCTAACTTCTTAATCAAGCTCGCCTCTGTAAAGCGACCTGGTTTTTTACCATAGCTTAAATGAGCTTCACCACTATTAAGCTTAACTTCATCACCTTGGTCGAGGTCTGGCAGAATCCTATCTTCGCCACTTCTTCCGTATGCTTTTATAAAGCCTTCGAATTTTAGGATTTCTCCACTTGCTTCGAATATTTGATCCGAACCTAGACTCTTAAGCTTAATAACAGTTTTTTCTAATTGAGCGGCAGTCATTTGGCTGGCAACAGTTCTGCGCCAAATTAGGCTATAAAGTTTTTTTTGGTATTCGTCGGCTCCGGCAGAATATTTTGTAAAATCGGTTGGTCTAATTGCTTCGTGCGCTTCTTGGGCTCCGGCGCTTTTTGATTTATAGCGAGTTATATTTAGATATTCTTTGCCATACTTCTTTGGAATGAGATCTTCTAGGCTCTTCAGAGCTTGCTCGCTTAAGTTTAGGCTGTCTGTACGCATGTAGGTAATTAAACCGGCTTCATAGAGCCTCTGAGCGTTGCTCATAGTATTCTTTGGGCTCATCCCGAGAGTTGAGCTCGCGGCTTGTTGTAAACTGGAGGTCGTAAACGGAGTTGGTGGAGTTTTTTTACCAGGCTTTTTTGTTATCTCTGCAACTTTTAAGCTATCTCCGGTAATGTCCTCTAAAATCTCTTTGGCCTCTTCAATTGTTTTTAGTTTTTTGTTGAGGACAGCTTCGAACTCTTCACCTTTGGCAGAGACTACTAGTTTTATTTTGTAGTATTCTTCAGCCTTGTGGTTTTTAATCTCTTCCTCTCGTTCGACAACTAATCTTACTGCTACACTCTGTACTCTTCCGGCGCTCAAGCCCTTGGTAATCTTTCTTTGGAGCATCGGGCTGAGTTCGTAACCTACTATTCTATCGAGGATTCTTCTTGCTTGTTGAGCGTCAACTAGTTTTTCGTCTATATCACGAGGGTTTTCGACTGCATTTTTAATGGCATTTTCGGTAATTTCGTGGAAGACGATTCTTCTCCTATTTTCTGGCTTAAGCTTAAGGATCTCAGCAAGGTGCCAAGAGATTGCCTCCCCTTCTCTATCTTCATCGCTTGCTAGCCAAACGAGTTTGGCAGTTTTAGCGGCTCTTTTTAATTCAGCTACCGTTTTCTTTTTTTCTGGTGATACTTCGTAGTTAGGCTCAAAGTTATTTTTTATATCAACATTCATGCCTTTTCCTGGTAGATCTCTTATATGGCCAAAGCTAGACTTAACCTCGAAGTCTTTTCCAAGATATTTTTGGATGGTTTTGGCTTTAGCAGGACTCTCTACGATTACAAGGTTTTTTGGCATATTATTTCTTAAAGGGCTAATTAAAGCGTGTAGGGACTGATATTATATATCTCTTATTATATAGTCAAGCGTTAGCGTTTTAAAGCACATACTTATTTGATATCCCATACTCCTGGGGCTGACTGACTTATTACTCCTTTTATCTCGAGCATGGTGAGAGCTGTACTGTACTCTACGGCATCTAACTTACTTTTTACTTGGATTTCTTCACTCTGTGAAGTACCTGATCTTATTAAGTTTAAGATATTCTTCTCGGTCTGATTCTCAGGCTTATACTCAGCTACTTTGGCGGCTTTTATATTTACGCCTAAGGCTTCTAAGATGTCTTGAGCACAAGTAACTGGTGTAGCGCCTTCTTTTATTAGTTGATTAGTTCCTATACTAACTAAACTATCGATATTTCCTGGTATAGCCATAAGGGTTCTATTTTGCTCTATAGCAAAATCAGCGGTTATTAAGGTACCACTTTTTTCTGCGGCTTCAATAATTAGTACAGCTTCTGATATGCCGCTTTGGATTCTGTTTCTGGCTACAAAATTCCAGGCAAAAGTCGGGGTGTTTTCTGGGTATTCACTTATGAGAGTCCCGCCACTATCTAGTATTCTTTGAGCTAACTTTCGATTACCTGGAGGATAAATATTGTCTAGTCCTCCGGGTAGTATTGCAATTGTTTTGCCTCCGGCATTAAGTGCGGCTTGATGAGCTAAACAGTCAGTCCCAATAGCAAGCCCACTAACTATGGTTACCCCTGCTGAAGCTACTTCTTTGACGAGTTTATCTAACACTTTTTTTCCGTAAAATGTAGGCTTACGTGTGCCTACTACGGTTAGTCGTTTTTCGTCATTATTAAGCTTGGCACCTAGTAACCATAAGCGTTGTGGTGCGGTGGGTATTTCTTTTAGTAAATTTGGGTATTCGGCGTCTTTGATGGTTATATGGCGTGTTTTCATATATGTATCTTATAGAAGGGTTGACTTTATTGCATCTAATATGATAGGATGGTTAATGTAGGTAAGTTACTATAAAAGTGATTTACACTTATGTACTTATAAATACCGTCGAATTTTATTATTCGACAAAGGTTAGAGCGCTTTTTTAGAGTTTAGTTGGTCGTTTTTCCGGCTGGTTAATCTTTTTAAGTCTCATAGCTATTAACGAAGTTTACTACCCTCCACTTTAATTTAGCTGACTTAAATTTATAAGTTAATCTTTCGCTAAATTTATTTTACATATTTTTAGGACCAATTAGCTAGATGAAAGCGCGCTAACCCCTTCAATTCTGGTCAGACTTATGGGTGGTCTAGGGGTTTTAAAGTACGGCGTATATTTTACCGTCACCGTTTAGGGCACTCGCTTAGTAAGTTTTCTGGCTTGATTTTATTGAAGAAAGTGCTAATACCCCCTCAAGCCCGGTATTAATTCGATGCCCACCCTCGAATTAATACCAGCAGTTTACTCTGCAAGGCCGAAGGGGGTTTTTGAATTTTTATATTTTTATATTTTTGTTTTTAAATTAAGCTTACAGCTTCTTTGATGAGGTTCTTAAGTTTAGCTTGTTCTTGTTTATTAAACTTACCCAGTACATAAACTTTGGCGTCCATCATGGGTAGTATTGGTCCTTTAATCCCGAATCTTATTCTCTTATAATCTGATGTTTTTAGTTTTTGGGTAATATCTTTTAAGCCATTATGACTGCTCTTGCCCTCTCCGCCTCTTTTTTGGCGGACATCTCCAAAATTTAGATCTAACTCATCATGGATGACGGTTATATCTTGTTCAGTAATATTATAAAAATTAGCTACTGCTTGAACGCTTTTACCACTCAAGTTCATTAAAGTAGTAGGTTTTAGCAATATAACTTTTTTTCCTTCAATAAACTTTTCCGAAGTTAAGCCAAAAAACTTTTTATTCTCTTTAAAGGTAGGAAACTCATTCTCTTTAGCGTATTTATCTAAAATATCAAAACCGATATTATGCCGAGTACCTACATACTGACTACCAATGTTACCTAAGCCCACTATTAACCTAACAAAACCACCGTCTTTTAAAGAGATATTCTGCGAGCCTTCTAGCTTTGGGTTAGTTTCTTTCCAGCCAAGCTTAAAATTAAAAGGAGATTTAGAAATAATCGACATAATCTAAAGTATAACAGAGAAACTTAAGTCTTCTTTTTAGATTTTAATGCGTCTTTGTAAGTGGTTCTCTTTTTGACTCCCCTCACTTCTTTTTGGATAAACCAGATCTCTATTGGTGTGCCAGTAAACTTAAAATTTTCTCTGAGTGATTTCTCAAGGTATCTTTTGTAACTCCAGTGGATCTTTCTGACATGATTACCGTGAAGTTGGAAGCTTGGGTAAGGAGTATCTTGTTCTTGCACAGCATATTGCAGTCTTGGATGTAAGTTCCCTTTTGCTGTTGGTGGTTCATGATGGTTTACAGCATCTCTTAGCCATTTATTTAGCTCTGATGTTTTAATCTGTCTTTTTCTTTCTTCTTGAACCACAGTGGCCATTTCTATTAACTTATTTAGGTTTTTGTCATCTTTAGAACTTGTAAAGACAAGCGGCGCCCAAGGTACAAATTGGAGGTCATCTTGCAACTTTGCGCTGACATATTCTGCGCTAAATGCATCTTTCTCTTCAAATAAATCCCATTTGCTTACAGCAATTATTAGGCCTCTATTGGCATCTTTGACCATCCCTAAGATTTTTTGGTCCATCCCTGTGGCCAGCTCAGTTACATCAATTAAAACAATACAGACATCAGCTTGTTGGATAGCTTTAAGAGATTTTAATACACTGAATTTTTCTAGGCCCTGTTCAATTTTACCGGGCTTTCTAATACCTGCGGTATCAAGCAATTCGATATTTTTAGAGTGATATTTAATACGAATAGAGTTGATGTCTCTAGTAGTACCTGCGACGTCTGCAACGACGGCTTGCTGCTTTTTTGCTAATGCATTGAAGATTGAGCTTTTGCCCACGTTTGGACGCCCTAGAAAGGCTATGGTGAGGTCTGTATCTTCATAAGTATTTTTTGCAGGTACTGTTTGGATAATTCTTTCTAACACCTCTTCTATTCCGTCTCGATGAATAGCAGACGTAAAGTAAATATCTTCAATTCCTAGTCGACGCCACTTATTAGCTTCAGTTTGCTCATCATCCTTTAATTTGTCTACTTTATTTATTATTAAAATTACTTCTTTATCACTCTTTCTGGCGAGTCGAGCGACCTTGATGTCCTCATCACTAATCATTACGCCCGCTTCGACTGTGACTAAGATTAAGTCTGCTGCCTCAGATGCTTCTTGGATTTGTTCTTGGATAGTAGTTTCGAACTCGTCACTGGCTTTTTTTAAGCCGGCGGTATCAGCGAGCCAAAACTTTTTGTCATCATATTCTGCTACTGCAAAAACGCTATCACGAGTTGTACCACTTTCTCTAGCAACTATAGAACGTGCATAGCCAAGCATGGCATTTGTTAGGCTGCTTTTTCCGACGTTGGTCCGGCCAACGATTGCTACAATGGGGAGATTTTCGCGCATATTTTTAATAGCTTTTGATCCCGGATATAGCTCGGGACTGCGAAAGCTTTGCTTTCCTTAATTATAGCTTAAAACATTGTTAATATAAACATTTCAGCAAAAAAGTTGTATAATAATTGGCATGGAAGAGAAATTAAGATATCAAGTTAGAAGGGTCATACAATTTGTAAAGATGTATGGAAGGCCTGCATTACTTGGTACAGTTTATGAACAGTGCGAAGAAGAAAGAAAGGTTTGTAATAACTGTCCACTTAGAATTGGGAATGTTGCCTGTGCAACAGAAAATTATGTAGAAGCTCCTGTTATTATTGATTCACCTGATATAAAGGATTGGTTCAAAACATCTCATGACGTGCCAACTTGTAAACATCCTGAGAGATCGAGACCTATTGATCAAACTTAAGCTTGCACTTAATTATCCATGGGGTGTAAATTAATCTTTAAAACTAAATTATTAATTGGGAGACTACTATGGCAAATAAATATGCAGATAAAACACCTCAGCCAGGTCGATGTGAATTAGTGGATGGGGTAAGAATACGTATAGCGGATGTTGACGTAAAGCATCGAGCAGGGAGGGAAAGCCAGACCTTAACCGAAGCTGGTTCTACTCAAGTTGCGTGTCCGGAGGATGTTGCTAAAAGGTGTGGTGGCTGTATCGTCGATTCTCTTCGTGCTCAAGCAATTCATCCAGAATGGACCGCAGTTGCAGTTGGTGGCTCAAGGACTCAAGCTGAATAGTATACAATAATTAAAGAAAGAAGGTGTTAATGGGAGATTTTGTACAGGATAAAGCAGGTGCAACGGGAGAGATAACCTGTACTTTTGATAGAGATGGAAATTACTTAGGTTCATCTGTGCTTTTGCCTCCAACAAGCTTATTTTTGAGGGTTTTTCGCCTTTTTGAAGAAATTCCCGTAGAGTGTCCAGAGGTTGATATCGAACGATGTGGGAGGTGTCCTGGGATAAGAGATCGTAATATTAATACTTCTGGTGCTAGGGTCGTAACAGCTACTAGGTTTGATGATTCGGTTAGAGATATGTTACTTCCTTAACCTCTTTTTCTTTGAGGTTCCCTAATTTGTGTTCGCCTAGTCCTGTTCTTTTTAAAAAAGTAACAAGGTAGCCTAGCTCGTAAAAAGTTCGGCGGATCTGTCTGTTGCGACCTTCGGTTAGTTTAACTTCGATTGAGTCATCATCTAATATTTTTATAGACTTGAACTTTGATGGGCGTGAGTCTCCAATTTGTATGCCACTTTTTAATTTAACTAAATCAGTTTGTTCGAGCTTTTTGTTCAGTTTAACTGAGTAGGTCTTTATTTTATTGGAGCTCGGATGAGTTATCTCATTTAAATAGTCGCCATTATTAGTTAATAAAATCAATCCACAGCTGTCTTTATCCAGTCGGCCAGCGATATTTAAGTTTAAACTTTTATATTCTTTTGATAGTAAGTCATAAACAGTTGGAGCTCCACCCTGAGAAACCTTAGAAGATAGATATCCTTCTGGCTTATTAAGTAGTATGTAAGTTTTTTTAATTTCTCCTAACTTAACTATTTTACCTAAAACTCTTACTTCATCACCTTCTTCTACTCTTTTGCCAAGTGCTGCAACAATATCATTAACTCTAACTTTTTTAGATGCAATTAAGTCATCAGCAGCTCGTCTGCTTAAGTTTAGGCCTAAAGAAAGGTATTTATTAAGTCTCATTATGTTTTATTATATCCCACAGCTTAAAATTGAGCCCAAATAAGGGCGAGGGCGAGCTCTTCGTAACTTAAATCTAAGTCATTGTCCCTCGCTTTAGTTTGAAGATTTTTTAAGATATATCGAGAGTCATGATCTAACTTTTTATTACCTTTTAATATTTTTTTAATTAAACTTATTTGTTTAGTTGGTGGTTTAAACTTTTTAAACTTTAATAATTCTTCTTTTGGTTTATTGGATTCTTTTATATGTCTAGCAAGATGCCCAATTACGGTTTGCTCTTTTACTTCTCTTAGCTTTGCAACTTCCGTAATACTTTTATCTTCTAATAATAAGTTAACAGATGTTTTATGGCTGTCCTTTTGGCCTTTTGCTCCTACTTTTTTATCTATTGCTTTATTTTCTATTCTCTCGGCTTTTAAGACTCCCCCTTTTAATTTAATTGATTGTTCAATTTTTTTAGATAATTCTTTTTTTGTAAGTTTAGATAACCTTTTAGCAACTTGCTCCGAGTGATTATAAAGCTGGTTATTAATTTTAATGATAGCCGGATTAATTTTTAAAGACATCTCATTAAAGCCAGATAGATGTAATCCATCGAGAGTTTTTACTCTGGAAAGAGCAACATAGCCCATACCATACTCAAAAACTCTCTCTAAGTTTACAAAGGCAGAGTCTAAGGTCATGCCCTGGCTTTTATGTATGGTAATTGCCCAGGCAAGTCTTAGCGGGACTTGTGTTATAACAGCGATATCCTGTCCTTTTTCATCTTTAATTGACCATGAGTCTGGCTCTGCGATAACGATCCTGCCTCCATTAGTTTCGACAATTGGATAGCCAGTTTCTTCTTTAAAATTAATGACTTTACCTCTTGTGCCGTTGGCGTACCTCCCAGACTGATCGTTTTTTATAAACATGACTTCTGCCCCAACCTTTAGCTTAAGTTCTTCGGGCGCTAAACAAGTCTTGATAAGACTTTCTACCAACGCTCTTTTACCAGCTTTTTCTGTGATAAAAACTTTTTCTTTAGTGTTTAACTTAGAAAGTTCAATCTCGTTTATTAAATCGACATCGGCATTATGGCTAAATAATTGGGTAATCCCCTCTTGTTTTGTATCTAATATTCTATTTTTTAAGATAACACTGTCTTCGGATGTTACTTCTCCAGCGCGAATTTTGTTTAAGACTAAACTTAAGTTATCTCCTGACTCTTGCCTGTGCTGCTCTTTTAAATAGCAAATTGCTGGCTTCATCTCGCTCCAAGCTTTAGAGTGGACTACCATGGCCAGCTTCTTTAATGATTTATTAATTGGTGGAAGTTGAAATAGATCTCCACAGAGTATTATTTGCATCCCACCAAATGGCTGGCTACTCTCTTTCATGTGCTTGCAAACTAAGTTCAAATTATCAAAGAAGCTGCTAGAGAGCATTGAGACTTCATCGATGATTAAAATTTTTGTCGATTTAAATCTTTTTATTAGCTCTTTTTGCTTAGCTAGTTTTTCTAAGTCTTTTTCTGAGATTTCTTCTTTTATGCCAATTCCGGACCACGAATGGATAGTTGTGCCGTTAAGATGCGTTGCAGCAATGCCAGTAGAGGCTGTGACAGCGATCCCAATTCTGTGCTCTCTTGCCCAGTTTATAAATTGGTTTAAAGTATAAGTTTTGCCAGAGCCAGCTTGCCCAGTCAAAAATGTGTTCACTCCTATTTGAAGGATTTTAGTTGCTTCTTCTTGAGTCATTAAGCTTAAGTATAGAGTAGTTAGAACAGAGTTTTAGACTCCAAAAATACATCACTAAAATGTTCTTAACTAATCTCCCCTACTCTGTTATAATATTAGTCACTGGCCCCATCGTCTAACGGTTAGGACATCAGATTCTCAATCTGGCAATCCGGGTTCGATTCCCGGTGGGGTCACCAATTTTCATTATAAATAAAAAGTCTCCTGTCAGGGAGATCTTTTATTATAAATCGAGAGCGATGGTAATCATTTATACATTTATTAAGTCTGATATGGACATTTTATAGTGTTTATGGTAATATGTGTATGGATGCAAAAAACAGAACAAAAATACTTTGAGACTTATGAGGTGCAGGAGAGTGATCTTGATACCCTGCAAGATGGCGTAGATCTTCTTGCTGGATCAGGCTTAGTTGAAGAAGGTGTGCTTGATGATATTAGGTTTGTTACTTATGATGCGCGGAACTTATTTGTTGTTACAAGAGGCCAACACGCTTCTACCGAAGAATTCGCAGTAGAAGAACTCCCATCAAAGAGTGCAGATGGTTTTAGAGTTTTCAAGATGGCACACCCTGGTATTGTTGGGCAAAACAGAGATGACTACAGAGGAGCATATGCTTGGCTTCTATGCGAAGAGCTGGAAACAACTGCCGTAGGTGCAAGTAAATATCCGAATGAGAATGTCATTCTTCAACCTGAGTTGCCTCAGCCTAGAGA